>NZ_JBEPBM010000035.1:0-78486 GCF_040299205.1 Streptomyces sp. NPDC000983 | reverse complement strand
ATGTTAGCTGCGTCCCCTACCGGCTGGTGCTGCCCGCCGATCGGGAGCCGCTCGCCCAGGGCTCGGCCGCCGCCCCCCGGCGGGGGGGAGGGGGCGGGCCGGGCCCGGCCGTCGCACTTTGGTCAGGGGAAGGGGTGCGGGATCCGTCGGATCTCGTGCTCCGCCAGATCCGTGGCGCGCAGCCCGCCGCGGTGCGCCGCGGTCCGCAACCTCGGCATCAGCAGGGCGCGTTGGCGCGTCCACCCGAAGTCGATCGGCAGCAGGCCCGGAGCCAGCGCACAGACCGTCCGCAGTCCCATCCGCTCCTGCTCCGGAGTGGTCTGGTCGACGACGATCACATCCAGGCCCGCGCGCACCAGCTCGTCGCGGCACAGGGCCACGTCGTCGAGGAGGTCGCCGGTGCGCGGCCGTCCGGTGGCCTCCCACTCCGCGTAGATCTCGGCGGGCGGCAGGACGGCGCGTGGCTGGTGGTACGGCCTCACATGTGCTGCCGTCTCGGGCAGGCCGTAGAGCTGGGCGTGGTCCTTGAGGTGCAGGACCTTCGTGAAGTCGGCGGCCATCGCCTCCAGTTCGCCGCGCCGGTCCGCCACCTGCCCGGGCAGGTGCGGGATGTACGTCAGCACCTCCGACAGGGCGCCCTCCAGTGCGGCGGTCGGGTCCAGCGAGGCGCCGGCGCCGAACGAGTGCAGCCCGGCTCCGCCGTCCCGGCGCACCGCGAGGCCGGTGACCACGGGCACCGCGAGGTCGATCCGGTTGTCGAATGCGTGCACGTCGTAGCCCTGGAGCGCGGCCCGGTCGATCATGGCGCGGACGGTCGGGTCGCCGACCGCGGTGAGGTCGATCTCGGTGAGCGGGGTTCCGCCGTACCAGGCGAGCAGGAAGGCGTCGCGCTCGATCAGTTCGAGGAGCCCGCCGAGGACCGCCTCCTCCAGACAGCCGCCGATGGCGCAGCCGTTGGAGCACTCGAAGACGAAGTTGTCCGCGGCGAGCCCGGCGCTGTAGTGGACGAGCCGGGCGGGCACGAGCAGCGGACGTTCGTCGCGCAGCGAGTAGCCCCACACCCAGGGGATCGGGCGGTCGGGGTCGAAGGGGTCGACGAGTGGGTCGTCGCGGTAGGTCTCGGGGGCGTAGAAACCGCAGGAGGCCGGGTCGAGCGCGTCCTGGCCGAGGCTGTTGAAGGACGCCGTCAGCAGTTCGGTGCCGCGCCGCCGGTGCGTGCCGGCATAGCGTTCCAGCCCTTCCAGGAAGGCCAGGTTCCGGCTGGCGGAGAATCCGTTGGCCTGGCCGCTCCAGGTGACGTCGGTCAGTCCGGCGTAGCCGCGCATGAAGACGCTGCCCGCGACCGGTGCGGTGGTGGGGGAGGTCACGTTGAGCCAGGTCCCCGAGCCGAGCAGCCCGGTGACGGGGTTCGCCAGCGCGTCCGGCGCCAGCGGGTAGGAGGACGCCGGGCGCAGCCGGTAGACATCGGCGGCGGGCTTCGGCCGGGGCAGCAGGGCGAGCCGGGCCGAGTCCGAGGTGTCCGGTCCGTGGGTGCCGCAGTGCGGGCAGAGGGGGTCGGCGTACAGCGGGTACGTGCGGATCGTCAGCGTCGCCGTGTCCAGGCACGACACCTGCGGCAGCGACCGGTCGGCGGGTGTCGCGCCGGGCGGGACGGCGTGCGCGCGGTCCACGACGGCCTCGTGCAGCAGGTTCACGGCGTCGGCGAGGAAGGCGGGTTGCGCGGGCCAGTGCGGGGCGAGGGTGCGGGGGCTGCCGGTCTCCAGGGCGTCGCGTTCGGTACGGGAGCGCAGCCGCTGCCAGCGCATCGCCAGACAGGTCCCGCAGGCGCGCCGGTCCTGGTCGCCGCCCCACGGGCCCACCAGGATCTGCCGGACCGTCACATGCACTGTGGCACAAGGGCGTTCGGCTGCCCACGGGTCCCCGGCGGTCCCGCCCAGCACGTCGCGCGCCCCGATCGGCACCACGGAGGGCACCCGGTCCGCGGGACGCCGCTCGGCCAGTTCGTCGCGCAGCAGCTGCCGGGCCGCCTCCAGCGGCAGCCCCTCGGTCGACGTCGTGGTCATGTGCGGCTGCTCCAGCGGAAGGTCCTCAGCGCGACGGCCGCGCAGACCACGGTGAAGGCGGCCAGCGCACCGCAGTCGACCGCGATGTCCCCGAGACCGCCCGAGCCGGAGAGGGAGGCGGTGACGGCGTCGTTGAAGTAGCGCAGCGGCAGCGCCAGGGACACCGTCTGCAACCACGACGGCATCATGTCCAGCGGCAGGAACGAACCGGACAGGAACGCCATCGGCACCATCAGGAAGTTCGCGATGGCGGCGACGGCCTCCGGGGTGTCCGCGTACGAGCCGATGATCACGCCCATCGTGAGGAACGCCGTGATGCCCAGCAGCAGCACCGGCAGGGCCAGCGGCCAGCGGGAGTCGAGCTCCAGGCCGAACGGCGGCAGCAGCGCCACCGCGACGAACACCACCGCCTGCACCACACCGACGGCCAGCGCCAGCACGTAGCGGGAGGCCAGGACGGTGGGCAGGCTCGTCGGCGTCATACGGATCAGGCGCAGCAGATCGTCCCGGCGCCACTGCATCAGCGTGAACGCGATGCCGAACACGGCCGCGTTGCCCACGCCCCAGGACATCACTCCCGGAGCGATGTAGGAGATGTAGGGACGGCCCGTCTCCGCCACGTCCTGGCCGCTGAAGATCAGCCCGAAGACCACCAGGAAGACCAGCGGGAAGGCGAACGTGAAGAAGAGGGTGGCGGCGTCCCGGACCTGGGCCCGGTATCCGGCGGAGGTCAGTGCCCCGTAGGCGCTCATGCCCGGTGCTCCGTGTTCTCGGCGGTCGGGGGGTGCGGACGCGGTGCGTCGGCGGATCGGGTCGGGGAGGTCAGCTGGAGGTAGACGTCCTCCAGGGAGGCGGTGCGGGTCTGCACCCCGTCCAGGCCCGCCGCCGCGTCCAGCGCCGACAGGACCCGACCGGACCGCCGGGTCTCCAGGACGAGGCTGCCGCCCCGCAGTTCGGCACGGTCGACGCCGGGCAGCGCGGCCGCCTCGGCGAGCGTCATCCGGTCCGGGGGCAGGAGCACCGAGGTGGGCGCGTCGGCCGCCGCGACCAGCCCGCGCGGAGTGTCCAGCGCCGTGATCCGGCCCTCCACCAGGATCGCCACGCGGTCGCACAGCGCTTCCGCCTCGTCGAGGTGGTGGGTGGTGTAGACGATGGTGCGGCCCGCGGCCTTCAGACCGCGCAGCACGTCCCACAGATCCCGGCGCGCCTGCGGGTCGAGGGCGGCCGTCGGCTCGTCCAGGAAGATGAGTTCGGGGTCGTGGACGAGGGCCGAGGCGATGGCGAGCCGCTGGCGCTGACCGCCGGAGAGGTTCTCCACCCGCACGTCCGCCTGCCCGGTCAGCCCGACCGACTCCAGGGTGCGCGCCACCGCGGACCGGTCCGCGCGGTAGAGGGCGGCCACCGTCGCCAGATGCTCACGCGCCTTCTGCCGGACGAAGAACGCCGAGGACTGGGTCTGTACGCCGATCCGCGGCAGCAGCGCCACATCCCGGGGCCAGGGGGCGCGGCCGAGCACCCGGACCGTGCCCGAGTCGGCCCGGCGCAGGCCCTCCGTGATCTCCAACAGGGTCGTCTTGCCTGCTCCGTTGGGCCCGAGCACGCCGAAGAACTCGCCGCGGCCGATCCGCAGCGACACCCCGTCCAGCGCCTGCCGTGCGCCGTACCGCTTGTTCACCCCCTCGACGTCGATGGCGGCGTCCGCCGCGGGGTGGCCGGAGTCCGCCGGCACGGTTTCCGTCTCCGTCATGGGACAGCTCCTCGGGACAGGCCCGTCAGGGGGTCAGCAGGACAATCGCGGCGGTGACGGCACCGGCCGCGAGCAGACAGACCAGAACGGACGAGCCGATCCCGTATGCCAGGTACAGCACCCGCGCCCGGCGCGGGTAGGCGGACGCGGCCCGCCGGTCGCGCAGCCGCAGTCTGAGGTAGCGCGCGCTCTGCGGCGCGTACCCGGACACGCCGAGGGCGTGGGCGAGCATGGTGTAGCCGTCGAGCGGCGGCAGCGGGAGCAGGTTGACCAGCGCCTGGGCGCTGCCGAGCAGAAGCAGCCCGGACAGGACGCGGCGGGTGGGGTCGTCCGTCTCCAGCGCCGCCCACCACACGGCGAACGGCAGCAGGAACAGCAGGTTGGCGAAGGCGCCGGCCGCGCCGATCACCAACTGGTGCCGTCGGCGGGCGAGGAAGCGGTAGTTCTCCACCCGGCAGTACATGATCGCCACGGGCAGCCGCCAGCGCAGCCCGATCTCACCGACGGTGCCTCCGTGGTGACGGGCCGCGATGCCGTGCGCGAGCTCATGGCCGGCGGTGCTCAGCCACAGCAGCGTGAACACGCCTACCAGCGCGACCGGTTGACGCAGCAGCCACCCGGTGTCGCTGAGCAGCGTGCCGGCCGATGCGGCGAGTACGGCCTCCATGGCCAGGCAGAGTGCCAGCAGCGCCAGCAGCACGCTCGGGCGCAGCAGCGGGCGGAGCACGCCGTGCAGGCGGGTGGTGGTGGCCTGGGCGTCTGCGACCAGGCGCAGGCTGCCGCGCAGGAGGGTGCCGGTGAGGGACGGTCCGCCAGAGGTGTCGGCCGCCTCGTGGGCCGCTGCCCCGGCCAGCAGCCGCTTGGCGCCCAACAGGCCCAGCAGCTGGCGCCAGTTGGCCTCGCCCAGGCGCCGTCCGAACGCGGCCGCGTAGTCGGCGCCGATCTCCTCCAGATCCCGCTCCCCGTCCAGCCGGGAGATGAGGAAGTACTCCTTCGGGCCCACCTCGAAGGAGGCGCCGTCCAGCGGGTCCTTGATGAGATGGACCGTGTCGGGACCGCGCAGCAGCGGCGGGCTGAGCAGGATCTCCGGCCTGAGCCGCGGCCGTTGGGACAGGAGCCCGGCGGCTTCCGGCGGCCTCATGACGCCGCCTCCGCGTCCGCCACGGCACCCGCGCGCAGCACCCGGCCGAGGATGTGCGAGAGGTACGCCTCGTCGCGGATGGTCACATGGAGCCGGTTGTTGGTCATGTGCATGTACGGGGAGAGGAGGAGGGGCAGAGCGACCGCCGGGTCGGTGACCCGCTCGTCGCGGGTGCCGTCCCAGGAACGGAACACCAGCTCCCCGGCCTCGGCCAGCGCCACCGCCCGCTCGCGCAGCTCCAGGCAGTGCGCGGCCCAGCCGCGCAGGAAGGCGGGCAGCCGGTCGAGCCGCCCGTCGGTGACGGCCGCGCGGATCTCCTTGAAACGGCGGCCCAGCCGCGGGGCCAGCTCGCTGTAGCTGCGGTCGTACTCCGTGGAGCCGATGAACCCCGTGTCCGGGAACGCCTTGTGCCAGAACTCGTAGTAGCGGTCCAGGTAGTCGGCGAGTTCACCGTCGTCGGGCAGGAAGCAGCCCGCCATCACCATCATCAACTGCGCCGAGGTGCCCAGCAGTACGGTCCGCAGGTGCAGGTTCATCGTGCCGAACGCCTCGACGACGAGATCGCTGGAGTGCGCGAAGTGCCACTCGGCCAGCTCGACGCCCGCCGGACCGCCGTACTTGCCGTACTCGGGCTCGTAGGGCTCGTACGACTGGGAGTTGTTGGGCCGCAGCCGCATCCGGCCGTCCTCGCCCATGAAGTCCCCGCGCTCACCCTCGGGGAACTCGATCTCGAACAGGGCGTTGTAGAACTCGTTGAGGAACCCCGAGTCCACCTCGTACAGGGCGGGCCTGCTCCGCAGGAAGGCGGCGATCGCCGTTTCGGCGCGGCGGCGCACCTCGGCCGTCGCCTCCTCGGACACGGGCCGCAGCCGCAGCCTGACGTGCGGGCCCTCCAGCCAGTAGTTGATGAAGAAGTGCCCGGCGAGCAGCCCGTCCTCGCGGAGTTCGGAGATCAGCGGGCCGACGCAGTTCACCAGCAGCGGCTGCGGGTTGGCGGCGTAGAAGACGTGGACGGCCTGCCACGCGCCGGGGGAGGGGGTCAGCTCGGACATGGGGCGTGCTCCTGGGTGCGAGGGGTGTGGGTGAAGGTCTCCACGGACAGTTCCGCCACATGGCTGCCCCGCTCGGAGACGACGTGCAGGCCGTTCTCGGCCGGGAGCATCTCGCGCAGTTCCACCCGGTCCTCGGGGGACTTCACCAGCGCCTCGAACGCGGCCAGCGACAGCGGGCTGTCGAAGTCGACGTACTGCGGCTTGGCGCCCGCCCCGCCCCGGGGACCGGTGGAGACGGTCGCGAAGACCCGCTCCGGCAGTTCGTGCTCGCGGCGCCAGCGCCGCCAGGCCAGGAACACCTCGGACTCCGGGGAGCCGGCGGGCAGGGTGGGCAGCGAGGCCGCGGTGGTGGTCCAGCAGCGCCGGGCGAGGACCAGGTTCCGGTGGCGCACCCGCGGACGGCGGGTCACGCCCCCGTGTGCGGGACCCTGCGGGACTCCGGCCCACACGTCGAGCGGCGCCAGTGACGTGGGGGAGAGCAGCAGCAGGGTGCGGGCCGTCTCGGGCAGGGCGAGCGGCACCAGATAGCCCAGGTAGACCGGGAGGACCTCGCGGTCCAGGCGCTGCGAGCGCAGCACCAGCCGGTCGGCGTCCTCGTCGTGGTGCAGGTGGAGGTCGGTGAGGGGGATGCGCCGGTCCTCCGGCACGGAACTCGCCTCCCCCGGACACACGATCTGGTAGTCCGTCAGCCGCCCGTGGAGGTTCAGGTTGCTGGTGACCGGACCGCCGGTCACCTCCGCGAGCACCGCTCCCGGCGGGGCGAGCCGCGCGGACTGCTCACGCAGCGGCCCGGACAGACCGGGCCCGGACGGCTCGTCCCAGACATGCGTGAACCGGCTGAACGGGAACGACACACCCCCGTAGGACCGGTTGAGCACCATCAGCGCCTCACCGCCCTCCGAGGTGAGCTGAAGATGGTGGCTCTGCGGGGTGAACGGGGCGCTGAGACCGGCTAGTTCGGCCGCCACCTCGTCGAGGTGCTCCTCCGGCAGCTCAAGGTCGCCCGGGCCGGTGTGCGCGGCCCACAGCGCTCGCATCCGGTCGATGAACGTCCGCCGGCCCCGGTCCAGCGTCCTGATCTCCGCGAGCCCCAGCCAGTTCTCCTCCGGCACGTACTCGCCCCGCGCGTCGAAGGGGACGCGCTTGGCGCTGAAGGACAGGTACTGGTCGAAGAAGTCCTCGTGGAAGTCGTGCACCAGGCCCAGCAGATCGTCGCACCGGCCGCCCCTGCCGTAGCGGGCGAGGAAGAACCCCTTGAACGTCACGCGCTGTGCGAGGGTCAGGTCGAACGCGGGCAGGATCCGCTCCACCGAGCGCAGCGCCCCGCCGTCCGCCCCCGTCCAGGCGCCCAGGCCGATCGACACGTCGGCGCCCGCGTCGGCGTCCTCGTACACCAGCGTCTGCGGCAGCGACACGTCCGCCGCGCCCAGCAGCCGCTGTGCCCGCTCCAGGCAGGCGCGCACCGCGCTCAGCAGCGCCCTCCGCCCGGCCGTGTCCGCGTCCGGATACGACGCCAACAGCGCGACCGCGTCGTCGAGTTCGGCCGCGAGGGTGTCCGCCCAGGGTCGGTCCAGTGCGCGCAGCCTGTCCCGGAAGGCGGCCAGGGGGTCGCCGGTGTGCACATCGGTGTCCAGGCACGGCACCCGGAGCATGCCCAGTTGCAGCAGCGCGGCGACGTAGGCCTCACCCAGTTCGGCGTCCGCCCCGTGCTCGGCGCACAGCCAGTCGACCACCTCCCGGTAGCGCAGGTCCCGTTCGCCCAGCAGGGCGATGAGCCGGTCGAGGGTGCCACTGCGACGCAGGAAGAACAGCCGGTCCTTGACCGCGTCGAAGGTGACCGCCGCGTCGTCGTCGCCCGCGGTCACCCAGCGGCGCACGTACCGCACCCGGCGGTCGTCGCCGCCCCACCCGGAGGCCAGCCGCACCGGCAGATCCGCGCGCAACTCCGCCGCGGCGAGCACCAGTTCGGCCAGGCGCGCCAGCACGACCACGTTCAGCCGCACCCGGCCCCGCCACCGGTCGCGCACCCGCAGCCCCGGATCGGCGCCCTCGCCGAACTCACCGAGCGCGACACCGGTGAAGGTGCTGAAGGGGCTGGTCTTGCACGCCGTGCGGTAGACGTACGACAGCACCGAACGCTCCACCTTGCGCAGCCGTTTGTCGGGCCGGGCGACCGCGTCCAGCCGCAGGTACGGGCCCAGCCGCGCTTCGAGGGTCGGCGAGGCGAGCAGCAGCCCGTGCCGCAGCCGGTCCTCCGTCAGGAGTCCACGCAACGCCGCACGCGAACGGGCGAGTTCGGCGCCGAGCAAGTCTCCTCCTGCGCCCAGCAGTTCGGTCAGTGCGCGGCGCTCCTCCAGCCACTGTCCCGTCTGCCGGGCCAGGGCCGGGTCGAGTTCCGCGAGCAGTTCGAGTGCGGCGGCGGAGTGGGCCGGCAGCCGGTTGTTGAACACGTCGCGGCGCAGGGTGAGCAGTAGGCGACGACCGGCGCCGCCGGCCGGCACCAACGCGTGCAGCAGGTCGCTGAGTTCGGAGCCGCGCTCGACGAGGTCCCGCTCGGCGGCGAGGACCCGGTCGGCCCAGCGGGCGGTCTCCGGACAGCGCAGGTCACGTACGGATTCGACGGGCAGCCCGGCCACCCGCAGGAGGAAGCGGCGGCCGGGCTGCCAGCTGGATGTGGGTGTCACGGCGGATTCCCCCGGGTCAGACGAGCTCGGAGCGGAAGTCGGCGGGCTGCGGGCGCTCGTTGCCCAGCAGCATGATCAGCAGGGGAGCCTCCCCGGTGCCTTCGAGCCCCAGCTCCTCGATGTAGGAGATGTTGTCGAAGCCGAGGGCGACACCGGCGCCGAGTCCCAGCGCGGACGCGGCGGTGTAGAAGGTCTGGGCGACGGCGCCGACGACGGCGTTGACCAGCCGGTAGCCCCGGTCGCCGACGGCGTCGAGGACGGCGGTGGTCCGCACGGTCGGCACCAGGACCGCGCCGGCCTGTTCGAGGTTGTAGTTGGACAGGAAGTAGTTGTCCTGGAGGAAACGGCCCGGCGGACCGGGCACCACCGGACGCAGGGTGTGGGTGTCGGGCTCGTAGGCGTAGGCGCCCGGCTCGACGCCCTCGACATGGTTGACGAAGGCGTACAGCCGGCTCAGACGCGGAGTGCCCGCGGGTTCGGCGTCGCCGCCGAGGCGGGTGGCCGCGCAGGCCGCCAGCGTCGCGGCGAGGCCCTCGGCGGTCATCGGCACGGTGGCGTCGAAGCGGCCGAAGCTGCTGCGGCGCGAGCGCAGCGCGTCCCGCACGCTGACGCCGGGGAACCGGGCGGGCGGCAGCGCGACCGCGTCCCCCGAGCCGGCCGCCCCGGCGGGGGCGCTGTCGGCCAGCGCGCCCGGCGCGGGCCGCTCGGCGGCGTGTTCGGCGGTCGCCCGGTGAATGCTCCGGAGCGTGCCGAACTCCAGCACCCTGCGGGACCGTTCGACATCCCGGCGCGCCACGGCCGCGCCACGGGCTTCGGGAGCGGGGCCGGCGGGCGGGGTGTCCCAGCGCAGCGGGACGACGGCGAACAGCCCCTCCTCGTCCCCCACCCCCAGCAGTCGGCTCAGCCGCTCCTCGTCGAACCAGAGAGCGGGAGCCACGCTCAGGCCCCGGGCCCGCGCCCACATCCGCCAGGTCTGCAGCAGCGCCCCGACGTCCATGGTCACCGCGTGGAACGAGAAGCTGTTGTACTTGAACGCGTTCTGCCAGTACTTCACGCCCAGCACCAGATACTGATCGGTCGCCTCCCCGTAACCGCCGAGCGCCGCGCGGACCTCCCCGCTGACGTCACCGGCCAGCAGCCGGCGCATCGCGTGGTGGGGCGGGGAGTAGTGGTGGACGCCGGGCGTGAGCGGGCCGGACGGTCCCGCGACCCAGTAGACGCTCACCGGGTACAGGCCCCCGCCGGAGGCCGTACCGCGGGACCAGTTGGCCTGCGTGTAGTGGGGGAGAGCCCCGAGATCGGTGTTGGCCTGCACACCGAGGCGCCGGCCGGTCAGCCCGTAGGAGTCCAGCAACATCCCGGAGAGCAGCGGCAGCGAGAACCGCTCGTCCGCGCCGGGCCCGTCCCCGGGCAGGCAGCCGGCCGTGACCGTGCCGTGTGCCGGGTAGCCGGTGTCGGGCAGGGGGAGGGTCTCGGCACCCGGGTAGTGCTTGGTCTTGCGCGGCCGGTCCGCCCAGTCGGGTACGAAGTCGGCCGGCTCCATCGGGATCCGGCCGCGGTGCATGATGGCCGTCGCGTACTGATGGGCGTAGCCCACGGGACTCTCCTTCTGCTGTCGCCTTCTGCTGTCGGTGCGGCGTGCGGTCGGTCGTCGGAGCGGTCAGGTGTTGCGGGAGGGCGGTCAGGGGAACGGGTGCGGGGCCGGGTTGAGGTCGTCGGCCGTCAGGTCCCGCTCGCGCAGGCCCGCCTCGCGCAGCGCGGTCCGCAGGCGGGGCATGCCCAGGGCGCGCTGCCTCGACCAGCCGAAGTCGATCGGCAGCAGCCCGGGCACCAGCACACTGAACGTGTGCAGTCCCAGGCGCTGTTGCTCGGGCAAGGTCTGGTCGACGACCACCACGTCGAACCCGGCCGCGGTCACGGCGTCGACACACCGCTCCAGGTCCTCGCGCAGGTCGCCCGACACGGGCGCGCCCGAGGCGTCGGGCCACACCAGGTCGGCGACGGCGAGCGGCGGGGCCCCGGGTTCCGCGCGCAGCAGGAAGTCGGCGTGGACGCCCATCTCCGGGACGCCGTAGACGAGTGGATGGTCGTGCAACGCGGTGACCTGGGAGAAGTCGGCGGCCATGGCCCGCAGCCGGGCTTCGTCGCGTTCCGTCCGGCCCTGGAGGTTGACGGCGTCGGTGGCGATCTCGCACAGCGCCGCGTCCAGCGCGGACTCCGGGTCGAGCCCGGCGCCGGCCCCGAAGCACATCCGGCCCGGTCCGCCGTCGAACCGCTCGGCGACGCCCGTGACGACGGGGATCGGGAAGGTGAGACGGGTGTCGAAGAACCGCGCCCGGTAGCCGTACATCGCCAGCCGCTCCACCATGTGCCGGGTGGCGGGGCGGGCGCTGGTCGCCGGGTCGATCTCGGGCAGTGACTGCCGCCCGTACCAGGCGAGGAGGAACGCGTCCCGCTCCACGACCTCCATCAGCCCGAAGTAGACGGCCTCCTCCGCGCAGCCCCCCGACGCGCAGCCGTTGGAGCTCTCCTGCACGAACCGGTTCTCCAGACCGGGCGCGTGATAGTACGTCAGGATCTCGGGCACCAGCCGGGGCGTGCCGTCGCGCAGCGAGTGACCCCACACCCACGGGATCACCCGGTCCGGCGTGAACGGCACCACGCGCGGGTTCGCCTCGTGGAAGGCGGGCGAGTAGAGCCCGACGAGCCGGGGGTCCACGGCGTCCGGCCCGAACTCGTCAAGGCTGCCGTGCACCGTCGTCCGCTTACGGCGCGAACGCATCCCCGCGTACCGCTCCAGGCCCTCCAGCACACCGATGCGGGCGCTCGTGCCGAACGAGGCGGAGTGCCCGCCCCAGAACGTCTCCCGCAGATACTCCCCGGACCGCATGGAGAAGCAGCCGATCGTCGCGGAGGTCGACGTGGACGACACGTCGAGGACGACGGACGGCCCGAGCGCCCCGAACACCGGGTTGGCGAAGGCGGCGACGTCGATGTCGTACGCCTCGATCGGCCGCAGCCGGAAGGAGCCCGCCGTGTGCTTGGGCGCCGGGGACAGGGTGAGCGCGGCACCGGCGGCCGTGTCGGGCTCGTCGGTCGCGCACACCGGGCACTGCGGGTCCGCCACCAGCGGATAACCGCGTACGGTCAGCGACCGCAGGTCCAGCACGGGGACGTCCGGGAACGGCTCCCGCACCGGGTGGCCGGCCACCCGGGCGACCAGGGCGGCGAGGGCGTCCGCCGCGAACGGGACCGCGTACGGCCACGGCCCCGACTCCCTTGTCCCGCCGCCGAGTTCGAGGGCGTCCCGCAGAGCCACCGAGCGGACCGCCTGCCAGCGCCGGGCCAGGCAGTGCGCGCACGGCGAGGTCCCGGAGCCGACCGGGCCGACGATCGCCTGCCCGGCGTACAGGTGCACCGGCACCGCGCGCGCCGCTCCGCCGCTCCCGCGGGCGATGTCGGTGAACGCGTCGACGAACCCCAGCGCGTGGACCGAAGCCTCGACAGCGCTGTGCCCCTGACGGTCCAGGGCCGCCCTGAGCAGGCCCGCCATGAGGCGGACCGCGCTCGGCTGGGGGGCGTCCGCTGGCCCGGTCCCGGCGCCCGGTGCGCCGGCCGTGAGGCTAGCCGACACGCCCGGCCTCCGCCGTCAGCAGGACCCGCACCACATGGATGCCCGCCCGTTCCAGATCCGCCGAGCCCGCGGGGACGACCAGCGCGTCACGGCCCCGCTCGCCGAGCCGCAGCAGCACGTCCGTCCACCCCGCCGCGGGGAGCGCCCCGGCCGTCACGGTCCCGTCGACGGACAGCGTGCGCGGATCGAGATCGCTCAGCTCGGGATCCCCGAACGTGGTGTCCGCGCCGAGCGACTGCCGCTCCGCCTGGACCTGCGCCAGCAGGTCGCGCAGCGCGCCCGAGAGCGCGGCCGGGTACGCCAGGTCGGCGCCCAGTGCCCAGCGGGCACCGGACCGGGCCAGCATCACCGTCACCCCGGAACGCTCCCGCTCGCCGAGGTCGAGGAGTTCCACCTCGGCCCCGAGGGTGCCGGTGGAGCGCAGCAGGAAGGTGAGTTCGGGGTCGGCGTCGTCGGGTACGTCGACCCGGTGCGCCGCGGCGCCGCGCACCGTCCGCCGGAGCGCGTCGTGGGCCAGGGCGGACAGCATGCCCCGCGCGGCGGCCTCGGCCACGCTCGCCCCGGCCCGCAGCCCGGCGCTCGTCGCCTCGAAGGTCCGCGCGTCGTTGTCGGCGCCGAAGGGGCGCACCGCCGCCGCCGGGACGAGGAAGTGTTCCTTGGTGAGCAGGGACGTCGCGGCGATCCAGCCGTGGACGGCGTCCTCCCCGCCGATCCCGGTACCGGCGGCGATCCCGGTACCGATGGCGAGGTCGGACGGTGCCAGGCGCACGGCCCGGTCCGGCGCTTCGACCGGCCGGCCGGGCACGACGTGCTCCGCGTAGCTCTCGGCGGCCCGGTACAGCGCCCGGAGCCGGGCCCCGGCGACATGGTGGACATCGGCGGCGGCGACCCGGCGGGGCCGCCCGTGACCGAGGCCGAGTGCGACGACGCTCAGCTTGAGGGGCGTCTGGGTGATGTCCTCGTCGTCGTAGCGGGTGAACACCCCGCTGTGCGGGCGCAGCAGCAGCGAGCGGCGGTTGAGTTCCTCGACGAGATCGTCCGCCTCGCGGGCCGTGTCGACCGTGGGCAGGGTCAGGGTGGTGGTGTCCGCCGCGCCGAGGTCCACCTGGGGCGGTTCCGTCGCCGTGTCGTCCGCGCACCAGGGGCAGCGCGGATGCGGCAGCAGCGGTTCCGCGACCACGTCGAGCGACTCCGTGTCCTGGACGACGATCTGCCCGGCCGTCTCGGCGGGCAGCGCGCCGGTCGCCGTCCGGAACACCTCGTAGCCGAGGAGATTGCCGAGCATCGCGGACTGCGGCCGTCCGGGACGCTTCCCGGACACCGGCGCGCCGCCACCAGGCACGGCGAGCGTGCTCCACAGATCGGCGGCCGCGGCGGAACCCTCGTTCGCGCCCATGCGCAGCACCGCGCACACCCAGCAGCCGGCCGTGCGGTCGGTCATCGACGGGCCCACGACCGCGAGCCGCCCGAACGACCAGGCCGGAAGGAGCGTGCGGCCCGACGGCACACCGGAGCGCAGGAGTTCGAGCACCACGCGCGCGCCCTCGGCCCCGCCGGTGACCACCACGACGTCGTACCCGTCGAGCGCGCCCCAGGTGAGGGGCGCGGGCCCGGGCAGGTCGCCGATCTCGACGGGGCAGCCGTCGGCCGTGGCGGCGGACGCCTCGTCGTCGATCTCCGCGCGGCCGAGTCCGGGCAGCACCCCGACGGCGGCGCAGCCGTTGCGGACCAGGCTCAGCACGCACCAGCGCGCCACGAGATCGGTGCCGACCACCGCGACGCGTGTGTCGCGGAACCGCTGGAACCGCCGCGCGGCGTCGTCCGAGTAGTGGTCGGCGTAGGCGATCTGCGGCGCGTAGCGGCGGGCCACGGCGGCCGACGGCTCGGACGCGTCGGCGACGTCGTCGGCGGGCCGCGCGGGGACGTCACGGGCGAACCCCCGCTCGTAGAGCGTGCCGACGAGTTCGCCGACCATGGCGCGCTGTCGTTCGCCGAAGCCCTCGCAGATCTCGTCGACCGTGTGGTCGCCGTTGAGATGCGGCACGAGCAGCGTGGCGAAGCGGTACGCCGATCTGGCCGTCAGCCGGAAACCGCCGTCGGCGTTGTGGAAGAGGACGCCGTCGGGAGTCTCGGTGAACAGGACGTCACGCCGGATGCGGGGGCGCGACGCCGCGACGGCTTCGTACCGTGCGGACTGCATGCGGGGATCACCTTTCGAGAGGACGGTGGGGCCTGTGGGGGAGGGGGCCGCGAACGGCCGCGGTCAGCCGGCCGACGCGGTGCGCACACCCGGCCTCGGCAGGGCGGTGACCTGCCGACGCGCGTAGACGCGGAGAAGCGAATGAATGCGGTACGGCTTGGGCGGGCCCTCCTCGATCAGTCCGGCGTCCGCGAGCTGCTCCAGAACCTCGTCCGGTGCGTGGGGTGCGCCGCGGACGGCGCCGCCGCGCTGTTCGGCGGCCAGCAGCAGGAACGCCTCGCTCAGTTCCGGGCTCAGCCGCCGCAGGGCGCCGTCGAACACCTTGGAGACGGACATGAGCGGCGCGTCGGCCAGGGACAGCCGGGCCGGCGGATCGGCGGCCAGCCAGTCCACGCAGTCGCGGATGCCCAGTCCGGGCCGGGTCAGCAGCCGTGCGGCGGCGATCCGCAGCCCCAGCGGGAAGTTCCCGCAGACCTTGGCGAGGGCGCGCGCCGCCTCGGGTTCCGCCCCGACCCGCTCCGCGCCGACCGTGGCGACGAGCAGCCGGTACGCCTCCAGGTCGTCGAAGGTGTCCAGCCGCAGGATGAAACCGCCGTGCGTGGCGGCGAGGCTGGCGAGGCCGCGCCTGCTGGTGATCAGGGCGACTCCCTCGGCGGCGGCGGGGAGCAGCGGCCGGACCTGCTCGGCGCTCACCGCGTCGTCCAGGAGGAGGAGCCTGCGTCCGGCCGCGCCGGGCGGCGGAAGCTGGGCGCGGGCCTCGTCGAGGCCGAGGGGATCGCCGTCCCGGGTGGTGAGGGCGAGGGTGAAGCAGCCGCCGGGGAAGGCGTCCTGGACCAGGTGGGCGGCTTGCAGGGCGAGGGCGGTCTTGCCGATGCCCGGGGCGCCCGAGATCACCACCGGCCCGGGTTCCGGGTCCGCGGAGGTCAACGTGTGGTGCAGCGCGCCGAGTTGGATGTCTCGACCGGTGAAGCAGGGGACCGGCTGCGGGTGTGCGGTCGGCTCTGTGTCGGGGGCGGTGGGCTGCCCTTCGGTGAGGGCCGGCGCAGCCGTGGGTGGGACGGCGGGGGCCGGTGGCGCGGGCTGCCCCGGGGCGGAGGGTTCCGGGGCGGTGGGTCCCGTGCGCGTGGCCGGGAGGGCGGTCGCGGGGAGCGCCCGCGGCCCCGCCGCCGCACCGTCGGACGGGAGCCGCCCGGTGATGGCGTGCAACGGTCGGCGGTCCGGGGCGACATCGAGTTCCTCGCCGCGCAGGATGGACAGTTCCAGCCGTTGCAGCGGTGCGCCCGGGTCGATCCCGAACTCCTCCTTGAGGCGTTCCTTGACGGCCCTGATCTCGGCGAGTGCCTCGGTCTGGCGGCCGGTCCGGTAGAGCGCCTCGACCAACTGCTCGGCGAACCGCTCCCGTTCGGGGTGGCGCCGGGCCGCGTCCCGCACCTCCACCAGCACCTCACGACATCGGCCGCGCGTCAGCTCGATGTCGCACAGGCGCTCCAGCACGCTCAGGCGCTCCTCGGTGAGCCGGGGCGCCTCGTCGCGATGGAGCATCCGCGAGGAGACGTTCGCCAGCACGGGCCCCTGCCACAGGGCGAGCGCCTCCTGGAGAACGTGGCGCTCGGTGTCCGTGTCCCGGGCGGCACGGGCGGAGGAGACCAACTCCCGGAAGCGGACGAGGTCGAGGGTCTCCCGGTCCATCCGCATTCGGTAGCCGCCGGGCACCGCCTCGATCGTGTCGCCGGCGATGCCGTACTTCGCGAAGATCCGGCGCAGTCGCAGGACGCAGCTCTGCAGGGCCGCCCTGGCCGTCGCGGGCGGTTCCGTGTCCCAGACCGCGCGCAGCAGGTAGTCGGTGGAGACGACCGCACTCGGGTGGATGAGGAGGGCTGCGAGCAGACTCGTCGGTTTGGACGGCTGCAGCACGACGACATCCTCGCCGTCGCCGATGCTCAGCAGCCCTAATAACAGGAACCGCATCCTACTTATGCTCCGTTTTGTCAACTACCGGACCGCGGGCGGCTGCTGATCGATTGGACGTCCGGGCCGGAAGAGAGGAAGGGTGCGAATCTCGCGGGACGGCTGCCGGTTATGGACGGCCGGCGAGCGCGTGAAGGCAATACGCAAGGGGGTTGCTTCACTACGGGGTGACGCTGCCCTTAACAGAGGCTTTCCTGTCAAGCGCCGTTTCTTACTCTATAGGCGAGATGCAGCCACGTCGATCCCCTCGGTTTGTGAGCGCCGGGTCCGAGTGGCGAACCTCGACCTGTTCCATGAATGCTGGACTTGTTCCGTTTGTCCGCTTGGACGTTATTCGAGAGCGGTAAGGATACGGTGATGGATGGGTAAAGTGCCAGTTCGAAGCCGTTGAGGGTGCGATTCTGGAGCCGTTCTCGACCATGGGGGAAGTCACCTCGGGAGATGGTCGAGAACCTGAACGCAATTCTTTTCTCCAGGCGTCCTCGAGTATTTCTCCCTTTGGCTGACCGAATTCGAAGGTGACCGACGGACGTCCGCGACTGTTCCTCCAATACCTGGAACACGCCGCTCCGCTCCCGCCGTCACGGCGACAGAATGTGAAGCGAAACAATTTCGCATACGAGGCCCGCCCTATCCGTGAGAGACAGGCAGGTCCGTGGCTGCCGTAAAGAGAAGAGCCGACGACTCGCCTGAAGAGGGGGACACCCGAGCATCCCCGGCCGGTTTGCCGGATCGGCAACAGCGGTGGCCGACCGGGGCCCCGGTCGGCGAGGGTGGGCCCGTGACCGAGAACACCGCGGCGACAACGCCCGCTTCCGAAACCCCTACGTCCACCGACGGCTACCTCGGTGATCCCGCGGTGGCGGCGGAGTGGGACAGCCGTTACACCGAGCGCGGGCAGCTGTGGAGCGGCCGGCCCAACGGCGCGCTCGTCGCCGAGGCCGCGGACCTCACCCCGGGGCGGGTGCTCGACGTCGGCTGCGGCGAGGGCGCCGACGCGGTCTGGCTCGCACGCGAAGGCTGGGACGTGACCGCGCTGGAGGTGTCGGGCGTGGCCCTGGAACGCGCGGCCGGACACGCCCGGGACGCCGGTGTCGCCGTCCGCTGGATCCATGCCGAACTCACCGGGGCGGCGCTCCCGCCGGCCTCCTTCGACCTGGTCTCCGCACAGTACCCGGCCCTGCTGCGCACCCCCGACGCCGCGTCCGAGCGGGCGCTGCTCGCGGCCGTGGCCCCGGGTGGTGTGCTGCTGCTCGTCCATCACGCCGGGATGGACGAGCACGGCGCGGACGACGGAGGCTTCGACCCCGCCGACTACGTCTGGCCCTCGATGGTGGCCGACCTCCTGGACGACGACTGGGTGACCGAGGTGAACGAGCAGCGTCCACGCGTGGCACCCGAGGGAGGCGCCGGCGCGCACCACACGGACGACGTGGTGCTGCGCGCCCGCCGCCTGCGCTGAAGCGACCCGCCGCCCCCTGACGCGCCCCGGCGCCCGAACGAAGCCGACGCCTCGGCCCCCGCTGGACGCCGGCCCGGCGAACCGTGGACCATGAGCACGGGCTGCCGCACACGGCTGCCCGTGCCTCGACTGCGAAGTGCCACCACGGGAGCCGATGATGGGTGACGTCGACGTTCAACTGCTCAGCGACGGCGACGGACTTGCGGTCATCGGCAGTCCGTCGGCCGTCGAGCAGTTCCTCGTCTCCGAACGGCTCCCGTCGAAGGACCTCGAACTGGCGAGGCTCGGCTCCGTCCTCAACACCCTTGCCGGAGCAGCCCGGACGGGTTCCGAGATCGCGGCCGAGTCGGGCCGCTGGGTGAAGCTGACCGAGCAATCGGCGCGCGCCCTCGACAAGTACGGTCTGATGAAGGGTTCCCACGCGGGCGCCAACCGGGCCGTACTCACGGAGAACGGCAAGATCAAGGGTCTCCTCGAACTGGCCAGGACGCCCGGTTCGCGGCTGAACAACCCGGCTTTCCTGACCGGGGCGGCGGGACTGATGGCGCAACTCGCCATGCAGCAGGCCATGGACGAGGTCACCGACTACCTCGCGGCGATCGACGCGAAGGTCGACGACGTGCTCGCCGCGCAGAAGGACGCGGTCCTGGCGGACATGATCGGAGCGGGTCTCGTCATCGAGGAGGCCCTGACCGTACGGGAGCAGGTGGGCCGGGTCTCCGAGGTCACCTGGTCGAAGGTGCAGGCCACCTCCATGACGATCGCCCGGACCCAGGCGTACGCGCTGCGTCAACTCGACGGGCTGACCGAGAAGATGCAGCGGCAGAACAAGATCGGTGACCTCGCCAAGGCGTCCAGGGACGCCGAGGCCGCGGTACAGGAGTGGCTCGCCGTGCTGGCGCGCTGCTGCCAACTCCACGACGCCGTCGGCGTACTCGAACTCGACCGCGTGCTGGACGCGGCTCCGGAGGAACTGGACCGGCATCGCCTCGCACTGCGCACCGCCCGGCGCAACCGCATGGACCTCATCGAGCGGAGCACCGAGAACCTGCTGGCGCGCATCGACGCCGCCGCCGGTACGGCCAATACGAAGGTGCTGCTGCACCCGAACGCCTCCCCGGCCGTGGTCCGTTCCGGCAACCAACTCGCTGTTGCCGTAGTCGACTTCCACGGGCGGCTCGGCATCGGCAACGGGCGGAACTCGTTGGACGCCAGACGCTGGAAGGAAGCGGCCGCGGAAGCACGGGACAAGGTCCTGGAGACCGGGGCGGAGGGCGTCGGCGCCGCCCGGCGCCTGGGCAGCGAGACCCTCGGCCGGGCCAGGTCCGTCACGGGCAACCTCTCCAGCGGAATCGCGGGACGAGTCCTCCGCAGGCGCGCGGACGACGAGGAACCCGGGCGCGAGAACTGAGCGGGCCCGAACAATCCGCCAGACTTGGCGCGCCGCCCCGGTACGCTCCGCCGTGTGAGCGGCACCGGCATACGTGATGAGCAGCTGAACCGGCTGTGGGGCGCCTTATGCGCCTTCGCAGGGACCTTCTTCCTGCTCTGGGCGCTTTCCTGGATCCACGCGAGTGTGCTCAACGAGGACCTGCACAACCGCTGCGACGCTCTGCACACGTCCAGCTTCCCCTTCGAGAAGTCGTGCAGGCAGGTGGACGGCACGACCCTGGGCGGGAACCACGCGCTCTTCGAAGGGCTCTTCTTCGGCTCGCTGGCCGGTGCGGTTGCCTGCCTGGCCCTCGTGCTGGTGATCGAGGACAGCCGAAGGCGGCGGTGACGTGACCGAGGGGCGACCCACCGGGGCGCCCACGCCGGAACCGCCGTAGACGGTGCCGATCCCGCGCCGGACCCACCCTCCCCCCGACCCGACCCGACCCGATCGCCGACGGCAATGGCCCCCCTCCACCGCCCGCACAGGCCACCGCTAGGGTCGTCCGATGACCAGCAGCAGCGTGTCGCACGGCACCCGCGTCGGCTCAGGCACGCCCGTGACGAGGGCGCCCGAGGACTGGAGGCACCGGCTGCGCCTGTTCGGGTACCGGAGGCCGCACGCGCCGACCGACACCCGCGACCGCCTCAACCCGCCGTACCCTCAACCCTCCACCAGAGCAGGGGAGTTCATAGGGCTGAGTGCGGCGAGGGCGCGTCGCCTCAGCAGCGCGATGGACTGGCTGGGCCCGCTGCTCGTCGGCCTGCTGGCCGCCGCGACCCGCTTCTGGCACCTGGGCCGCCCCAGGGACCTCGTCTTCGACGAGACGTACTACGCCAAGGACGCCTGGTCGATGCTGCGGCTCGGCTACGAGGGCACCTGGCCGGACCGCAAGGTCGCCGACCCCCAGCTGCTGGCGGACCCGCAGGTGATCCCGCTCTCCGACACCGGGGCCTTCGTCGCGCACCCGCCGACGGGGAAGTGGGTGATCGCGCTCGGCGAGGCCATGTTCGGCCTCACCCCGTTCGGCTGGCGCTTCATGACCGCCGTCCTGGGCGCGCTGTCGGTGGTGATGCTGTGCCGAATAGGCCGCCGCCTGTTCAGGTCGACCGCGCTGGGCTGCCTGGCGGGCGCGCTGATGGCCGTGGACGGCCTGCACTTCGTGATGAGCCGCACCGCCCTGCTCGACCTCATCGTCATGTTCTTCGTCCTCGCCGCCTTCGGCAGCCTGCTGATCGACCGCGACCACGCACGAGCACGCCTCGCCGCCGCCCTTCCGGTCGACGCGCACGGCCACGCCCGCCCCGACGCCCGCGTCGGCGACCGCACCGGAACAGGGCTGCGCCCCTGGCGCCTCGCGGCGGGCCTTTTCCTCGGGCTGGCCGCCGCCACCAAATGGAACGGCCTGTACTACCTGGCCTTCTTCATGGTCCTGACCCTCCTGTGGGACGTCGGCTCCCGCAGGGTGGCGGGCGCCCGGCACCCCTACCGCGCCGTCCTGCGCAAGGACCTCACCCGGTCGGCGCTGTCCGTCGCGCCCGTCGCCGCACTCACCTACCTCGCCTCCTGGACCGGCTGGTTCCTCTCCGACCACGCCTACGGAAGGCACTGGGCGGACGGCCGAGGCGGCCCCTGGTCATGGATACCGGCCCCGCTGCGCAGCCTGTGGCACTACGAGCACAGCGTGTACGAGTTCAACGTCGGCCTGGACGCCTTCCACAAGTACGAGTCGAACCCGTGGAGCTGGCTGGTCCTCGGCCGCCCCGTCCTGTTCTCCTACGACTCGCCGAAGTCCGGCGCCGCCGGCTGCCCAGGGACGACCGACTGCTCCCAGGCCATCCTCGCCCTGGGCACACCCCTGCTGTGGTGGTCGGCCTGCGCGGCCCTGGTGTACCTGCTCTTCCGCTGGGCCCTGCGCCGCGACTGGCGCGCCGGCGCCGTCCTGTGCGCGGTCGCCGCGGGCTATCTGCCCTGGTTCCTGTACCAGGACCGCACGATCTTCAACTTCTACGCCGTCGTCTTCGTGCCCTACCTCTGCCTGGCGCTCGCCATGACGATCGGCGTACTGCTCGGCCCGCCGGGGAACGAGAAGCGCCGCCTCGGGGGAGCGGTGACGGCGGGCGTCCTGGTGCTGCTCATCGCCTGGAACTTCATCTACTTCTGGCCGATCTACACCGGCCAGACCATCCCGTACCCCGACTGGCAGGCCAGGATGTGGTTCAACACCTGGGTCTGACGAATGCCCCCTGGAGTCCGCGCCGGGGGAACATCGCCACGCCCGGGTGTCGAGAATGCGCGACCGGCTCCGTCCCAGGGGTACCAGTGGTCGAAACCGACCGCGCGATCACCGAGGAGCACCCCGTGGCGATTCAGAGGATGGACAACGTGGCCGTCGTCGTCGACGACCTGGAGGCCGCCGTCGCCTTCTTCACCGCTCTCGGCATGGAGCTGGAGGGCGAGGCGGACATCGAGGGGATCTGGGCGGACCGGACCGTCGGCCTCGACGGGGTCCGCAGCTCCATCGCGATGATGCGCACCCCGGACGGCCACAGCAAGCTGGAGCTGACGAAGTTCCACACCCCCGCGGCGGTCAGCGCCGGACCGGCCGCCCCCGTGCCGAACACCCTGGGCCTGCACCGGGTCATGTTCGCCGTCGACGACATCGACGACACGATCGCCCGCCTGCGCGGCCACGGCGCCGAACTCCTCGGCGAGGTGGCGCGGTACGAGAACCACTACCGGCTCTGCAACCTGCGCGGCCCCGCGGGAATCATCGTCGCCCTGGCCGAACGGATCGGCTAACCCTCACCGCCCCGGGGGGTCGCGCCGGCCACCAGGAGTTCCACGCCGAGCGCGGTGAGCTGCTCGACGGCGGGGGTGCCGGGGTCCGCGTCGGTGATCAGACCGCTGATCTTGTCCCAGGTCAGGACGCGGTAGCGCGACGCCGTACCGATCTTCTCCGAGGAGGCGAGGATGTAGGTGTCGGCGGCGCGCGAGGCCAGGGCCCGTTTCATCGCGGCCTCCTCGGCGTCACCCGTGGTCAGTCCCGCCTCGGGGTGGACGCCGGTCACGCCGAGGAAGCAGACGTCGGCGGAGACGTTCTGCGTGGCCTCGACGGCGGCGGCACCGCAGGCGACCGCCGAGTGCTTGAAGATACGGCCGCCGAGGAGGAAGAGCTCCGCCCGCGGATGGCCGACCAGCGCCGACGCGATCGTCGGACTGTGGGTGATCACGGTGCAGGCGAGGTCCTGCGGAAGCGCCCGGGCCACGGCGAGTGCGGTGGTCCCGCCGTCGAGGATCAGCGTGGCGCCCGGCCGGACGAGTCCGGCGGCCACCGAGGCGACCCTGCGCTTGCCGTCCGGGGCCAGGGTCTGCCGGGCGCTGTAGTCCGCCACCGCGGGGGAGACCGGCAGAGCCCCGCCGTAGACGCGCTGGCACAGCCCCTCGGAGGCGAGCTCGCGCAGGTCGCGCCGCACGCTGTCCTCGGAAATGCCCAGTTCGGCGGCGACATCCTTGGCGACGATCTTGCCCTCGCGGGCGAGCAGACCGAGCAGATGGTCACGCCGTTCAGCAGCCAGCATCCGCACTCTCTCCTGTTCTTGCACGTTTCTGCATGTATCTTAGCGCCCATGAACGACAAGCCCAAGCTCATCCTCATCGCAGGCCCCTACCGTTCCGGCACCGACGGCGACCCGCAGGCCATGGCCGCCAACCTGGCCCGCCTGGAAGCCGCCGCCTGGCCCGTCTTCGCCGCCGGTCACCTCCCCGTGATCGGCGAGTGGATAGCCCTGCCCGTCCTGCACTCGGCGGGCGCCGGCCCCACCGACCCCCTCGCCGACCAGGTGCTCTACCCGACCGCCGACCGCCTGCTCGCCCACTGCGACGCCGTACTGCGCCTCCCCGGCGACTCCGCCGGAGCCGACCAGGACGTGGCCACCGCCCGCCGCCGCGGCCTGCCCGTCTACCACGACGTGGCCGAGATCCCCCGCCGCACCCCGCATGAGTCCGCGTGAGCGGCCGCCCCGGCGCAGACACCACGGCCGACAACTGGACACGCCCCGGCGTAGACACCACGGCCGGCTCCCGCGCCCGCCCCGGCGTCGACATCCCCGACCACCGCGGCCGTACCGCCCTCGACCGGGCCGGACGCGGACTCGACCGCAACCCCGGTGTCCGGGTCCGCGACGTCGAACTCACCTCCCAGGGCTGGCACGTCCTGCGGCGCACCACCTTCGACTACCGCCGCCGCGACGGAAGCTGGGAGACCCAGCAGCGCGAGACCTACGACCGCGGCGACGGCGTCGTCGTCCTGCCCTACGACACGGAGCGCGGCCGCGTTCTGCTCACCCGCCAGTTCCGCTACCCGGCCTACGTCAACGACCACCCCGACGGCATGCTCGTCGAGGCGGCGGCCGGCCTGCTCGACGCGGACGACCCGGCCGCCGCCGTCCGCCGCGAGAGCGCCGAGGAACTCGGCGTCACCCTCGGCCCGCTCACCCACGTCCTCGACGCCTACATGAGCCCCGGCTCCGTCACCGAACGCCTCCACTTCTTCGCCGCCCCCTACACCCCGGCCGACCGCACGGGCGCCGGCGGCGGACTCGAGGAGGACGGCGAGGACATCGAGGTCCTCGAACTGCCCTTCACCGAGGCCCTGGCCATGACCCGCGACGGCCGTATCACCGACGGCAAGACGATCCTGCTCCTGCAGTGGGCGGCCCTGGAGGGGCCCTTCGCCGCCACGGCGGTCGCCGGCCCTCGAACGGCGGGAACCTGATCCGTCGTCCACGGGCGGGACCGCCTGCGCCCGGGAAGATCCGGGGCCGCGACAGAGACGGAGACGTCGGGCGTGCAACCGTTCGAGATCGGCAGGAGTCTAGCCACCGACGAACCGTTCTCACGTACGTCGCCGCCCGTTCACGCGCGTCCCCCAAGAGGATCTCCCCATGCCGAAGTCCCCACGCAGTCGTCCAGCCGCCCGTGCCGCCGTCGCCGCACTCGGCGCGTCCGGCCTGATAGCGCTGGCCGCGGCCCCTGCCGCCTTCGGCCAGGAGGCGCCCGAGCTGGTCGTCGGCGGCATCGGGCCGGTCGACGGGCTGAAGCCCGGGAGCAGCTTCGAGCTGCCCGTCACGGTGGCGAACAAGGGGTCGGTGGCCGCCGAGGACGTGTGGGTCGCCTACACCGTCACCCGTGGCCTGGACTACGCCGAGGTTCCCTCCAACTGCGCGGTCCAGCACATCCGCCCCTACGACGAAATGCCCGAGAGGTGGCGGGCCGTGTGCTCCTACGACCAGGTGGTGGAGCCCGGCGTCGTCTACACGCCCGAGAAGCCGCTCCGGGTGACGGCTCTGGACCGGGCGCTCTACGACGAGGTGGGCGTGCGTGTGCAGAGGGGAACCTTCGGGGCTGACGAGAACGGTGACACGCCGGTGCAGGGAACCGCGCCGGCGGTGGACCTGGTCGAGGCGCCGGCCGGTGGCGAAGGGGCCGCGCGCTATCTCTTCGCGTCCGTCACCACCGACAACACGGCGGACTACCAGGTCACGGGCGCCGCGTTGAAGGGGAGCGTCGGTGACACGGTGACGATGAAGGCGAAGTTCACCAACGCCGGGCCCGCCTGGGTGAGGTACCGGGAAGGGGACCGGTCCGCCAACGTCAGGATCAAGATTCCCGCGGGCATGTCGGTCGTCAAGCATGCCTATTACTGCCACGCCGACGGCGACACGTACAGCTGCGGTATACGGCCGTTCAACGAGGGTGGCGGAGAGACCTACACCTTCGAGCTGAAGATCGACAAGCGGGTGCCGGACGCCAAGGGCTACGTGGCCCTGAGCACCGAACCGCGACCGTTCGACCCCGAGAAGTCCAACGACAAGGCCGACATCACGCTGGAGGTCACGGGAGGGGACACGACCGGCTCGACGGGCGGCTCCGGCGGCTCCGGTACCTCGGGCGGCACGGGCGGCTCGTCGGCAGGCTCGACCGGCGGCTCGTCCGGCTCGGCGGGTGGCTCCACGGGCGGCTCGACCGGCTCCACGGGCAGTACCGGCAGCGGCACGTCCGGCTCGGTCGGCGGCAACGGGTCGACGACGAGCGGCGGCAACCTGGCGGCGACCGGCTCCTCGGCCCTGCCGCTCGCGGGCGTCGCCGCTGCGGCCGTGGTCGCGGGGGCGGGCGCAGTCGTCATCGTACGCCGCCGCAGGGCTCAGCGCCTGGGCTGACGATGCTCCGAGTGCGGCGGTGGTACCGGCGCCGGGTTTCCGGGGCGAGTGGGGGTGACCGAACAGCGTCGTCCCGACCGAGTGTTACCACCGCGCACCGGGTTCACTCCGTGCGAGCGGGCACACCTCACCGATCATGCCCATGGCCGTCTCGCGATGCCGGCGTCGGCCGCTGGGCGCCCGCCCGTCAGACGGTTCTGACGTCGACGCCGGCGTTCCGCAGGGCGGTGACTTCGTCCTCGGGGGCTGCCGTGTCGGTGACGAGGGTGTGGAGGAGCGCGGCCGATCCGACGTGGGCGTGCGCGGTGCGGCCGAGTTTGCCGCTGTCGGTGGCTGCGATGATCCGCCGCGCCGAGGCGATGCCCGCCTTCTTCACCGCCGCGTCGTCGAGGTCGTAGGCGGTGATTCCCTCGGCCTGACTGAGGCCGCAGCAGCCGATGACCGCGGTGTCGAAGCGCAGGGCTGCCAGGGAGGCGAGGGCGAGCGGGCCGGTGAGGGCTCCCTCGCCGTCGCGGGGGCGCCCGCCGGGCACCATGAGCGTGGTCGGGCCGGGCGTGTCACTGAGGGCGTGGATGGCCTGGAGGGACAGGGGCATCACGGTGACGGGCCGTCCGCGCAGCAGGCCGGCGACTTCCAGGCATGTGGTGCCGCTGTCCAGAAGTACGCTCTCGCCGTCCTTGACGAGCGCGTTGACCTCGGCCGCGATGCGGCGCTTCGCCTCCGTCGCCTCATGGGCGCGCAGTACGAACGGCGGTTCCTCACCTCTGAGCTGGAGGGTGCGGGCGCCGCCGCGAACACGTTCCAGGACGCCGTGGGAGGCGAGCGCGTCGAGGTCCCGCCGGATGGTCATCTCCGAAGCTCCGGTCAGCTTCGCGAGGTCGCCCACTGTGGCCCTGCCGGACTCCTTGACTGCTTGAGCGATCAAGCGATGGCGATCAGCGTTATTCATACGTTGGATTGAAGCACCCCCCTGGCGAACACTCTATCTGTTCGAAAATGCGACTTCCGAACAGTCAATCTGTTCGTTATGGTCTTCGGCATGGCACCTTCGCTCAGCGCCGCCCGAGTGGCGACGTTCGTCTACTTCGTACTCAATGGCACGCTCCTCGGGATGTGGGTCGTGCAGATCCCCGCCGTCGAGGAGCGCGTCGGCATCAGTCACGCGACCCTGGGCGGCCTTCTCGTGCTGCTCGGCGGTGGAGCCTTCCTCGGCATGCAGGTGTCGGGGCGCCTGGTCGACCGCCTGGGGACGGGCGTCGTGGTTCCCGCCGCAGGCGTGCTGTGCAGCGCCACCCTGGCCCTGCCGGGGCTCGCGCCGGAACCCTGGACGCTCGGCGCCGCACTGCTGATCTTCGGCTTCGGTAACGGCTGCTTGGACGTGAGCATGAACGCCCACGCCGTGCACGTCGAGAAGGCGTACGCCCGGCCCGTCATGTCGGCCTTCCACGCGACCTTCTCCGTCGGCGGTGTCCTCGCGGCGCTCCTCGGCGCCGGAGCGGCAGGCGTCGGGATGACCACGGCCGCGACGCTCGGCACGGTGGCGGTCCTGGGTGTCGTGACCGCCCTGGTGGCCGCGCGCGGCCTGCTGCCGGGCGCTCCCGTCGACGACGCGGAAGTCCATGCCGCGAGTCCCGTCGGCAAGCGCGCGGTTCCGGCCCGGATCTGGGTCCTGGCCGGCCTTGCGCTGGTGATCATGCTGTGTGAAGGGGCCGCCAACGACTGGAGCGCGCTGCATCTCAAGAGCGTCCTGGGTGCACCGGAGGCCACCGCCGCCCTCGGCTACGGTGCGTTCGCTGCGGCCATGACCGTCGGCCGCCTGCTCGCCGACCGCCTGACGGCCCGGTTCGGTCCCATGGCCGTCCTGCGCTACGGATCGGCGATGGCCGCCGTCGGTATCACCATCGTGGCTCTCCTGCCCTGGGTGTGGGCCGCCCTCGCGGGCTGGGCGCTGTTCGGCCTGGGTCTGTCGGGATGTGTTCCGCAGCTCTTCAGCGCGGCCGGACACGCCGATCCTGCGGCTGCCGGCGCCAATGTCTCCCGTGTCGCCGGTCTCGGCTACCTGGGCATGCTCGCGGGCCCCGCCGTGATCGGCTGGCTCACCCATCTGG
Source organism: Streptomyces sp. NPDC000983 (assembly GCF_040299205.1). Classification (NCBI taxonomy): domain Bacteria; kingdom Bacillati; phylum Actinomycetota; class Actinomycetes; order Kitasatosporales; family Streptomycetaceae; genus Streptomyces; species Streptomyces sp. NPDC000983. The sequence goes on along the minus strand of NZ_JBEPBM010000035.1, from coordinate 50,774 downwards.
TGCCCCTCAACCAGACGTTCCTGCTGATGACCCTGCTGTGCGCCGTCGCGGCCGTGGCCGCCGGAGTGCTGCGCGCTCCCGGCCAGGACCGCACACGGGAAGCCGCGCCCAGCACCCCCTGACCGCCTGTGCAGCGTCGGCCTGACCCCGTGCTGCACAGGCCCTGGGGCCCGCCATGTGCCGCTGCGATCCGGCTCAGTCCGAGCCTGGGGCCGGTAGCGCGGCCGATGCCCCGGGGCAGGGGGCACGGAACGGCCGATAATGGGCCACCACGATACTCAGCAGCCCTGCAAATCCGTGAGGTGCCTGAGGTCGTCGCGTGCGAACTCCGCTTCCTCCGCGGTGAGGTGGACCGAGGCGGCCTCGGCGAGCGTGGACGCCGCCGTGTTCCGGTCGCCGAGACGGACGGCCACGTCAGCGCGCAGGACGAGAAGTCGGAGCAGTTGCAGGGGTGTGGGCCGCTCGTCCGTGAGGCCCAGCGCCCGGTCGATGATCTTCGCGGCGCCCGCCGGGTCGTTTTTGGAGTCCGCGAAGAGGGCGGCGTGGTGCAGGGCCCGGGCGAAGGTCTCCTTGGGGGCGGGCCGGTGGTGCTGGTCATCGCTCGTCGGCTGCCCCACGCGGATGCAGTTGCCGCCCGGATCGGTCATGAGGAACTGCCTCACGCCGTGCGAGGTGTTCTTCGGTTGCCCGAGTCGGGGCAGCCCCCGATTCGGCACTTTCCCGTATGCCGCCCTGAGTCCGGCGCGGAAGCTCTCGTACAGCGCGTCGACATCATCGGTCTGCACGATGCACGTACTGAACGACTGGGACGGTTCGTACTGCTTCAGCCCGAAGAAGTGCAGCTGTATGCCCCCGCGTTGGACGATCCCGTAGGGGTTGGGGCTCTTCTGCTGAAAGGTCACCTCGAAACCGAGGGCCGTGTAGAAGTCGAGAACCGGCTGGATCGTCCGGCACGGCAGGATCGGAACGGTCTTCTCATCCATACCACCCACTCTAGTCAAAGTTGAATAGATGTGTCAGGAGTGCGGCAGATGAAGCGACGTCCGTGTGGTGTCGACCTCGATGTCGTCTGTGAACGCGCCACCGAACGATGCCCCACCCAGGAGGGCGGCGGCCAACGCCGCTGCTGCGGCGAGTGCCCATCGAGGCCGCCGGAGCCTCCTGCGGTGCGGCATGGACGCGGAGCCGGCCGAAGGCCCACCGCACGCGATGGTCGACCGTGCCGTCAACCATGCCTCGGCCTCGTCCGCCTCCACCCCACAGGCCGTGACGAATGCGATGACCAGTTCCGCGCGGGGCAGCCGGTCCCTGCCGAGCATGGTGGCCGCGGTGGAGTACGGCAGATGGTGCCCGGTCCGAGTGGCGCGGCGCTCCAGTGCGCGGTAGCTGAGTCCCGACCATTCCTTGAGGCGGCGGAGTGCCGCCACGTAGGCGGCCGGGTCGGTGTCGGCCGGTGTGGGCGACGGAGTGGTCATGTGGGTCCCCCTGTTGACCTGGACGTACACGGTCTCGCACAAGCTCGAACACCATAGTGGCTTGAGCGGCGGTGGGCGTGGTGGTCAACCTCGGTGCGAGTTGCCGATGTTGGAGGTCACATGAGCAAGCCCCGGTCCCGCCGTCACCGCGACTGGTCCGCCCTCGCCGCTGTCGCCGCCGTCCTGATGGTCGGCGGGTGCACCACGGCACCCGATACCGGGGCGGCGGCGGTGCGCTCCCCGAAGGCGCAGCCCCGTGGCGGGGAGTCGGTCGCCGACTTCCTCGACCGGGTCCTGCCCGCCGGGCCCGGCGGCACGGTCGTCGCCGCCCACGGAGACCGGCTGGCGTACTGCGGCGGCTTCGGGAGCGCGGACCGGGCCGCGGGCACACCCGCGAGCTGCGGGACCGTCTACGACGTCATGTCGATGACGAAACAGTTCACCGCGGCGGCGATCGTGAAGCTGGAGTCGACGGGCCGGCTGAAGGTGAGCGATCCGATCGGCCGCCACCTCGGCGGGGAACGGCCGGTGCCGCGGGACAAGCGCGCCATCACGATCGAGCACCTCCTCACGCACACCTCGGGCCTCGTCGAGTCCCTCGGTGACGACTACGACCCGGTGTCGCGGGCGGAGTTGATACACGGAGCGCTGGCCTCGGAGCTGCGGTCCGCGCCGGGGAAGGAGTTCCACTACTCCAACACCGGCTACAGCCTCCTCGCCGCGATCGTGGAGGAGGCGTCGGGGGAGACGTACGAAGGGTTCCTGGCCCGGCACCTGTTCGCCCCGGCCGGCATGGAGCGGACCGGGTACGTGCTGCCCCGCTGGCCACGGCACCTGGTCGCGGTCGAGTACGACAGCGAGGGGCGCGCCAAGGGCAGGCCCTACGACCACCCCTGGGCCGCCGACGGGCCGTACTGGAACCTGCGCGGCAACGGCGGCATGCTCTCCACCGCCGAGGACATCTTCCGCTGGCACCGCGCACTCCTGGGGGACGACATCCTCCCGGCGCCGGCCAGGGACAAGCTCTTCGAACCCCGCGTCACGGAGCCGGAGTCGGAGAACTCCTACGGTTACGGCTGGACCGTCGGGGACACCCCGCACGGCCCCCTCGCCTGGCACGACGGAGGCAACGACTGGTCCCTGGGCCTCCTGAGCCGCTCCCTGACCGACGGCGTCCTCGTCTTCTGGATCAGCAACCACGCCTACCGCGACGGGAGATGGAACCTCGAGGAGCAGGCGGAAGCCCTGACGGTGGGCATCGCGGACCGAGTACGAGCGGAGGGCGACGACACGGCGACCCCTTGAACGCACCCACACTCCGGGGGATCCCTCAAAAGCGTAACCGATGGGTTACGCTTCAAGCGTGGACGGTCTGAGTGAGGTGGCGGACGCCATCGCCGATCCGGTGCGCCGGGAGATCCTGACCCTGCTGCGCCGCACCCCGCTGACCGCGGGCGACATCGCCGCCCGGTTCGCCATCAGCCGGCCCGCGGTCAGCAGGCATCTGCGCGTGCTGCGGGAGAGCGGGCTGGTCAGGGACGAGCCGGTGGGCCGCCACCGGCGCTACTCGCTCGTTCCCGCCCGGATGGCCGACCTCGCCGAGTGGGTCGCCCAATTCGACGCGGAGAGCCCCGTCTGGACGCAGCGGCTGGCGGCGCTGGACACCGAGGTCCACCGCACGAGACGGGACCGAGCCCGCACGCAGCCCGACGACATCCACCACTCCACGGAGGACACGGCATGACCCCCGACCCCAGCACACAACTCGTCCCCACCCCCACGGGATACGACCTGGTCCTCACCCGCACCTACCGCGCGGGCGCCGAGGACGTCTGGGCGAGCGTCACCGAACCGGAGCGCACCGCCCGCTGGTTCGGCCCGTGGCGCGGCGAGGCGGCACCCGGCCGGACCATCGAGGTCCAGCTGGCGTTCGAGGACTCGGCGCCCTGGTCCCCGATGCGGATCGACGCCTGCGAGGCGCCGCGCCGGCTCGCCGTCTCGACCAAGGACGAGGCCGGAGAATGGCTGCTGGAACTCCTGCTGACCGAAGCCGACGGCACCACCGAACTCCGCCTGGTCCAGCACCTCACCTCGGCGGAACAGATCGGCGAGATCGGCCCGGGCTGGGAGTACTACCTGGACATGCTCACCGCGGCCCGCACGGACGCCCCACGCCCGGACTTCGAGGACTACTACCCCGCGCAGAAGGCGTACTTCGAAGCCTTGGCCTGAGCCGCTCCACCAGCCGCGCGGAGGGCCGCCCCGTCTCGTGGCGCGGGCCTGCCGGGGCCGCCCTCAGTGGAGGCCCGCTGCCTTCATGACCCTCAGCGCGCCGGTCAGGAGGCCGGCCCAGGTCTTGGGGGAGACGCGGGCCGGCGGGTAGAAGCCCTGGAGGCGTTGGTGGGCCACCGTCTGGGGCTCGGTGTACTTGAGGATGCCCTCGGCGCCGTGGCGGCGGCCGAGTCCGGAGTCGCCCATGCCGCCCATGGGTGCGTCGATGCTGCCCCAGGCGGCGGCGAACGCCTCGTTGACGTTCACGGTGCCGGCGTGGACCCGGGCGGCTACGGCCCGGCCGCGTGCTCCGTTGCCGGTCCAGACGCTGGCGTTGAGCCCGTACGGCGTGGAGTTGGCGAGCGCGACCGCCTCGTCGACGTCGCGGTAGGAGTAGACGGACACGACCGGGCCGAAGGTCTCGTGGGCGTGCAGGGTCATGTCGGGCGTGACGTCGGTGAGGACGGTCGGCTCGTAGAAGAGCGGGCCGAGATCCGGGCGCGCCCTCCCGCCGGCGAGGACGGTGGCGCCCTTGCCGACCGCGTCGTCGACGTGTGCGCTGACGGTCCTGAGCTGGGACGGCGTGGTGAGGCTGCCGACGTCGACGCTGTAGTCGTACGCGGCGCCGATCTTGAGAGCCCGGGTACGGGCGACGAACGCGGCGACGAACCGGTCGCGGACGGACTCGGCGACGTACAGGCGCTCGACCGAGACGCACAGCTGCCCCGCCGAGGGGAAGCAGGCGTGCACGGCGCCCTCGGCGGCCTTGTCGATGTCGGCGTCGTCGAGGACGATCATGGCGTTCTTGCCGCCGAGTTCGAGGGACGCGCCGATCAGGCGCTTGCCGGCGTCGCTCGCGATGGTCCGTCCGGTGGTGGTGGAGCCGGTGAACATCATGTAGTCGGCGTTGTCCATCAGCGCGTCGCCGATGGAACTGCCCCGGCCGATCACCATCTGCCATACGTCGGCGGGCAGTCCGGCCTCGTACATCAGCTCCATGGACCACAGCGCGGTGAGCGCGGTCTGCGTGTCGGGCTTCTGCACGACGGCGTTGCCCGCCATGAGCGCGGCGATCGTGTCGCCGGCGGCCATGCTGAGCGGGTAGTTCCAGGGGGAGATGACGGTGACGACCCCCTTGGGGTGGCGCAGTTCGGTGGTGTGGGTGAGCAGCGGGATCGCCCCGCGGCGGCGCTTGGGTCCGAGGTGCTTGGCGGCGTTGCGGGCGTAGTAGCGGGAGACGATGCCGATGTCGACGACTTCGAGGAACGCGTCGCGGCGCGTCTTGCCGTTCTCGGCCTGCATGAGGTCGAGGACTTCTTCCCGGCGGGCGAGGACGAGGTCGTGGTAGCGCAGCAGGATCCTTTTGCGGTCCGGGATCGGCGTGGCCGCCCAGGTCCGCTGCGCCGTCCGGGCGCGGGTGAACGCGGCCTCGACCTCGGCGGGCGTCGAGACGGGCAGGTCGGCCAGGGGCGCACCGGTGTAGGGGGCGGTGGTGGTGACCCGCTCGGCGTCCGGCGCGGCCGAGACGCGTGCGGTGAGCCGCTGGAGCAGGGCCGGGGTGAGGGACGCGGGCAGTGCCGGGCCGCTGGTGGCAGCGGGGCGGACGGCGTGGTCGGCGTGGTCGGTGACCATGTCGGAGGGCTCCTTGCTGCTTACTTGTTCCGGCTCGGGACCGAGGTGGGGACCGGCATGTGCAGGGCGACCTGGCCCTGGGTCATCACGTCGAACCGGAGGGTCCGGCGGGGCTTGAGGGAGCGCAGGTCGTCGGCCATGCGGCCTTCGCCGATCTCCAGGCTGACCCCGCGGGCCGAGCGCGTCGCCCCGGCGCGGAGCACGTTGGTCTGGCTCAGGGTGGAGTGCCAGGCGCCGCCGATCGTCGTGTAGGAGGTGAGGGAGGTGACGCGCTTGCCGCTGGGGTGGGCGGACTGCTTCGGGGTGGCCGCCAGGAGCGCGAGGTCGACTCCGCCGGCGTCGTTGGTGACGCGGGCGGAGGTGCGGTCGACGTCGATGTCGACGTCGAGGCCGGTGACCCACTTGGGGAAGCCGTAGCCGTCGTGGCCGCGCACCTGGGCGATCTCCGAACTGACCGGCAGGGACAGGACGTAGGAGTCCAGGTGCTCGTTCTTGAGGCCGGAGACGAGGTCGAAGAAGCCGAGCCCGCCGTGGCGTGCGGGCTTCACGGCGATGCCGACGGCGGCCTCGGTGTAGAAGTCGATGTCGCACACGTCGTAGCGGAAGAACATCACGGAGACCAGTCCCAGGCCCGGGGCGAGCTCCAGCGGCGCGAGCTCCTCGGGCAGACGGGCGCGGATCGCCCGGGACGGGGCGAGCATCGTGAGCCGGGCGGTCGAGACGCTGTAGTAGAAGTTCGGGGTCAGGGTCGGGCCGATGGGCGAGTCGACCTTGGTCTTGGGCAGTCGGCGGAAGAAGTCGACGCCGCCGACCCGGGGGTCGCGGGCGATGGCGTCCAGATCGGGGTCCATGCGGTAGCGGTCGTACAGGCCGCCCCTGGGGACGGTGACCGCGCGGCCGCCCAGGTCGACCTTGACCGTGTCCTGCTGCGACGAAGACATACGAGGGCTCCCCACCTTCATGTAAGCGATGTATACATGACTGTAGAGCGGCAATGTAAGCACCGTCAACAATGAAGGTGGGTTCCCCCGGGGCGGCGCCGGGCGTCAGCCGCGTGAAGGCGCGTTCAGGCCCGCGAACTGCGCCGCCGCCTCCAGCAGGCGGGGGACCCCCGCCTCCAGGGACGGCCCGAACACCGTGTCGTGCGGGCGCTCACCCCGCAGCCAGCGCGTGTGGATCGCCTCGCAGAAGATGGCCGCCTTCCACAGCGCGAGCGTCTGGTACCAGGGCAGCGGAGTGAGATCGAGACCCGTACGCCCCTGGTACCGCCGCGCCAGTTCCTCCCGGGTGGGGAACCCGGGCGCCCGGGTCACCGGAGTCAGCTCCAGAGGGGTGCCGGGGACGCCCGCCTGGGAGTAGGTGGCGGTGAGATAGCCCAGGTCGGCAAGGGGGTCGCCCAGCGTGGCCATCTCCCAGTCCAGGATCGCGAGAATCCTGGCGGGCGCCTGCCGGGCGAACATCAGGTTGCCCATGCGGTAGTCGCCGTGCACCACCGACGCCGCCTGGCTCGCCGGCAGGTTACGGCCCAGCCAGTCCGCGATCCGCTCCACCTCGGGCAGTCTCCGCGCGCTGTTGACCTCCCACAGTCCACGGAACCGCTCCACCTGCCGCCGCAGATACCCCTCCGGCGAGCCCAGCGCGGCGAGTTCACCCGTGGACACGTCGATGGAGTGCAGGGCCACGAGCGCGTCGACGACCGCCTCACCGGTCGCCCGCCGCTGCCCGGCGGGGGAGAGGTGCGCCGGGACGGTGTCGGTGACGACGGTCCCGTCGAGGCGGGACATGACGTAGAAGGGCACGCCCAGGAGCGTCTCGTCCTCGCAGACGGCGATGATCTCCGGCACCGGCACCCCGCGCCCCTGGAGAGCCCGCTGGATACGGGCCTCCCGGACCATGTCGTGCGTCGACCTCGGCAGCGGCGGGCGCGGGCCGCGCCGCAGCACGACGGCGTCCTCGCCCCGCTCGATGAGATAGGTGACGTTGGAGTGGCCGTCGCCGATGCGCCGCCAGGCGAGCGGGCCGCGCCCGACGCCGTGCGCGTCCAGGAAGCCGGTGACCGCGTCGAGCACCAGCAGCGGAGCGCTCGTGCCGGCCCGGTCCCGGCTCGCGACGACCTCCACCCCGTCGGGGACGGTGTGCATCACACGCCCCCGTTCCGGCCCGTGACGGCGTGGCCCCGGTACGGCTCACCGGCTCGCACCGCCGCGCTCCGGCCGGCCGAGGCGCGACGGGCGATGGCCCACCGGTGGGTCTCGTTGGGGCCGTCGTAGATGCGGAACGGCCGGACCTCGTTGAGGTACTGGGCCAGCGGGAGCCCGTCGGACACACCGTCCCCGCCGCAGATCTGGACGGCCCGGTCGATGATCCGGAACACCGCCTCGGAACAGTGCACCTTCGCGATCGAGGACATCGCGGAGCCCGCCCTGGGATCGGAGTGCAGCAGCGCCGCGGTCTTGGTGATGATCGCGTCGGACGTCTCGACGTCGATCACCGACTCGGCGATCAGATGCTGCGCCAGCCCCAGCGACTCCAGCCGCCCGCCGAACAACTCCCGCTCCCCGGAGCGGTCCAGTGCGATGTCGAGCGCCCGCCGGGCCAGCCCCAGCCACCGCATGCAATGCGTCAGGCGCGCCGGACCCAGCCGCACCTGGGCGTACCGGAAGCCGAGCCCGACCTCCCCGAGCACCGCCTCGTCGGGGACGAAACAGTCCTCGAAGTACAGATGCGGGTGACCGCCGTCGATGGCCCGGTCGACGGTGTGGATCGCCTCGCCGACCCGGACGCCGGGGTTGTCCATGTCGACGAGGAACATGGTGGCGCCCTCGGGGGCGCCGTCCGCGGCCGGCGTCCGTGCCATCACGATGCAGAACCCGGCGCCGACGGCACCGCTGGTGAACCGCTTGTGCCCGTCGACGGTCCAGCCGCCCGCGGTGCGTACGGCCGCGGTCCGCAGGGCCGCCGGGTCGGAGCCCGCACCCGGGTGCGGCTCGGTCATCCCGAAGCAGGACCGGACCTCCCCCGCGGCCAGCGGCACCAGATAGCGGTGCTTCTGTTCCTCCGTCGCGATCAGGTTGAGCATGTGCATGTTTCCCTCGTCGGGAGCCATGCAGTTGAGCGCGCTGGGGCCGATCGGCGAGTACCCGGCCTCCTGGAGGATGGGGGACCAGTGCTCGATGGGCACGCCCTGGCCGCCGTACTCCTTCGGCACATGCGGAGCGAAGACGCCGGCCTCCTTGGCGGCCGCCTGGAGCCGTGCACGGGTGGCCGGTTCGAGCCGGCCACCCGGAGCGGGTTCGGCGTCGATGACGACCTCGCGGATGAACCGGCGGGTGCGCTCCCGCAGTTCGGCGACGTCGGGAGGCAGAGGGGTGAAGGTCATGACGGTCCTGTTCTTCTGGGTGAGGTGATCGGACCCGGTCGTCCAGCCCGGGAGGCGGCAGGCCGACGGCTCAGCCGGTGGACGGGGCGGGGCCCGCACCGCGGAGTTCGGCGCGCCGGATCTTGCCGCTCTGCGTCTTGGGCAGGTCGGCGACGAAGTGGATGCTCCGGGGGGGCACTTGTAGGCCGCCAGCCGCTCACGGGTGAACGCGATCAGCTCCCCCGACGTGGCACTCGGCCCCGCCTTGCACGACACATGGGCGACGACGATCTCGCCCCGGTAGTCGTCCGGCTCCCCGATGACGGCGACCTCCAGCACGGACGGATGCTCGTACAGGGCGTCCTCGACCTCACGCGGCCAGACCTTGTACCCGGAGACGTTGATCTGGTCCTTGAGCCGGTCCACCAGATACACCCAGCCCTGCTCGTCGATGACGGCGACGTCACCCGTACGCAGCCGGCCGTGCGGCATCGCCTGTTCGGTGGCCTCGGGACCGCCCCAGTACCCCGGCACCAACTGCGGTCCCGTCAGCTCCAGTTCGCCCTGCTCCCCGCTGGGCACCGGGTCGCCGTGGGCGTCCACGACCCGCGCGGTGAGATGCGGCAGCGGCAGTCCGACGGACAGCGTCCCGCTCGGCCCGTGCACCGGCGCCCGGCGCCCCACGGGCACGGCGATCACGGCGGAGGTCGTCTCCGTCATCCCGTAGGCGTTGTGGAGGTAGACGCCGAACCGCTCCTCGAACCGCTCGACGGTCGCCGGCGGAATCGGCGCGCCCCCGGAGTACAGGGCCTTCACCGAAGCGAAATGCTCCGCCCGCGCCTGCGGCAGTTCGTGGAGCGCGTTGTACGCCGTGATCGACCCGATGGTGAAGGTGACCCCGTGCTCGGCGAACGCCTCCAGGACCACCTCGGGGTGGAAACGGCCCGTCAGGACGAGGGTGGTGTCCCCGAGCAGGGAGATCGCCGCGCTGATCACCGCACCGGTGATGTGGAACAGCGGGGCGACGGCGAGTACGACGTCCCCGTCGCCCACACCGGTCCACGCCGCGCAGGACGTCACCACGGAGAGGACGTTGCCGTGGGTGTGCATGGCACCCTTCGGCGGCCCGGTCGTGCCGGAGGTGTAGGTCAGGAACGCGATGTCCTCGCGGTTCAGCCGCCTCGGCGCGGGCCGCCGGCCGGCGAACTCCTCGATCAGGGCGACGAGATCGCCGTCCGGTGCGGGGGCGGCACGCGTGGTCGTGGCGAAGACCCGCGGATCGTCGCGGGACTGGAGGTCCAGCGCCGACGTGCTGACCAGCCACCGGACCGTGCCGCCCGACAGGGTGCCGAGCGTCTCCTCGACGTCGGTGTCGGCGCAGACGACGCCGACCGCGCCGGCGTCGTCGACGATGCGGCGCAGCTCGTCGCGCCGGTACATCGGGTTGAGGCCGAGCGCGGTGGCGCCCAGCTTCCACAGGGCCAGCAGCACCAGCGCGTACTGCGGCACGTTCTGCAGGTACACGCCGACCCGGTCACCCCGCACCGTCCCACGGGCCTCGAACGCGGCGGCGAGGGCGTCCGAGGCCGCGTCCGCCTCCCGTGCGGTCAGGGAGCCGTCGAAGTACCGGAGCGCCGTTCCCTCCGGATTCCCCGCCACCCGCGACGCCCAGGCCGCGACGAGTGAGTCGTGTCCGGCGGCCGGCCCGGCAGGGGAGTGCGTGGGCCCCGAGTGCTCCTCGTCCACCGTCAAGTGCCGTCCTTCCCGCCCGCGTCAGTCCTCGGGCGCCACGGATACCGAGCGGTTGCTCGGTTACCGAGCGGCCGCTCGGTAAAGTGAAGAGGTGGGCCCGGGACATGTCAAGAGGTCCGCCCGCCGCACGGGCGGACCGAGGCCGCATACTGTGCCGACGCGACGAAGATCCGGGGGCGGCCGGGGAAAAGGGGAGCGCAGTGACGAAGACCGACGCCGGGGCGGACTGGAGGACGTACACCGGCACTGGGCTGCCGCCGATCCTCGAGACCGCGCTGGCCTGCTTCATGGAGCACGGCTACCACGGGACCACCATCCGGACCGTGGCCGCGCGCGCCGAACTCTCGGTGCCCGGGCTGTACTACCACTACCCCTCCAAGCAGGCCCTGCTCGTCGCGCTCGTCTCCCACGCCATGGACGACCTCTGGCGGCGCAGCGCCGCGGCCCTGGAGGAGGCCGGCGACGACGTCCGCGGGCGGCTGGACCTGCTCGTGGAGTGCCTCGTGCTGTTCCACGCCCACCAGCGCGACCTCGCGTTCATCGCCTACAGCGAGATCCGCAGCCTCGTCGGGGAGACCCGGACCACCTACATCGGAGCGCGTGACCGGCAGCAGCGTCTGATGGACCGCGTCATCGAGGACGGCGTCGCCCGGAAGGTGTTCACGGCCCCGTATCCGCGCGACGCCAGCAGGGCGATCGTCACCATGTGCACCGGGGTGGCCCAGTGGTACCGCGCCGACGGCGAACACTCCCCGCGCGAACTGGCGGACCGCTACCGCGCGATGACGCGCATGACCGCGGGAGCCGTGTGAGCCGTGTGAGCTTTGCGATGTGACGGTCGCCCCCGGGCGTGCGCGGGGTGGGCGTGCGCGGATGGGTGTGCGAGCCCTTGTGGTGTCGTTTTATCCACATATCGAACCTTCTGGGTCGCCAGTGCCGCACGCTCCCCTTCGGGTGCGCAGTGCGATGCAAGTTTGCTACTCGCGGCTAATTTACAGCGCACTGCAAAAATGCCGTATGGTGCAGGCAGTGGTGAGGTGTGCGTTCCGCGATCCACCACGCATCCCTTGGCTCTCCCTCGGTCATGGCTCTGACCAGTTAGGAATGCTCCGATGGCCTCACGCCTGTATGCCTGGGCGCGCTGGATGGTGCGCCACCGCCGCCTGGTGATAGCGACCTGGATCCTCCTCCTCGCCGTCGTCGGCGGCCTCGGAGCGACTCTGCACGGCAAGACCTCCACCGAGTTCACCGTCCCCGGCGTGGAGTCCCAGAAGGCCCAGGACCTGCTGAAGGAGAAGTTCCCCCCGGCCGCCGGCGGCGTCGTCCGCGTGGTGATCGCGGCCCCCGAGGGCCGGACCGTCACGGACCCGGCGCAGCGCGAGGTCATCGACGGCGTCCTGCGCGACGCGGCGAAGGTGGAGGGTGTCGTCGACGTCTCCCAGCCGTCGTCGTCCGGCGCGGTGTCGGCGGACCGGACCATCGCCTTCTCCGACGTCCGGTTCTCCGAGGAGGCCTCCGAGGTCCCGGAGGAGGCCAGGGAGGAACTGGCGGCCACGGTGGAGCCCCTGCGTGACGCGGGGATGCAGGTCGAGCTGGGCGGCTCGGCCATGCTGCCGCAGACCGAGGCGGGTGGCCCGGCCGAGGTGGTCGGCGTCGTCCTCGCCTTCGTGATCCTCGCCGTCGCGCTCGGTTCCGTCGTCGCGGCCGGACTGCCGCTGCTGACCGCGCTGTTGGGCGTCGCCGTCGGTGTGCTCGGCACGATGTTCGTCTCCGGCTTCGTGGAGATGACCGGTACGGCGACCACGCTGGCGCTGATGATCGGCCTGGCGGTCGGTATCGACTACGCCCTGTTCGTCATCTCCCGCCATCGAGAGCAGCTCGCCGACCCGGAGGCCGACTGGGAGGAGTCGATCGCACGCGCCACGGCCACGGCCGGCAGCGCGGTCGTCTTCGCCGGCGCCACCGTCGTCATCGCCCTGGCAGCCCTGGCCATCACCGGCATCCCGTTCCTCACGATCATGGGGCTCGCCGGCGCGGCGACCGTACTGATCGCCGTCCTGGTCGCCATCAGCCTCCTCCCGGCCGTCCTCGGCGTCTTCGGGGAGCGGATGCGCCCGCGCAAGCGCGGGACCAAGGCCGAACGCCCGCAGCGCACCGCCGGGTCCTGGGGCCTCGCCTGGGCGCGTACGGTCACCCGCGCGCCGGCGATCGTCCTGCTGGCCGGAGTCCTCGGGCTGCTGGCCATCGCGCTGCCCGCCCGCGACCTCCGTCTCGGCCTGCCCAGTTACGCCTCCCAGCCCGAGGCCACCACCCAGCACAAGAGCTACGACCTGCTCACCGAGGGCTTCGGCCCCGGTTTCAACGCCACCCTCATCACCGTGGTGGACACCGAAGGCATCGCGCGGGACGAGCGGCAGACCACCGTCACGGAACTACGTGACGAGCTGGCCGCAGACAAGAACGTGGCTGCCGTCTCACCGCCGGTGGCCGGCCCCTCCGGCGGCCTCGTGGTCATGTCCGTGGTGCCCAGGTCGAGCCCGGACGCACAGGCCACCACCGACCTGGTCCACCGCATACGCGACCAGGCTCCGACCGTCACCGATGCCGGCGGTTCCCTCTACGTCACCGGCCAGACGGCCATGGCGATCGACGTGGCGGGCAAACTCAGCTCCGCACTGCCCCTGTTCATCGGCGTGATCGTCATTCTGGCCCTGTTCCTGCTGGCCATCGCCTTCCGCTCGGTGCTGGTGCCGCTCAAGGCGGCTCTGGGCTTCCTGCTCTCGGTCGGCGCCAGCCTCGGCGCCTCGGTCTGGGTGTTCCAACAGGGTCATCTCAACGGCGTCCTGGACGTCGCGGCCGTCGGACCGGTCACCAGCTTCCTTCCGGTCCTGCTGACCGGCGTCCTCTTCGGACTCGCCATGGACTACGAGGTGTTCCTCGTCAGCCGGATGCGCGAACACTACGAGCACAGCAAGGACCCGGCCGAAGCCATCGCCGAGGGCGTCTCGCGCAGCGCACGGGTCGTCGTGGCGGCAGCGCTGATCATGGTCGCGGTGTTCGGCGGGTTCATCTTCAACGACGACCCGATCGTCAAGTCCATCGGCTTCGCCCTGGCCTTCGGCGTGTTCGTCGACGCGTTCGTCGTCCGCATGATGCTCGTGCCGGCCGCCATGTCCCTGCTGGGGCGCCGCGCCTGGAGCATGCCCCGGTGGCTCGACCGCGTCCTGCCGGACGTGGACATCGAGGGCGCACGCCTGCCGGCCGCGGCCGGCCCGGCCGCCGAGGCGGAGGTCGACCTGAAGAAGGGCGACTCCCCGACGAAGGGCGACCGGACGACGGACGACGACCCGACGAAGGACGACGACAGAACGGCCGTACGGGCCTGACGCGTCCGTCGGGACGACGACCGTGAGGAGGGGAACCGCCGCCGAGGCGGTTCCCCTCCTCCGTCTCCAGATCCCGGTCAGACCGCCCGAGCGGGCTCGCGGGACGTGCGCGAACCCCTGGTCATCAGCATCCCCGCGAGTGCCGCGACGGGATACATGAGCACCCCGTAGACAGCGGCCGGCACCGCCAGACCGACGCTCCCGAGCACACTGATCGCCAGCGTCATGGCCACGGCACTGTTGTGCACGCCTATCTCCATGGAGCAGGCGATGGACTGCGGCTTGTCCAGCCTGACCAGGCGCGGCACGAAGTACCCGGTCGTCAGGCTCAGTACGCAGAAGACCACCGCCACCGGCCCCACATCAGTGAGGTAGTCGACGATGTTGTCCCGCTCCGACACCAGGGCGCCGACGATGACCGCGAGCAGCACCGCGACGGACAACAGCCGGACCGGACGGTCCATGCGCAGCGCGAACGCCTCCGAGCGGCGGCGCACCGCCATGCCGATCGCCACCGGCACGAGCACCAGGGCGAAGACCTGGAGCACCTTGCCGAACTGCAGCCCCATCCCGCTCTCCCCGATGTCCGGTTCGAAGTGGTGCAGCGCGAGATTGGTGATGACCGGCAACGTCACGATGGCCAGCACCGCGTTGACCGCGGTGAGCGTGACGTTCAACGCCACGTCGCCGCCGAAGAGATGACTGAAGAGGTTCGCCGTCGTCCCGCCGGGCGAGGCGGCCAGCAGCATCATGCCGACGGCCAGGACGGGGGAGAGGTCAAAGGAGAGGACGAGGCCCAGACAGACAACGGGCAGGAGCAGGAGCTGGCAGAGCATCGCCACGATGACCGCGCGGGGATGGCGTCGCACCCGGCGGAAGTCGTCGACGGTCAGGGACAGGCCCAGCCCGAACATGATGATCGCGAGCGCTAGCGGGAGGAACACGGTGGCGAGGGGAGTGTCCATGCGCGGCTTCGTCTCCAAGGGCGTGGATGACGTCGAGGGATGCGCAGGGCGACTCCCGCGTGAAGGCCGTACGTCGGACCGATGACGGCTGCGCTTGAGTGGCCGCTGCATCGCGCACAGTAGGTGCACGCGTGAGCACTGTCAACATCCCAGGTCGGGCCGGTTTTCCCGACGGGACGAACTCGTCGCGCGCCGGTACGGCGACCCGCACGCCCCCATGCCGAACAGCTCCCGCCACGCGCGGTGACGGGAGCTGTGTGCGGGCCGGGGTTCAGTCGTTCACGAGGAGGATCTTGCCGGTGTGGCCGCCCGCCTCCATCAGGCGGTGGCCCTCGGCGGCCTCGGCCATGGGGAGTGTGCGGTCGACGACCAGCCGCACGGTGCCGTTCTCGATGAGGGGCCAGACGTGGTGCTGGACCTCGGCGACGATGGTGGCCTTGTCCGCCCCGGAGCGGGTGCGCAGGGTGGTGCCGTGCACGGAGAGCCGCTTGAACACCAGTTCCGCGAGGTTGAGTTGGGCCTCCAGGCTCTTCTGGAGGCCGATGACGACGAGGCGGCCGTCGGCGGCGAGCGAGCGGATGTTGCGTTCGAGGTAGTCGCCGCCCACGACGTCCAGGACGACGTCGTACGGGCCGTGCTCGGTGAAGTCCTCGGTGCGGTAGTCGATCGCCGCGTCGGCACCCAGTTCCAGGGCCCGGGCGGCCTTCTCCGGGCCGCCGACGGTGGTGACGACACGGGCGCCGAGCGCCTTGGCGACCTGGATCGCCATGGTGCCCACGCCACCGGCGCCGCCGTGCACGAGGAGGGTCTCGCCCGCCTTCAGCCGGGCGGTCATGACGAGGTTGGACCACACCGTGGCGGTGATCTCGGGCAGCCCGGCCGCCTCGACCAGGCCGATCCCCTGGGGAATCGTGAGGAGTTGCCCGGCGGGCACCGCGACCTTCTGGGCGTATCCGCCGCCGGTCAGCAGCGCGCAGACCTCGTCGCCGACCTGCCAGCCGGTGACCCCCTCGCCGAGTGCGCTGATCCGGCCGGAGACCTCCAGGCCCGGGTAGGGCGACCAGTCGGGTTGCAGGGGGTAGAGGCCCCAACGCTGCATGACGTCGGCGCGGTTGAGGGCGCCGGCCACGACGTCGACGACCACTTCGCCCGCTGCGGGAACCGGGTCCTCGACGTCGGTCCACTCCAGGACCTCGGGGCCGCCGTGTTCCGTGATCGATACAGCCTTCATGGCACTTCCTGTTTCTGGCCGAGTGAAGGGTTCTCCCGCTTTCGAGGCAAACACGATGACCAGCGCCTGGCAAAAGGTGCGGCACCTGTCGCGAGGGCTGCGCCGATGGGTGTGGGTCGCAGCGGTCGAGCGGGCCGGGGCCGTAGGCGGAGGTGCTCGGAACCCGGGTCGGAGCTGAGGAGAACCCAATGTGTGCAGCGTTTACATTACGCCGGGAAGTGGACGGCGTCAACATGAAGAGGCGGCTCGCGGAGTGCTGTTGCAGTCGGGTGCCGCCCCCTCCGCAGGGCCCGCCGAAGTGCGCAGTAACAACTCATATTGCGCATATCGGGCAGTTCGCGAAGGATGGGGACCGGTCCTGCGCCGCGCGGGGGCTGGGGGGAGGCAGCGGTCGCGGCCGATGGGGCCCGGACCAAGGGCACGCACACACTCGCTACATGGAGCGGACATGACTGAGCTTCCCCCTCCGATCACTCCGTACCTCGAACCCGCCGCGAAGGAGCTGTGCGAGGCGACGGACCCGCACCCCCGCATCTACGAGGTCCCGCCGGAGAAGGGCCGGGACATCCTGCTCAGCCTCCAGGTCGACCCCAGCGTGCCGCGGCCGGACGTCGACGAGGAATGGGTGGACGTCGACGCCGGCGAGTGGGGGACGGTCCGCACCCGCATCATCCGCCCCAAGGGGGCGACGGGCGCGCTGCCGGTGCTGTTCTACATCCACGGCGCGGGATGGGTCTTCGGTGACGACCGGACACACGACCGGCTGTTCCGCGAACTCGCCGTCGGCGCGGGCGCGGCGGGCGTCTTCCCGGTCTACGACCGGGCGCCCGAGGCCAAGTACCCGACCCAGGTCGAGCAGAACTACGCGGTGGGCCAGTGGGTCCTGAAGCACGGCGCCGAGCACGGCCTGGACGCCTCGCGCGTCGCCGTCACCGGAGAGTCGGTCGGCGGGTGCATGTCGGCGGTGTTCGCGCTGATGAACAAGGAGCGCGGCGGCATTGACCTCAAGGCCCAGTGCCTGCTCTACCCGGTCGCCGACGCAGACTTCGACACGCCGTCCTACCTGCAGTTCGCCGAGGGCTACTACCTCACGCGGGACGGCATGAAGTGGTTCTGGGACGCGTACACCACCGACCCGGCCCAGCGCGCCGAGCACCACGCCTCCCCGTTGCGGGCGAGCCTCGACCAGCTCAAGGGCCTGCCCGTCACGCTGGTCATCACCGACGAGGCCGACGTCCTGCGCGACGAGGGCGAGAAGTACGCCAACAGGCTGCGCGAGGCGGGCGTGGACGTGACCTCGGTCCGGGTGGCGGGCATGGTCCACGACTTCCTGCTGCTGGACAGCCTGCGTGACACGCGCGCCGCCAACGTCGCACGCAAGCTCGCCGTCGACTTCCTCGGAACGGCACTGCAGGACGGCTGAGTCGGGCGCCCGCCCGTTCCCTCGGGAAACGGGCGGACCTGGCTGCCGTCCCGGCTACGCGGCGCGCCGGGACGGCAGCCAGGCCCGGTAGCGCCGCAGGGCCTTGCGCTGCCTGCGCTGCTCGGAGATCAGCGCGATCGCGGGGTGAGTACCCGGCTTGGACACGCGACCGCGGGCGATACGGCGCAGCTGCAGGCGGACCTGCGCCATGCCGGCGGCGGAGGCCAGCGCCTTGTCGGACCAGGTCACGGCCCGCATCTGCCGATCGGCCTCCAGCCCGCGGAGCCAGCGGTCGGGCAGATCGGGGGTGACCGCGAGCGCGGTGCCCATGCCGATGACCGCCACACCGCTGTCGAGGACCCGGTCCGCGGTCTCGCGCCGGGTGATCCCGCCGGTGAGCATGAGCGGCAGCGGGCTCGTCCCGACCAGGTCCTTCGCCAGGTCCAGGAAGTACGCCTCGCGGGCCTGCGTACGGGAGTCCGTGCGGCGGCCGGTCATCGCCGGGCTCTCGTAGCTGCCGCCGGAGAGTTCGACCAGGTCCACACCGAGGGGTTCGAGCATGCCGATGACCTGCCGTGCGTCGTCGGCGTCGAAGCCGCCTCGCTGGAAGTCGGCCGAGTTGAGCTTCACGGCGACGGCGAAGGACGCGGAGACGGCGGCGCGGACGGCCCGTACGACGTCCAGCAGCATCCGGGCCCGGTTCTCCAGCGAGCCGCCCCAGGCGTCGGCGCGCGTGTTGACCAGGGGAGACAGGAACTGCGAGAGCAGGTACCCGTGCGCGGCGTGGATCTCCACCCCGTCGAAGCCCGCCTCCTCGGCGCGCCGGGCGGTGACCGCGTACCGGGCCACGGTGGCCCCGATCTGCTCGGCCGTCATGGCGACCGGACGGCCGAACCGGCTGCTGTGCCTGCCCAGGTCGACGCCGACGTCGGAGGGGCCCCACACCACGCCCGGCATGTCGGACCCGATCTGGCGGCCGGGGTGGTTGATCTGCATCCAGATCGCCCCGCCGCCGGACTTGCCTGCCCTGGCCCACTCGGCGAACGGCTCCAGCGGGGCGTTCTCGTCGAGTACGACGCCTGCGGGACCCGTCAGCGCCTCGGCGTGGACCATGACGTTGCCGGTGATCAGCAGCCCGGTGCCGCCCTCGGCCCAGCGCCGGTACAGCCCGAACAGCTCCTGGTCCGGGAGCTGGCCCTCACCGGCCATGTTCTCCTCCATGGCCGCCTTGGCGATCCTGTTGCGCAGTACCTGCCCGGAGCGCAGGGACAACGGCGAGAACAGCTCGCTGGTCATCCGGCTTCCCCTTCCCATCTCGGAACGCGGCACGATGTGTGCAGTGTTCACATTAGGGCAGTGATGTAATCACTGTAAACATGGGTGGGTGTGTGAAGCGGCACAGGAGTTGCCGGTGGGTGCGACGCAGGGCGGGCCCGATCCTGCTGCTGGTCAGTTCTGGGGCAGGGAGGCGGCCGCGGCGCGGATGAAGGTCATCGCGGTGTCGAGGTCCCCCGGCTCGGACCGGTGGGTCAGTTCACCGATCACGCTCGCCACCGTGGCGGCCAGGATCCGGGGTGCGAAGTCGTCCGCCCGCCAGCCCCGCTCCTCCGCCAGGAGTCGCGCGCCGTCCTGGATCACCTCGGTCAGGCGGCTCCCGCACAGGCCCTTGAGCTGCGGGTTGGCCTGCATCATCCGGTCGTGCAGCTCGTCGAACTTGCCCTGCGTGCCCGCCTGTTCGCGCAGCCATCGCTCCACGGTGTCGATGATCCCCTGCCCCTTCGGCCGGGTGTGCAGGGTGTCGGCCAGGTGGTCGACGAACTCGGTGAAGTGCGCCATCGCGAGTTCGAGCTTGGAGGGGAAGTAGAGGGTGACCGTACGCGGTGAGACCTCGGCCACCTCGGCGATGTCGGCGATGCTCGTGGCGTCGAAGCCCCGCTCGGCGAACAGTTCGTAGGCCGCGGTGAGGATCGCCTCCCTGCGCCGCGCCTTGCTCCGCTCTCTGAGGCTGTCACCTGTCATGACGGCAACTTTACCAGCAGTGGCTAATTTACATCCGTGTGTAAAAATATGGGAAGGCCGGTCGCCCGGACTCCCCCTGGGACAGATGATGGTTTCGGGCCGGTTGCGCCGGATGACAACGGATGTGCGCGCCGCCCGACGGCAGGCGGCCCCGTCCGGGCCCATCCGGGCAGCAGAGAGGAACATCATGACCAGGGTGTTGTTTGTCGTATCCGCGGCGGATCGCTGGACCTTGCGGGACGGAGAGGTGCACCCGTCGGGATTCTGGGGCGAGGAACTGGCGATGCCGCACAAGATCTTCTCGGCGGCGGGCTGGGAGATCACGATCGCGACGCCCGGCGGGAAGGTCCCGACACTGGACCGGCAGAGCATGTCGCATACGGCGGGATGGCCCTCGAAGCTGCGTGAGGTCGCCACCTACCTGGTCTCGATCAAGCACGAGCTGGCCAACCCGCGCGTGCTGGCGGAGATGGACCCGGACGACTTCGACGTCGTGTTCTACCCCGGCGGCCACGGTCCGATGGAGGACCTGTCGGTGGACCCGGTGTCAGGAGCGCTGCTCACCCGGGTACTGCACTCGGGCAAGCCGCTCGCCCTGCTGTGCCACGCCCCGGCCGCGGCCTTCGCCGCACAGAACGAGGACGGGTCGTGGCCCTTCACCGGGTACCGCATGACGGGGTTGTCCAACCTGGAGGAGAAGTTCAACAGCTTCGGCCGCAAGGCGCTGTGGCTGCTGGAGGACCGGCTGCGGGAGAGCGGGGCCGAGTACTCCAAGGCGCGGTTCCCGCTGCGGCCGTACGTCGTGGTCGACCGCAACCTGTACACCGGCCAGAACCCGCCGTCCTCCGAGCGCCTCGCCGAACGCCTCGTCGCCGACGTGAACGCGGCGGCCGCGGTCCGATAGCCGCACCCCACCCCACCGTCCGGAAGGCACGCGCCCATGACCGGCACCGCCGCCCCCGCCGTACAGCAGGACCAGCACATCCCCCAAACCGTCGCAGGACTCCGAGCCACCTTCGACACCGGACTCACCCGGCCCGCCGCCTGGCGCCGACGCCAGCTCCGCGCCCTGCGGCGGCTCCTCCTGGACCACACCCCGGCCATCGAGGAAGCCCTCTACGACGACCTGCGCAAAGGCCGAACCGAGTCACACCTCACCGAGATCGGCCAGGTCCTCACCGAGATCGAGCACGCCCTGCGCCACCTCGACCGCTGGATGAGGCCCCGCAGGGTCGCCGTCCCCCTCAACATCAAACCCGCGACGGCCCGGATCCACCCCGAACCCCTCGGCGTCTGCCTGATCATCGCGCCCTGGAACTATCCACTGACGCTCACCCTCAACCCCCTCGTCGGCGCGCTGGCCGCGGGCAACGCGGCCGTCGTCAAGCCGAGCGAACTCGCACCCGCCACCAGCGGACTCCTCGCCGACCTCCTGCCCCGCCACCTGGAAGCCGTCGCCGTCGTCGAAGGAGCGGTGGAGGAGACCACCACCCTGCTCGCCCAGCGCTTCGACCACATCTTCTACACCGGCAACGGCACCGTCGGCCGCGTCGTGGCCGCCGCCGCGGCGAAGAACCTCACCCCCACCACCCTCGAACTCGGCGGCAAATCACCGGTCTTCATCGACGAGACCGCCGACATGACCGTCACCGCGCGCCGACTGGCCTGGGGCAAGTTCACCAACGCCGGCCAGACCTGCGTCGCCCCCGACTACGTCCTGGTCACCCAGGCCGCCCGTGACGCCCTGCTCGCGGCGCTCCCGGCAGCCGTCCACCAGATGTACGGCGCCAACCCCCGTACCAGCGCGGACTACGGACGGATCGTCAACGACCGCCACTTCCACCGGCTGACCGCACTCACCACCGACGGCGACCTTCTCATCGGCGGCACGTCCGACGCCGCCGAACGCTACATCGCCCCCACGGTACTGACCGACGTACCGCCCGGCGCCCCCGTCATGACCGAGGAGATCTTCGGCCCGATCCTCCCGATCCTGACCGTACGGGGCGTCGACGACGCCATCGACTTCATCAACGCCAGGGACAAGCCCCTCTCCCTGTACGCCTTCACCCGCGACAAGTCCGCCCGCCAGGCCCTGCTGGAGCGAACCTCCTCCGGAGGGCTCGTCCTCAACGCTCCGATGATCCACCTCGGCGTCCCGGACCTGCCCTTCGGCGGCGTCGGCCCCTCCGGCATGGGCGCTTACCACGGCAAGGCATCCTTCGACACCTTCACCCACCGCAAACCGCTCCTGTCGAAACCCACCAGACCGGACACCCTGCGCCTGATCTACGCCCCTCACACCACCCGCTCCTTCGCCCTCATCGCCAAGGCGGTATCCCGAACCCACCCACTCCTGGGAAGAAGACGCTGAACGACCGAGTGCGCCTCCAACGCAGCGATGCGCGCGGCCTGACACCGGAGTGACCGCCGGAGCGGAAGAGGTCCGCCCTTCGCATGCGTGACCTTCGGGCACCGCCCGCCGCATCAGGTCGGTGCCCCGGTGTGCGGGTTGGGTCGGGCGGGTGGATTCTGGGTTCATGAGCGGGAACGACGATCCACCGTCGCCGTCCGGTGCGCCGACCGTCAGGGCGCCGCGCAGCCGGAGACGTGTCGTCATTGCTGTCACCGGGGCGGCTCTGGCCGGTCTCCTCGTCGGCTCGGCCGTCGTATGGGCGGCGTTTCGGGACGGCGGTGAAGCGGCACCCGCTCCCACCGTCACCCAAACCGTGATGGAAATCGCCTCCGCCGACAGCCAGGGCGTGTTCGACCTGACGGGGACCTTCGCACTCACCGACGGGGCAGTGAGCGACGGAGCCGGCGGCTGTGAGGGATCCGGTGGGTATACCGACATCTACGAGGGTGCCTCCGTCACCGTGTACGACGCCTCCGGCACCGTGATCGCCACAGGCGGTCTCGGGGAGTCCTCTCTGGCGGGTGGTACGTGCTCCTTCGAGGTGTACATCGCCGGCGTGCCGCGCGGGGAGTCCTTCTACCAGGTTGAGGTGTCCCATCGAGGGACCGTGCACCTCACCCGGGAGGAAGCCGAGTTCGGGCAATTCGGCGCCACGCTGGGCTGACGCGGCGCCTGTCGGCGCTGTGTTGGCTTTCGTCCCGGGCCTTCGCGATCACGTCGACACGAACGGCTCCGTCAAATGTGGTGTCGCCAGGTGCAGTTCGGCGCCGGTTTCGTGGCTGAGCATGCGCTGCCTGGAGAGCCTGGCCACGTCGGGGTCGGTCTCGTGCGCATAGGCCAGCTCGGGGTGGAGGAGTTGGAGCGCGTGCACCAACAAGTCGCCTGTGATGAGGGCCCGTTCGCGGCCGGCGTCGACCAGCACGCTCTGGTGTCCGGGGGTGTGGCCGGGCGTGGCGACCACGCGGCCCGTGCGCAGCGGCGTGTCCCCGTCGAGGAGCCGGAGTCGGCCGGCGGCGGCGAGGGGGCCGGTGAGGCTCTCGCGGAGTTGTGGGTTGAGCGCGTCGATGGCGTCGAACTCGGCCCGCTGGAGCAGGTATTCGGCGTTGGGGAAGTAGGGGCGGCGGCTGTCCGCCGAAGGGGAGTCGTTCTGGGTGCCGCCCGCCCACGGGACGGACGCCTCGGTCACGACCGCCCATCCGACGTGGTCGGTGTGGAGGTGGGTCAGTACCACGGTGTCGACATCGGCCGGGTCGATCCCCGCCGCGGCGAGCGACGCCGGGAGCGCACCGGGCACCGGCGCCCACGAACTGGCAGGGCTGTCCGCCGGGCCGATCCCGGCGTCCACGACGGTGAGGCCCTGGTCGCCGCGTATCGCGAACGCGCGGAACTGCAGCCGCCAACGGCCCTCGGTGTCGACCGAGCCCGGGTCGTAGCGGTCGGCCTCGGCCCATTGGGCAGGTGTGGCCTCGGGGAAGGCCTCGGTGCGCGGTGAGAAGAAGGGGCCTTCCGCGTCGGCGAGGGCGATGATCTCGGCCGAGCCGATCCGGAGGCGAGGAACGCTGAGAGACATGGCCGGGATCCTGCCATGTCCTGACCGGACTTCTGGCGGGTCCACGGTCACGCTCGCGTCCGGCGTCCCGGCCGTGACGAGCGCAGCCAGGCGGTCTGCTGCTGCCGCGGCTCCCCGTTCCGCCCTGGCCCAGGTCGATTGTCAGAGGGCCGTGGGAGAGTGCGCGGTCATGGAGATCGACACGTTCTGGGACATCATCGAGGCCGCGCGAGCCGGGGCCGCCGAATCGGGCGAGCCGTTCGACGAGGTGCTCGTCGGACAACTCGCCGCCAGGCCACGACAGGAGATCCTGGAATACGCGGCGCGCTTCGACACCCTGCACGACGCCCTCTACCGCTGGGACGTGTGGGCGGCCGCCTATCTCATCGGAGGCGGATGCTCCGACGACAGTTTCATGGACTTCCGCGCCGGAGTGATCGCGTCTGGACGCCGGTGGTACGAGCGCGTCGCCGCCGACCCCGACAGCCTCGCCGAGCACCCCGAGGCCGTGGCGGACGCGAACGCCCGCGACCGTTCCGAAGTCCTCTTCTACGAGGACGTGAACTACGCGGCCGCCGGGGCCTTCGAACGGATCACCGGTGATGCCGACGCCTTCTACGAGGCCTGGCGCGAGTTCCGAGGCGCGCACAACGAGGACCGCACCTCGGTCGACATGGGTGAGGACTTCGACTTCGACGACGACGACGAGATGCGCCGGCGCCTGCCCCGCCTGGCCGCCCTGCTGCTGGGCGCCGCCGTGTGAGCGATGTGCCGCCCCGGGGCGCTACACCGTGGCTGACGCGTGCGGGGAGCGCAGGACGAGGAGAGTGATCTCGCTGGGGGCGAAGACGCGGAACGGCGGGCCCCAGAAGCCGGTGCCGCGGCTGGTGTAGAGGAGGGTGCGCGGGCCGTGGCGGGTCAGGCCGGCGAGGGCGGGCTGGTCGAGACGGACCAGTTGGTGGAAGGGCCAGATCTGGCCGCCGTGGGTGTGGCCGGAGAGCTGGAGGTCGACGCCGCCGGCCGCCGCCCGGTCGATGAACTTGGGCTGGTGCGCGAGGAGCAGGACGGGCAGCTCCGGGTCGGCCCCCTCCAGGGCGCCGTCGAGGTGGGCGCGGTGGCCCGCGAGGCCGGAGGACTCGGCGGTGACGTCGTCCACACCGGCGACGACCAGGGTGTCGCCGCCGCGTTCGAGCAGCAGATGCCGGTTGCGCAGTGGCTCCCAGCCCAGCTCGTCCATCAGGTCGACCCAGCCCTGGGCCTCGCTGTAGTACTCGTGGTTGCCGGT
Source organism: Streptomyces sp. NPDC000983 (assembly GCF_040299205.1). Lineage (NCBI taxonomy): Bacteria > Bacillati > Actinomycetota > Actinomycetes > Kitasatosporales > Streptomycetaceae > Streptomyces > Streptomyces sp. NPDC000983. The sequence continues at coordinate 26,012 of NZ_JBEPBM010000035.1, read as the reverse complement.
GACGTAGACCCGGGCGTGGGTGGCCCGCACGGTGCCCAACGGGGCGGCCTGGGCGCGGCGGCGTTCGGCGGTGCCGTCCGCGATGTCGCCGGTGTGGCAGACGAGGTCGGCCTCCAGGGTGTTCACCGTCTCGCAGACCCGCTCCGACCAGCGGGCGCGGTCGAGGGGGCCGTAGTGGGTGTCGGTGATGAGGGCGACGCGTGTGCCGTCCAGTCCGGCGCCGAGCCGGGGGAGCAGCACGTCGAGCCGCCGCACGCGTGGCACGCGGCGGGCTTCGGCGTACCCCCACGCGAGGAGTACGGCGGTCGTGCCGAGGACGGCCCAGGTGACGGTACGGGCCCGGTCCTGACCCTCGCCGACACCGGCCACGGTCAGGACGAGCCACAGGGGGACGCCCAGGAGCAGGGACCAGGTGAACAGGACCCAGCTGGAGCCGAGCAGGGTGTCACCGACGATCGCCGCCGCGTCCTGCTGGCGTCGGCCGTGGCCACGCGCCATCGCGAGCGGCATCACGACGAGACCGAGGACGAACAGGGCGGTGCCGCCGAGGGCGACGGGCAGCGGCCAGTGCTGGCCACTGTGCAGGAGCACCCAGCAGGGGACGGTCCACAGGAGGACGGGGGCGACCAGGGGCAGGTAGCGCATCACACGGTGCAGACCGCTCGGCCGGGGCGCCGGAGCGTCGCTGTCGGCGGGTCGGGTGTTGCTGGTGTCGGTCACGAACGCCCTCTCTGGCCAGGCTGCCGTCCTGGGCACTGTATCCGGTGCCCTTCGGGCCGACCGGACCGGCGTTCATGGCCGGGAGGGGACTGGATGCCTCCGTGAGGATCTGCCGGAGAGCGTGCGGTGCCGGTGGTCAGAGGGTGAACACTCGCGCCAGGAAGAAGGCGGCGACCAGCGCGGAGCCGATCACGATCAAGGAGAGCCACCAGAAGGGGTGGTCCCAGACCCCGCCGTCCGGTCGTTCCTGATGGGCCTCGGCCGTCGACCCTTCCACCGCGGGGGTCTCGCCGGGAGCAGGCAGCTTCTCAACCATGGTCACACCTCCGGATCGTCGCCGGTCGTGCGGATTCCTCGTCCCTCGGAAGCTACGAACGTTTCCGATACCAGGGTTCTTTCGGATGCCGTTGGACGCAAATTCGCACTGTGTGCCTCCGGAGATCCGTACGGTGACCGATTACTGTCCTGCCCGTGTGAATGCCGACGGCCGCCGCATAGGAAATGCGGCGGCCGAGACAGGCCGGACCACGGTTCCTCTTCCCGCGAATGGACGCAGAGGCCGGGCGGCGGCTATGAATTCCTGGGCGCAATTCCCCGAGGATGACGGAAGTCAGGGCTTCGCGGAGTAGACGACCCCGGGCAGGTTCTGGGCCGTCGGTCCCCAGACCTGGTCGTACAGAGCCGGATCACCCGCCAGCGTGTGCAGCAGCCAGGCCGTGGTGACGCCCTGGGTCAGCTTCTGCTGGGCCGCGCGTGTGATGCCGCCGCTGTCGCAGCCGAATCCGGAACTGTCCTCGAAGCCGCAGTGGAACCCGCCGGTGATGACCCGGAGTTGGGCGGGGGCCGGCTTGGCGTCGTACATCTTCCGCTGGTGGTCGGCCACCGAGGCGATGCTGTCCGCGCTGCCGCCGACGTACTGCGCGGGGACGGTCAGTGTCCTGGAGGCGCTGACGGCCGACGGGTTGGTCTCGGCGGCGGCCAGCGTGGAGACGCTCCTGACCGCCGGGTTGAGGCTCGCCGCGACCAGGGCCGCGCCGCCGCCCATGGAGTGGCCGGAGACGCCGAGTCGGTTCGTGGCGATCGCGCCCGCGAAGCGTGAACCGGCGGTGGTGTTCTGGGCGGTGAGCCAGGTGAGTGCCGCGTTGAGGTCCGCCGCGAAGGCCGAGTGGCTGGGGAACAGGCCCCCTTGGGACTTCGGCGTGACCGTGACGAAGCCCCACGAGGCGTAGTGCCTGAGCAGGCTCTCGTACTGGTTGATGCTCTGGAAGAAGCCGTGGCCGAAGGCGAGGCCGGGATGTGCGCCGGCGGCGACGGGCTTGTCCGCACCGGCACTTGTGCCGGGATACCAGACGCGTGCGCTGTACGAGCGGCCCGAGGCCGACACCGTGAGATCCGTGTAGGCGACGGCGAAGGAGCCGGGCGCCGCGGGATCCACGACCGCTGCCGGCCGGGCCGGGGCGGTGATGCTCAGGCTTGCCGCGAGGGCGAGTATCGCGGCCGCGGCGAACCGCAGTGAGTTGCGGAGCACGTGATCACCTTTTCTGTGGGGAGGCAACGGTGACTCCTGGCGGACTGGTGCTGGTGCTTCCTGTGCGTATGCAAATGGGCATGGGGCATCTCGGGCTGGTGCTGGTGTCGGCCGGCTCGTCTCAGGCGAGGAAACCGGCGAGCAGGGGTGTGATGAGTCGCTCGATGTTGCGGCGGCGGACTTCCGGCGCCACGTTGACCAGGGGTACGGGACCGCTCAGTGCCGGTGCGTGGGTGAGCAGGGCCAGGTGGGGGAGGAGCACGAGGAGCAGGGACAGCAGGGCGTCCAGGTCGGCTTCCTTGTGCAACCGGTTCGCCTCGACCGCCTTGACGAGCAAGGGGTGCAGGGCGGCCGCGTAGAGATCGTTCACGGGTGTGCGGACGGCGGTGCGGACCGCCGGGTCCATTTCCATGTTGGTGGCCGCGGTGATCCCGCGTTCGAGTGGATGCTCGGCGAAGTAGGTGATCCAGGCTTCGACCGACTCCGTGAGATGGGCGCTGAAGTCACGGGAGCCGTCGTAGGCGTCCAGCCATGGCTGCATGTGCTGGTAGACGCGTACCGAGGTCTGCTCGGCCACGTACGTGAAAAGGTCCAGCTTTCCGGCGAAGTACTGGAACAGGGAGCCTTTCGCCACACCGGCTTCGCGGGCGATCACGTTCAGGCTGCCTGTTGAATATCCGTGCGTGCCGAACTCGTCCATCGCGGCGATGAGTACGCGTTCCCGACGCGCCGGGGACAAACCGTGCCAGGTTGCCGTGGGCATGAATGCTCCTACTGATGACCGGGCGGTCATGTCGTCGCCTGGCCATAGTGAGTTGAGCCTGACGGCCTGTCAATGCCTCTTACCAGTACGGTATTTGGCCTCCGATTTCGGAGCGCTTAGCGCCGGTGGGGCGGAGCGCGGGTTCCAGGCCCTCCCGGACCGCGTCGACGGTTGCGGGAGGAGCCTGCGTCCCTCCGCTGCGCCCGCCGTGCGTAATCGATTGCGCGAACTGTCTTGGTCGGCCTCCCCTCATGGCTTGCGGGGTAATAAGTCCAGCTCAGAGCCTGTTTTGTAACTTTAAGTAATGTTACGAAACGATTTCGAAACGGAATCCGGATGGGCCAATGACGCCAGGACTGTTGACTTCCTTCACGTCGTGCTGTTCTCGTTTGCGCACCGCTTCGTCGGAGCGGACCTCGGGACAAGGAGCACCCTCATGGCGATGCGTGGTCGCACTTCACACGTCAGACGCTTCACGATCGGCGCGGTGGCGCTGGCCCTCACGGCGGTGACCGCCTGCGGCGGCGGCGACGGTGACGACGGGAGCAACGGCGCGGCCGCCTCGTCGTGCGAGCCCGCCTCGGGCAAGGTGACGCTGGACTACTGGTCGTGGGTCCCCGGCATGCAGGAAGCCGTCGACCTGTGGAACAGCGAGAACCCCGACATCCAGGTCAAGCTGAAGACGACCCCCTCGGGCAACGCGGGCACCTACCAGAACCTCTCCAACGCCCTGAAGGCCGGCAAGGCCCCGGACCTCGGGCAGATCGAGTACGACTCCCTCGCCAGCTTCCGGCTCAAGGAGGGCCTGCGGGACATCTCCGCCTGTCCCGGCGTGAGCGAAGCGGGCTCGGAGTTCGTCGACTGGACCTGGTCGCAGGTGGAGTTCGGCGCCGACGGCGAGGACGGCGTCTGGGCCGTCCCCCAGGACACGGGTCCGATGGCCCTGTTCTACCGCAAGGACGTCTACGACAAGCTCGGCCTCAAGGCACCGACGACCTGGGAGGAGTACGCCGAGCAGGCACGCACCGTCAAGAAGGCGGGCAAGTACATCACCCACTACTCCCAGACCGACCCGAACTGGTTCACCGGCCTGCTCTGGCAGAACAAGGCCACCATGTTCGAGCGGGACGGCGACACCTGGGCCGTCACCGTCGACCGGCCCGAGAGCCGCAAGGTCGCCGACTACTGGCAGGAGCTGATCGACGACAAGCTCGTCGCCACCGACCTCCAGGGTTTCTCCCCCGCCCTGTACAAGGCGTGGAACACCGGCGAGGTGGTCACCTGGATCAGTGCGGCCTGGGGATACAGCACCATCCGCGACAACGCCAAGGCGACGGACGGCAAGTGGGCCGTCGCACCCATGCCGCAGTGGAACGCCGGTGAGAAGCAGGCCGGCAACTGGGGCGGATCCACCACCGCCGTGCTCGGCAAGACCGAACACCCGGCGGAGGCCTCGAAGTTCGCCCTCTGGCTCAACACCGACCCCGAGGCGCTGGAGATCCTCAACCGCGAGGGCGGCCTCTACCCGGCGGCCGCGGCGGGACTCGAACTGCCCGCGCTGAAGCAGCCGGTCGACTTCTACGGCGGGCAGAAGGTCTTCGACGTCTTCGCCGAGGCCTCCGCCAACGTCGACACGGGCTTCACCTGGGGGCCGACCATGACCGACACCTACCGCTTCCTCAGCGACGGAACGGCCGGCGTCATCGCGGGCAAGACGACACTCGGCGACGTGCTCAAGGACACCGGCGCACAGAGCGCCGACTCCCTGCGCAAGCAGTCCCTCGAAGTGACCGGCGGCTGACCCTCCCCCCTCCTGCCTCTCCCTGCCGCCCGCTCCCGGGCGGCAGGGAACAGCACCGCAAAGGCTGCCCGTGACCCCCAAGACCACACCGGCCCCGGCACAACGCCGCAGACGCCGGGCCCTCACCCCCTACGCCTTCCTCACCCCCTTCCTCATACCGTTCGTCCTCTTCACCCTCGTGCCGGTCGGCTACGCGTTCTGGCAGAGCCTGCACAAGACCGAGCGGACCGGCGGCACGTTCGGCCGGACCCAGTCGGTGTTCGCCGGATTCGACCAGTACGCCCAGGTGGTGAAGGAGCCCTACTTCACCGAGAGCGTCCTGCGCGTGACCGGGTTCGCGCTCGTCCAGATCCCCGTCATGCTGCTGCTGGCCCTGACGCTCGCCCTGCTGCTGGACTCCGCGGTCGCCCGGGCGAAGCGGTTCTTCCGGCTGGTGTACTTCGTGCCGTACGGCATCCCCGGCGTGGTCGCCGCCCTCATGTGGGCCTTCCTCTACGACCCGAGGCTGTCCCCGGTCGTGGACCTCCTCGAATCCCTCGGAGCCCACGTCGACCTGCTCGGCCCCGACGCGATCCTGTGGTCCATCGGCAACGTCGTGACCTGGACGTACACCGGCTACAACATGCTGATCATCTACGCCGCCCTGCAGGCCATCCCGGCCGACATCGGGGAGGCGGCCCGCGTCGACGGCGCGAACGGCCTCACCACCGCCCTGCGCATCAAGATCCCGATCATCCGGCCCGCGCTGGTCCTCACCGGTGTGTTCTCCATCATCGGAACCTTCCAGCTCTTCACCGAGCCGCAGGTCTTCCGCGCCATCTCCACCAGCGTCACCAGCACCTACACACCCAACCTGGCCGCGTACTCGCTCGCCTCGGGCGACAGCTACAGCGAGGCGGCCGCCCTGTCGGTCATCCTCGCCGTGGTGACGTTCGCGCTGTCGTTCGCGTTCCTGCGCTTCACCTCCAGGAGGCAGGGATGAACCTGCTCACCCGTACCGAAGGCGCCCACGCGGTGCCGAACCGGCCCCGCAGCGCACCGCGGACGACCGCGTCCGCCGTGGCGGCGAGCGTGTTCATGGTCCTGGTGGCCTGCTACATGCTGCTGCCCGTGTACTGGCTGCTGGTCTCCTCGACCAAGAGCCAGGGCGACCTGGTCTCGACCCCCGGTTTCCTCCTCGCCGACTGGCACCTCGGCGACAACCTCTCGGCCCTCTTCACCCAGCAGGACGGCGTCTTCGCCCGCTGGCTGGTCAACAGCCTCCTCTACGCCGGTGCCGGCGCAGCGGTGGCGACGCTGCTGGCCGCCGCGGCCGGATACGCCCTGGCCAAGTACACCTTCCGCGGCCGTGAGGTGGTCTTCTCGATCATCCTGGGCGGTGTCCTGGTGCCCGCCACGGCACTCGCGCTGCCGCTGTTCCTGCTCTTCGCCGAGGTCGACGCCACCAACACGTTCTGGTCGGTGTTCCTGCCCAGCATCGTCAGCCCGTTCGGGGTCTACCTCTCCCGCATCTTCGCGGCCGCGTCCGTCCCCGACGAGGTGATGGAGGCCGCCCGCATGGACGGGGCCGGCGAGTTCCGCATCTTCCGCACCATCGCGCTGCGGCTGATGTCGCCCGCCATGGTCACCGTGTTCCTGTTCCAGTTCGTCGTCATCTGGAACAACTTCCTGCTCCCCCTGGTCATGCTCCAGGACGAACGCCTCTACCCGGTCACCCTCGGCCTGTTCACCTGGCAGTCCCAGACCAGCCGGCTGCCGGAACTCCAGACCCTCACCATCGTGGGCGCCCTCGTCTCGGTCGTGCCCATCGTCCTGACCTTCCTCCTCCTGCAGCGCTACTGGCGCGCCGGACTCGCCGCTGGAGCCGTGAAATCGTGAACCACCCCCTCGTCGACGTGAACCGCCGACTGGGCGGCATCGCCTACGGAGGCGACTACAACCCCGAGCAGTGGCCCCGCGAGACCTGGCACGAGGACGTGCGGCTGATGCGGGAGGCGGGCGTCAACCTCGTCACCGTCGGAGTGTTCTCCTGGTCCCGCATCCAGCCGCGGCCCGGCACCTACGACTGGTCCCTGACCGACGAGATCCTGGACCTGCTGCACGAGCACGGCATCGCCGTCGACCTCGCCACCCCCACGGCCGCCCCGCCCCCCTGGTTCACCCGGCTCCACCCCGACTCCCGCCCGGTCACCGCCTCGGGCACCCGGCTCGCCCACGGCAGCCGGCAGGTCTTCTGCCCCAGCAGCCCCGACTACGCCGACGCCTCCGACGCCGTCGTGGAGGCACTGGCCACCCGCTACGGCAGCCACCCGGCGGTCGTGATGTGGCACGTCCACAACGAATGGGGCAACCACAACGCGCTCTGCTACTGCGACGTCAGCGCGGAGGCCTTCCGCGTCTGGCTCCAGGAGCGCTTCGGGTCGCTGGACGCCCTCAACGAGGCCTGGGGCACGGACTTCTGGAGCCAGCGCTACGGCGCCTGGGACGAGATCGACCCCCCGCGCGAGACGACCGCGTTCCGCAACCCGGGGCAGGAACTCGACTACCGCCGCTTCTCCTCCGACGCCCTCCTCGCCCGGCACCGGGCCGAGACCTCGATCCTGCGCCGGATCGCCCCCCACCTGCCCCTCACCACCAATGTGATGGGCACCCTGGAGAAGAAGATCGACGGCTTCGCCTTCGCGGCCGCAACCGACTTCGTCTCGGTCGACCACTATCTCCCCGCCGCCGACGAGGACGGCCACATCGACCTGGCGCTCAACGCCGACCTCGCGCGCGGCATGGCCGCGGGCCGCCCCTGGCTGGTGATGGAACACTCCACCTCCGCCGTCAACTGGCAGGGCGTCAACATCGCCAAGCGGCCCGGCGAGACCCGCCGCAACAGCCTCACCCACCTCGCGCGCGGCGCGGACGGACTGATGTTCTTCCAGTGGCGTCAGTCCCGCGCCGGAGCGGAGAAGTGGCACTCCGCGATGCTGCCGCACGGCGGAACCGGCAGCCGGGTCTGGAAGGAGGTCAAGGCACTCGGCGCCGAACTGGCCACCCTGGGCGAGGTCACCGGCAGCCGTGTGACGGCCGAGGTGGCGATCCTCTTCGACTGGCACAGCTGGTGGGCCCTGGAACTCCAGGCCCGCCCCTCGGACCGGCTGAACTACCTGGACGCCGTCCGCGACTGGTACGAGGCGCTGTGGACGCTGAACATCACCTGCGACCTCGTCCCGCCCGGCTCACCCGACCTCGCCCGCTACCGCGCGGTCCTCGCCCCCGGCCTCTACCTGCTCTCCGACAACGATGCCGCCCACCTGACCCGCTACGTCGAGCAGGGAGGCCACCTCGCCGTCGGCTGCTTCAGCGGAGTCGTCGACACCCACGACCGGATGCATCCCGGAGCGCACCCCGGCGCCCTGCGCGAGGTGCTCGGCCTGGTCGTCGACGAATACCTCCCGCTTCGCGAAGGCGAACATGCCCTGACCGAGGACGGGGCGCGGGTGCGCCGACTGACGGAACGCGTCGAGCCCCGGGGCTGCGACACGGTGCTCCGCTTCGCCGACACCCCGGACGGCGGACCGGCCCGGGGCGGCCCCGCCGTCACCCGGCACGCTCACGGGCGGGGGACGGCCTGGTACACCGCCGGGCGTCTGGCCGTACCGACGCTGCGGGAGCTGGTGCGTACCGTGTGCGAGGAAGCCGGCGCCGCACCGGTCCTCGACGCCGGGCCCGGCCTGGAGGCCGTGCGCCGCACCGGCGGACAGCACGGCTACCTCTTCCTGATCAACCACACGGAGGAACCGATGAGCGTGCCCCTGCCGACGGCCGCGGTCGCCCTGGCCGGCACCGAGGTCGTGGCCGGCCAGGCCCTCGTACCGCCCGGAGGGGTGGCGGTGGTCCGCGAGGACCTCGCCGCCGCCGTACCGGCCCACACCGCCCGCGACGACCGCCAGGGAGCCTCCGCGTGACGCCCTCGCCGACCGACGCCGTCCCGGCGCACACCGGCCCCGGACGGCCGATCGAGATCGACGGACCCTCCGGCACCGTACTGATCCGCACACCGCACAGCGTCTACGTCCTCAGGGTCGACCGGGCCTCCGCCCTGGTCCGGCACATCCACTGGGGCGCTCCGCTTCCGCTCGCGGACGCGGTCGCGCTGCCCACCTGGGAGGAGCACGACGACAGCTTCGCCGGCCGCTGGGACGGCACCGAGGAGTTCCCGGTCGAGGGCGGGGCCCGCTTCGGCGCCCCCGCCCTGGAGGTGCGCTTCGCCGACGGCTCCAACCACCTCGAGGCCGAGGTCGAGGAGGTGGCCCTGGCCGCCGACGACCACCTCGTGATCCGGCTGCGGGACCGCGCCCGGCCCCTGTCCTGGCAGCTGCACTACCGCGTCCGTCCGGACACCGACGTGCTGGAGCGGTGGACGGAAGTCACGCACACCGGCGCCGCGGACGACGGGGACATCCGGCTCCTGCGCTGCTCCTCGGCCAACTGGCCGATGCCGCTCGCACCCAGCTGGCGGCTCAGCTCCGTGCACGGCGGCTGGGCGGCCGAAGGCAGCCTGGAACGCGCGCCGTTGCCGGTGGGCGAAACGATCCTGGGCAGCCGCCGCGGCCACACCGGACACCACGCCAACCCCTGGGCGGCACTGGACTGCGGTGACGCGGGCGAGGAACACGGCGACGTGAAGGTCATGGCCCTCGCCGCCAGCGGCAGTTGGCGCATCACCGCGCAGCGCACCGCGGCCGGCCGGACCGCTGTCCTCGTCGGCGAGGGACACGAGGGCACCGAACTGTGCCTCGCCCCGGGCGACAGCCACCGCACCCCGGTCAGTCTCGCCCTGCACACCGCGCACGGTTTCGGCGCGGCGAGCCGAGCCTTCCACGCCTACCTCCGCGCCCACGTCCTGCCCCGCCCGCGGGAACTGCGGCCGGTGTTGTACAACTCCTGGGAGGCCACGTCCTTCGAGGTCAGCGAGGACAACCAGATCGCGCTCGCACGCCGGGCGGCCGAGATGGGCGCCGAGCTGTTCGTCCTGGACGACGGCTGGTTCCACGGCCGCGAAGACGACCGCTCCGGGCTCGGCGACTGGACACCCCACGAGCGGCGCTTCCCCCGCGGACTGCGCCCGCTGAGCGACGAGGTCCACCGCCTCGGCATGGCCTTCGGCCTGTGGGTGGAACCGGAGATGACCAACGCCGACAGCGACCTGTACCGCCTGCACCCCGACTGGGTCCTGCACGTCCCCGACCGCACCCCCACCGAACTGCGCAACCAGCTGGTCCTGGACTTCTCCCGGCCGGACGTCACCGAGTGGGCGCTGAGTTGGCTGCGCCGTACCGTGACCGAGGCCGATGTCGACTTCCTCAAGTGGGACTTCAACCGGTCGTTCACCGAGGCGGGCGCGCACGGCGGGGGACAGGACGCACGACGCGTCCAGGTCGAGCACGCGCGGGGCCTGTACCGCGTACTCGACGAGTTGCGCGCCGCATTCCCGAAGCTGCGGATCGAGGCGTGCGCGGGCGGCGGCGGCCGCGTGGACCCGGGCATCCTGGCCCGCACCGACCAGGTCTGGACGTCCGACAACACCGACGCCGTGGACCGTCTGACCATCCAGCACGGTTTCAGCCAGCTCTACCCCGCGAGCGTGATGTCGGCGTGGGTCACGGACAGTCCCAACCCCCTTACCGGGCGGGTCGTTTCCCTGCCCTTCCGGTTCCACAGCGCCATGGCCGGGGTGCTGGGACTGGGCGGCGACCTCACCCGCTGGACGGACGCCGAGCGTGCGCAGGCGGCCGAACTGGTCGCGGTGTACAAGGACATCCGGCCCGTCGTGCAGCACGGACGCCAGTACCGCCTCCTCGCACCGGGGGAGGGCCGGTCGACAGCCGTGCAGTACGTGGGCGAGCGGGGCGACCGGACGGTCGTGATCGTCCTGCGGCCCAGCACGTCCTTCGTGCACGGCCTCGACCAGGCGCCCCTGCGGCTGCGCGGGCTGGAACCGGAAGCCGTGTACCGCGACGAGGACACCGGCGACGAATGGTCCGGGCGGACCCTCGCGGCCTTCGGCCTGCCCGTACCCCGGCTGCCGGCGGGCGACTGCGCCAGCGCACTGCTGCGCCTGCGACGGGTGGACACCTGACACCTGACACCGGGCGCCTCGGTGCGGCCGGGCACCTGACACCGGCTGCACCGGCGCGCCCGGAGACCTGATACCCCTCGCGCCGCGCGGCCGGAACCTGACACCGGCCGTGTCGGTGCGGCCGGACTCCTGGACACCCGGCCGCACCGGTGTCGACGGACTCCTGATGCCGCCCGTGGCGGTGCCAGGAGTCCGTCGGCGCGAACGGGGTCAGGGGGCGGAACCGGCCTGAAGTAGGGTTGGCCCACGAAGGGAGCGTGTGCAGTGCAACAGCGGGTCACCATGGCCGATGTCGCCCGTGCGGCTGGTGTGTCCTCCGCGACGGTCTCCTACGTACTGTCGGGCAAGCGCCCCGTGGCCCCCGAGACCCGGGCCGCGGTGGAAGCCGCCATCGAAGAGCTGTCCTTCACCGTCAACGCCACCGCGCGCAGCCTGCGCACCGGGCGCTCCAGCCTCGTGGCGCTGATCGTGCCGGACATCGCCAACCCCTTCTTCGCCCAACTCGCCGGAACCCTCCAGGAGGAACTCCGCGGCCTGGGACTGCATGTCGTCGTCTGCAGCACCCGCGCGCGCCGGGACGAGGAGAAGGCCCTGCTGGAGGAGGCGGTCAACCAGCGGTTCGCGGGCGTCGTCATCACCCCCTTCCGGCTGAAGCCGCAGGACTTCCAGCCCGCCGTCGACTCCGGACTCCCCCTGGTCGTCAGCGCCGACGTCTCCTTCGGCCCCGTCGACCTGGTGACCCCGGACGCCCGGGCCGCGACCCGGCGCGCCCTGGAGCAGGTGACGGCCGCGCGACGGCGGCGTATCGCCATGATCGCGGGCCCTAGGGACGCCACCGGGGGAGACCCGCGCCTCGAACACATCCGGGCGCTCGCCCTGCAGTTCGGCATGTCGCTGCCCCACGAGATGGTGGTCCGCGGCGAGCACACCCGGGAGGCCGGAGCGGAGGGGTTCGGCACGCTCATGAACCGCCGCTACCGCCCCGACGCGGTCTTCTGCGGCAACGACGTGATCGCCGTCGGCGCCCTGGACAAGGCGCACGACCTCGGCATCGGCATCCCCGACGACGTCGCCCTGATCGGCCACGACGACGCCTCCTTCGCCTCACTGGTCCGCCCTCAGCTGACTACGATCCGCTATCCGGCCGCCGAGGTCGGCCGGGCGGCCGCGCAGCTGCTCACCGAGCGTCTGGGCGGCCGCGACGTCCACAGGACCGTGCACGTCAAGGCCGAGTTCGTGGCCCGCGCCTCCGTCTGACTCAGGTGGCGGCCGTGCTCGGGAGGAGCCGGCCGAGGGTGGTGGCGATGGCGGCGAAGGCCGCCGCGTGGCCCCGGGCGTTGGCGTGGATCCGGTCGGCGGCGTAGATGGCCGGGTCGGCGGCGAGGGGATGGTGGTGGGTGTCGACGTGGACGCCCTCCAGCGTCCGGGTGAGGTCGGCGGTGATCCGGTCGAGTGCGTCGAAGCGGCGGGCCATGCCGTCGGCGTGTTCCGGCGGGACGAGCCCCGAACGGGCGAGGTCGAACAGGCCGATGGTGATGACGAAGGCGCCGCTCTCGGCGAGGGGGCCGAGGAGGGCGGACAACCGGGTGCGCAGTTCCTCCGGTTCGAAGCTGCGGAAGGCGTCGTTGCCGCCCGCGCTCACCATCACCACGTCCGGCCCGAACTTCAGGGCCGGGCCGAGCTGCCGGTGGCGTATCTCGTCGAGCAAGAGGTGGGGCGCGGCCAGGTTGACCGAGGCGAAGCCGGGGCGGGTGGCGGCGAGGGCGTCGGTGAAGCGGTCGGCGAAGGACCGGGTCCGGTAGCCGGGCAGGGGGTCCATGACCCCGGCGGTGACGCTGTCGCCGAGCACGGCCAGCCGCTGCCAGGGGAGTTCGCGCAGGAGTTCGGCGGCGGTGTCCGCGCTGATGCAGTGCGGGTCGGACGACTCCGCGCTCAGGTCCACGCAGGACGTCATCGCTGGTCTCCTTCCAGGACGCGGGGCGCGTCGGTCCGGGTCGGGGCCGGCGCGGGCGGGGCGGGGGATCGCAGGGCGAGTCCGGCGAGCGCGGCGGCCACGTTGACGGCGGTGGCGAACCAGTACACGGCGACGTACGGCTGAGCGCCGGTGCCCGTGCTCTCGGCGATGATGACGGCCGTGGCGGCGATGCCGAGGCCGCCGCCGATCTGGCGGGCCGCCATGACCGTGCCGGTCGCCGCGGCGAAGTGCTGGGGCGCCACGGACAGGGCCGCCGCGCTGGAGATGCCGACGGTGACCAGGCCGATGCCGACTCCCATCACCGTTCCGGTCGGCAGCCACAGCGTCCAGAAGTGCGGCTCGGTGTCGGCGAGGAGGGCCAGGGTGACGGTCGCGGCGGCGACCAGGACGGAACCGGCCGAGACCATGGTGCGGGGCGCGAGCGCGACCGGGAGCCGTCCGACACCGATGCCCACGACGGCCGTGACCAGCGCCGCGGGGCTCATCGCGAAGCCGGCCTGGAGGGTGGAGTAGTTCCAGGCGTCGGTCATGAAGAGCACGCCGAGGAGCATCGTGGCGAACAGCGCGGCCCCGTACAGGACGGAGACGGCGCCCGCGACGGCGAAGGTGCGGCTGCGGAAGAGGTCGAGCCGCAGCGCGGGCCGCTGGTGCCGCAGCGCGCGCAGTACGGTCGCCGCGCCCGCGAGCACCGTCACGGCGGCGGCGACCAGGACGTGCGGCGAGGACCAGCCGTGCTCGGGGCCCTGCGTGAGCCCGTACACCATCGAGCCGACGCACAGGGCGAGCAGCAGGCCGCCCGCGAGGTCGGGTGCCCTGCCGGTCCGGGACTCGCCCGCGAGGAGCTTCCGGCCGGCGAAGAGCACCCAGACGCCCACCGGCAGGTTGAGGCAGAACAGGGCCCGCCAGTCGACCGCCTCGACGACGACACCGCCGAGCGCGGGCCCCGCGGCGGCGGCCAGGGCACCCGCCGCGCTCCAGGTGCCGATGGCGGCGCGCCTGCGCTCGGCCGGGACCTCGGCGAGGACCAGCCCCAGGGAGGCGGGCACGAGCAGGGCCGCCGCCAGACCTTGCAGCGCGCGGGCACCGAGCAGTACGGGCAGGGTCGGGGCGACGGCGATCAGCAGCGAGGACGCGGTGAAGACGGCGACGCCGATCAGGAACAGACGGGCCCGGCCGACGGCGTCGGCCAGCGGCCCCGCCGGGGCGAGCAGGGCGGCGAAGGGGATCACGTAGGCGGTGGCGACCCAGGAGACGGTCGTCAGCGGGACATCGAAGTCGGCGGCGATCGGCGGCAGGGCGAGGTTGGTGACGGTGGCGTCGAGAAAGCTCAGGAACGTGCCCGCACAGGCCAGTAACAGCGCCTGGGAGGCACGGGATACGGATGCGCGGGCAGGGGTGGGCGGGGAGGCGTTCGATGTCATGGCGAGGATTTAAGAAGACGAACGTTCGTACGTCAATACCGTACGGTCGTTTGCTAAGCTGCCGGACATGGCAGGACGCGCATCGGCTCAGGCAGCCCTCGAAACCCGGCGGTCGGTGCTGCGCGCCGCCGCCGAACTCGCCTCCATGGAGGGCCTGGACAGCGTCACCATCGGCCGGCTCGCCGAGCGGCTCGGGATGAGCAAGGCGGGCGTCGTCGGGCAGTTCCGCAGCAAGGAGAACCTGCAACTGGAGACCGTGAACCTGGTCCTGGACGACTTCCGCACCCAGGTCTGGCAGCCGGTGCGCCACCTCGAAGCCGGACTGCCGCGCCTGCTCGCCGTCTGCGCGTCCTGGGTGCGGTACGCCGCCGATCCCGGCTACTCCGGGGGCTGTCTGCTCACCCAGGTCACCTACGACTACGACGCCCGTACCGGCCTCGTGCACGACCGGATCGCCGAGGGCCGCACCCGCTGGCGGGACGCCCTGCGCCACGACGTCGACGCGGCCGTCGCCGCCGGAGACCTCCCGGCGTCCACGGACACCCCGCAGGTCGTCTACGGCCTCGAAGCCCTGGCCGGCGGGATCACCCCGGCCCGGCTCCTGCACGGCGACGACCGGCCCGAGGACTGGGCGCTGCGGGGCATGCGCGCGATCCTGGGCGTGGGTCCGGTCGCCTGATCGTCTCGTTTCGGCGCTGCCCCCGCGCGATTCACCGGCCGGCGAGCAGCTCCGGCAGCCGCCGCATGTCGTCGAAGACGACGGTGCCCGGGCCCTCCAGCCGCGCGGCCGGTGTCGGGCCCCCGGCATAGCCGAAGGACCGCATCCCCGCCGCCCGCGCCGCCGCGACCCCGGGACCGCTGTCCTCGACCACCACGCACGCCTCGGGGTCGACGCCCATGCGCCGGGCGGCGTGGAGGAACAGATCGGGCGCGGGCTTGCCACGGGGTACCTCGCTCGCGCTGAAGATCCGGCCCGCGAAGTGGTCGTACAGGCCGGTACGGCCCAGGGTGTGGCGCATCTTCTCGTGCGGACCGCTGGAGGCCACGCAGGTCGGCAGGGTCAGGGCGGCGATCGCCTCGGGCAGTCCGTCCACCGGGTCGAGTCCGAGATCGACGGCGTCGCGGTGCCGTTGGATGAGCAGGCTCCACCAGAGCGCGGCGGTGCCCGCGCCGAGTTGCTCGGCGATCTGCCCGACGATCGACTCCTTGGAGCGCCCTATGAAGCGATCGACCACGTCCTCGGCGGTGAGCGGCCAGCCCAACTCCGCTCCCAGGGCGACCTGGAGGCGCACGGCGAGGCGTTCGGTGTCGACCAGGACGCCATCGCAGTCGAAGATGACGAGCTCCACCGGCCTCGTCGCCGCCGCGGCCCGGGTGTGGGGGTGCGCGAAGGTCACCGGCTCACCCCTGGTCCGCGGCGAAAGGTGACAACGGCCGTTCGAAGAAGGTCTCCAGCACCACCGTGGCCTGCGTCCCGCTGACCCCCTCGATGGCATGGATCCGGCGCAGCACGTCCTGCAACCGGCCTGTCGTCGCGGTCCTGACCTTCACCAGTACCGAGGCGCTGCCGGCGATGACATGCGCCTCGACGATCTCGGGCACCGCGGCGAAGTCCTCCGCCGAACTCCCCATCCAGGACGTCGAGTCGACCATCACGTACGCCAGGACGGCACTGCCGACGGCAGCCGGGTCCACGTCGACGGTGGTACGGCGGATGACGCCCCGCTCGCGCAGCTTCCGCACCCGCTCGTGGGCGGCACCGGCGGACAGGCCCACGGCCCGGCCGAGAGCGGAGTAGGACTGGGTGGCGTCCAGCTGGAGTTGGTCCAGCAGCGCCCGATCAATGTGATCCACAATGCTCCGTTCGGAATCAACTGGCCAGAGCAGTATGGCATCTTGCATGATGCCGCTGAGGCCGATTCAAATTCGGCATCCGGTTGGTTTCGTTTCGTGAGGAGAAGTCCATGAGCGGCGAGCACCACGGTCTGTACGAGCAGTTGGACGACCGGTTCCGCGCGGGCAAGTGCATGAACGGCGACGACGCGCTGGAGGTCCTGTTCACCGGCTGCCGCTGGGCCGAAGGCCCCCTCTACGTGCCCGCCTGGCGCCAGTTGGTCTGGAGCGACATCCCCAACGACCGCATGCTGCGCTGGGACGAGGAGACCGGCGCCGTCGCCGTCTTCCGCCGCTCCGCCGGCTACACCAACGGCAACACCCTCGACCGCGAAGGCCGGTTGATCACCTGCGAGCAGGGCAATCGGCGGGTCACCCGCACCGAGCACGACGGCACCGTCACCGTGCTCGCCGACCGCTGGCAGGGCAAGCGGCTCAACAGCCCGAACGACGCGACCGTGAAGTCCGACGGCTCGATCTGGTTCTCCGACCCGGACTTCGGCATCACCAGCGACTACGAGGGGTACCGCGCGGAGAGCGAGATCGGCGCCAACAACGTCTACCGGATCGACCCCGGCAGCGGTGAGGTGCGCCTCGTCGCGGACGGCTTCGGCGCGCCCAACGGTCTTGTCTTCTCCGCCGACGAACGGCAGCTCTTCGTCTCCGACACGCGGGCGGGGCTCATCCGGGTCTTCGATGTGCGCGAGGGCGGCACGCTCTCCGACGGCAAGGTCTTCGCCGAGGCGGCCGCGCGGGAGAAGGCCCGCTTCGACAACATCCGCTTCGATGACGGGGGTCGGTTGTGGGTCGCCGCGATGGATGACGGCGTGCACTGTTACGACCCCGACGGCACGCTCATCGGGCGGCTCAATGTTCCCGAGGCGGTCGCCAACGTCGCCTGGGGCGGGGCCAAGCGCAACCGGCTCTTCATCGCGGCGGAGACGAGCGTGTACTCGGTGCTCATGGGCAACACCGGCACGCACCCGACGGGCCCGGGCCACCGCCCCTGGCAGTAGCCCGCACCTCGTCTCCGGGCGGGTGGGGGCCGCCCGCGCAGTTCCCCGCGCCCCTGGGAGGTGAGGTCGTACCTCGTCTGCGGGTGGGTGGGGGTTGTTCGCGCAGTTCCCCGCGCCCCTGGGAGGTGGGGCCGTACCTCGTCTGCGGGTGGGTGGGGGCCGCCCGCGCAGTTCCCCGCGCCCCTGGGGGGTGCGGGCCGGGGTGGGTGGGGTTGTTCCCGCATCAGGGGCGCGGGGAACTGCGCGGCCGGGCCCCACCGGGCCGCGCGTGACACGCAACCGTTCAGACGGTCGCCGGCGCGGTCGTGCCGCGGAACGTGCGGCGGTACGCCATCGGCGTCACCCCGATCGCGGCATGCAAATGCTCCCGCAGCGACGTCCCCGTCGCGAACCCGACCTGCCCGGCGATGTCGTCGACGGCCAGATCGGTCGTCTCCAGAAGAAACTGCGCCCGGGACACCCGCTGCTGAATCACCCAGCGCCCTGGACTGATCCCCACCTCCTCGCCGAAGCGGCGCGCAAACGTGCGCAGGCTCATCCGCGCATGCCCGGCGAGCTGCGCCAACGTCAGCGGCTCGTGCAGATGCTCCAGCGCCCACTGCCGAGTGGCCGAGGTGCCGTTCGCGGACACCGGCGGCACCGGGTGCTCGATGTACTGGGCCTGACCGCCGTCCCGCCAGGGCGGCACGACACACACCCGAGCCACATGGTTGGCCACGGCGGCACCGTGATCACGCCGTACGAGGTGCAGGCAGACGTCCACCCCGGACGCGGCACCCGCCGAGGTCAGCACATCGCCGTCGTCCACGAACAGCACGTCCGGATCCAGCGCGACCTCCGGATACCAGGACCGGAACACCGCGGCGACGGCCCAGTGGGTGGTAGCCGGCCGCCCGTCCAGCAGCCCTGCCGCGGCGAGCACGAACGCCCCCGTGCAGATCGACACGATCCGGGTGCCGGGCCGCACCCACGACAGGGCCTCGGCCGCTCCCGCAGGCAGCTCCCGCGAGATCCGGGAGAGGTCGAAGGGCGGCAGCAGCACCGTGTCCGCCGTCGCCAGCACCTCGGGACCGTGCCCCACCGTCACCGAGAAGTCGGCGTTCGTCGCGACGGGCCCGCCGTCGACGGAGCAGGTCACGACCTCGTAGCGGTCCCGGAGCGCGCCGAAGACGCGGCTCGGGATACCCAGCTCGAAGGGGTACACGCCGTCCAGCGCGAGGACGACGACACGATGGACACTCATGGCACGATCCCGTCGGAAGTTGGCATTCATGCCATGGTAAGCGTTCGCGTCTCCGGCAAAGCTGGAGCACATGACGAACAACCCCGCCACGATGTACGCCATCAGCCAGGACACCCACGGCACCCCCGACGTCCTCACCCGGGTCGTCCTTCCCCGGCCCACCCCCGCCCCCGGACAGGTCCTCGTCGCCGTCCGCGCCGCGGGCGTCAACCCCACCGACTGGAAGCACCGCGCCGCCGGCCTCTTCCTCGACCGGCTTCCGCTCGTCCTCGGCTGGGACGTGTCCGGCGTCGTCGAGGCCGTCGGCTTCGGCGTCACCCTCTTCAAGCCCGGCGACGAGGTCTTCGGGATGCTGCCCTACCCGCACGGCGTCGGCTCCCACGCCGAGTACGTGACGGGCCCGGCCCGCGCCTTCGCCGCCAAGCCCGCCGAACTCGACCACGTCCAGGCGGGCGCCCTGCCGCTCGCCGCGCTCACCGCCTACCAGGCGATCGTCGACACCGCCCAGGTCCGCCCGGGACAGCGCGTCCTCGTCCACGCGGCGGCCGGCGGAGTCGGCCACCTCGCGGTCCAGATCGCCAAGTCCCGCGGCGCCCACGTCATCGGCACCGCCAGCGCGCCCAAGCACGACTTCGTCCGCTCGCTCGGCGCCGACGAGGTCGTCGACTACCGCACCACCGACTTCCGCGACGCCGTCCAGGACATCGACGTAGTGCTCGACCCCCTCTCCGGGGAGACCCGCGCCCGTTCCCTCGACGTCCTGCGCCCCGGCGGCGTCCTCGTCTCCATCCTGCCGGGCACCGACCCCGAGGAGGCGGCGAAGGCCGCGGCCCGCGGAGTCCGCGTGGCAACCCTCCTCGTCGAGGCCGACCACGCCGGCATGAACGCCGTCGCCGACCTGGCCGCCTCCGGCGCCCTGCGCGCCCACATCGAGGCCGTCTTCCCGCTCGCCGAGGCGGCCAAGGCCCACGCCCTCGGCGAGACGGACCGCACCACCGGCAAGATCGTGCTGACCGTGTCCTGAGCACCCTCCACGCCGACGTTCAGCCCGGCCGGGCAGGTCGGCCGGTCGTCGGGGGCCCGGAACGCCGCCGAGCGGGTGGGCCCGGCCAGGTTCGGCGACACCCTGCCCACGGCGCCCTCGCCGCCCGGGGCGACGGTGGCCGCCAGGAGGACCGAGGCCCGGCCCCACCCGCACCATCGGCACACGGAGCACCTGTTCGCGGGCGGGGCGCATGCGTCCACGCAGCGCGGGCAAAGAGGCAGGGGCGGAACACCCCGGCCGAGCCCGGACTCCGGCCAGGGGGCACACAGGGTGCGGGACGCCGTCGAGGGGGCAACGCGTGACCACCGATCAGCCGGCGACTGCGCCGGCCTCCCGTGCGGGCGGCACCACGGTGCGGGACCGACGTGACTGGTGGCCGGCCCTGCGCAGGACACCGAGGGCCCTGTGGCGGGAGGACGCGACGGACTGGGCCGCGGCCCTGACGTACTACGCCGTGCTCACCCTCTTCCCCACCCTGCTGGTGGCGCTCTCGCTGCTCGGTGTCGCGGGCCGTCCGGGAGGCGGGCACGTCGTCGACCAGGTGGCCGCCGTCGTGCCGGGCCAGGCCCGACCCGCCGTACTGAGCGCGCTGGACAGCATGTCCCACCAGAAGACCCCGGCCCGGCTGCTGGCCGGCTTCGGCACCGTCGCCGCGCTGTGGTCGGCCTCCAGCTACCTGAGCGTCTTCCGCCGCGCCCTGCACGCCATGAACGGGGTGAAGGACCGCCGCCCGCTGTGGAAGAAGGCTCCCCTCACCATCATCACCGCGCTCGCCCTGCTGGCCCTGCTCGTGTCCAGCGTGCTCGCCCTGGTCCTCACCGGCGACGCCGCCCGCGCCGCGGGGCGGATCATCGGCGTGGACGCCGTCGGTGTCGCGGCCTGGAACATCCTCAAGTGGCCCCTGCTGGCGTGCCTGGCCACCGTCATGGTCCTGGTGCTGTTCCGCTCCGGCCAGGCCACCGCCTACGGCCTGCGGCACCGGGCCGTCGGCGGCCTGCTCGCCGTCGTGCTGTGGCTCCTGGCATCGGTCGGCTTCACCGTGTACACCGCCAACTACGCGGGCACCTACGACCGCCTGTACGGCTCCCTCGCCGGCATCGTCGTCTTCCTCGTCTGGCTGTGGATATCCAACCTCGCGCTCCTCACCGGAGCCCAGTTCAACGCGGAACTCGCCGAGATCCGCCAGGCGTGGCCCGCCTAGTCCGCCGTCGGCCGCAGCACGGAGGGATCGGTGTACGCCGGATCCAGCGGAGTCTCCGTACGGAAGCCCCGCCCCGAGTCCGCGTCCCAGTCGTCCTCCTCCTCGGCGAGCCGCTCCACCATGTCGAAGAAGAGGCTCTCGACCGGCCGCAGCCCGGCCACCGTGCCGGTCAGATCCCGATCCGCGACGAACCGCGCCCCGTCCCTGCCGACGGACAGCGCGGCCAGCCACCCGTCGTCGTCCGCGTCCCACAGTCCCGCACCGGTCTCCGCCCAGAACAGCACGGTGTCCTCAGCGGCCTCCGACTTGAACTCTCCGGCCGCGGCGAGCAGCAGCAGCGCCGTGTGAACACTCCACTCGCGGTACCCGAGGTGCAGGAGGTACACCTCCAGCGCCCCCTCCCGGTACACCAGCACCCCGGTCCCGGCCGCCCCGGAGCAGGCGTCCTCGGCCCGCTCCGCGAAGAACGCGCGGGGCGTCGTACCCGTCCCGACGGAGTCCCACCCGGTGTCCGCGCGACGGCCGTCCCAGTACCAACCGTCAAACATGTCAGCCGGGTTGGCGATCCGGCCCAGGTCCACCACCGGCGTGCTCAGCCACCGCTCGAACCCGTCCCGCGTCATCGGGACACGGGCGGCCACCAAGAAGCTGTCGGACACGCGTTCCCCCTTGCTCACGCCCCACGATCACGCCATGATCCCCCGTGATCGCTCCCGGGTGAAAGGGCGAGAGGACGTCCGCTGCCGCCGAGCCCGCGCGCCCGGCCCCCGACACCGGACTGTTTCGGCGCCGTGCCTGGTTCGCCGAGGACGACCCGCTCGCACCGCGCCCGATCGACGCACTCGTCGGCGACCGGATGGGCGACTTCCGGGGCCAGGATTTCGCCTGGCCGGCCGCGCACCTGCCCGAGTGCTTCCCGCTCCCCGGCGGCTCGGACTCCCGGCGCGTCCTGGCCGTCACCGAGCCGGCCGCATGCGCCCAACTCCACCCCGAACGGGCCGAGTAGAGGGCGTCCCCGGGCACCGTGACCGGCCCTCGCCCCGGTCCGCCGGGCGGGGCGGGCCGCACCCGTGTCGCCCGCACGCGCCGGTCGGGGTGCGGACAGCCACGGCCGGGGAGAGGCTGAGGCCATGCTCTGCGCCATGCCAGGTGGTGTATCCGCGGGATGAGGGCAGCGGCCGAAGGCTTCGGAGTGAGTACTGGGAGGCAGCCATGTCCGTGCGTACCTATGTGTCGACGACCGTTGTGAACGACCGACTCGACGACGTCCTGAACGCACTGGAGGATCTGGACCCGCAGGCGATCGTGGGCGCCGCCCACCGCTCGGACGACCCCGACGTCCCGCCCGGAGTATCGGTGTCGCTGGCCGGAGACGTCCGGGAAGCGGTGCAGGAACAGCTCAAGGCGTTCCCCGACGTGGAGTGCGAGGTCGAGGTCCGCGACACCGAGGGCCGGTGACCGGCCCACCCCTACGAGCCCGCGCACGCGATGCGCCCGCCCGGCCTCACATCCGGGACCGCAGTACGTCGACCTCGCAGCCCGGTGCGAAGGGGTCGAAGCCGTGTTCGCTCAGCCAGCGCACCACCAGGAGGCTGCGCAGCGACCACCAGGCGTGGATGACGTCGAGGTCGACGTCGGCGCCGTAGCCGGTGAGGACGTCGGTGAGGTGCTGCTCGTGGCCCAGCGTGAAGGTGGCGAGGTCGTACAGGGCGTCGCCCCGGCCCGCCTCGGACCAGTCGATGACGCCGGTGACCTCGCCGCCGTCGAGGAAGACGTGTGCGATCTGCAGGTCGCCGTGCGTGAACGCCGGGGCCCACGGCCGGAGCGCCGCCTCGGCGACCCGGCGGTTGCGGGCGACCAGGTCGGCGGGCAGAACGCCGCTGGTCACGAGCCACGCGCACTCGCGGTCGAGCTCCGCCGCCAGCTCGTCGACGCTCCGCCCCGCTCCTCCCGTACGGGGCGGCAGGGGCGCCTCGTGCAGCTTCCGGACGGCGGCGCCCGCCGCGGCCCACTCGGCCGGCGAACCGGTCGAGGGTCCGCCGAGGCGCCCGAGCGTCCTGCCCGGGACCGCCGTGAGCGCGAGCACGGGCGGCCTGCGCCACAGGACCTCCGGGGTCGGGACCGGCGCGAGGGACAACGCCTCGACCTCTGCGTCGATGCGTGCCTGATCGGCGTCCACCTTCAGGAACACGTCACCGACGCGCAGAGTCGCCCGCTCGGAATGGGCGACGACGACTTCGACCTCATCCATGGACGACCACTATCCCGGGGACGATCGCCGGCGTCGCCGGGATTTGTCGCCGGCGCACAGGGGGTCGACCTGCCCACTCGATGAAGCGCTCCGGGACGGCTCGTCACCGTCGCTCGTCGCGTGCTTCCTCGCGCACGACCCGGCGGTCCTCCCCGAGGACCGACGGCGCCGTCGGGCCGGTGTCGTCGAGACGGTAGGTCAGGCTGTTGACCAGCCCCACCACCCCGTCCACCCGATAGGCGAGCCGGAGCAGGAGCGGGATGTCGCTCCGGTGCTCCAGCCGCCCCTCCAGGCTCACCATGCCGTCACGGACCGAGACGATCACGGTGTGCGGCGCCAGGCCCATGGCACGACCCGCGACGTCGTCCTCGATCTCCCGGCGGATCTCGTCGTCCGTGCGAAGGAACACGCTCAGCAGATCGCGCCGCGTGGCGATGCCGATCAGCCGGTCCTCCTCGTCCACGACCGGAAGGCGCTCCACACCGTGGCGCTCCATGAGGCGCGCCGCGTCGGCGACGCGCTGCTCGGGGTGGACGGTGATCGCGGGCGTCGACATCAGATCCCGGGCAGTGGTGGCGCGCGCGAGCGCCGCCGCACGCCGGGCGGAGCGGCGCAGGGGCGGAAGACGCCGCGACGCGCGGCCCCCGTCGGCCCGTGCCGCCTGGCCGCGGATCAGATCGGTCTCGGAGATCACTCCCACGACCTTGTCGTCGCCGTCCACCACGGGCAGTCCGCTGACCCGGTTGCGGTACAGCAGCTCCGCGACGTGCTTGAACGATGTGTCCGGGCTGGCCTCGACGACCTCGTGGGTCATCACCTCGCCGACGATCCGGGGCATCGCACTCACTCCCTTCCCTGCGCGGGCCCGCCGGCCGCCGAAGCGCGGATTTCCGGCGGTGGCGGCGAGCCGAGTGCCGGCCTCGGGGCATCCGTACGTCGGCCCGCGCATGTCCTCCAGGCTGCCTCAGCCACTCGGCCCACGGCAGGGGCCGAACGACCCGGGAACCGGGATGTACCGCCCCACCAGTCTCTGTCACCTCGGCGCATCCCGACGACCGGGACCGGCCCCGGCGTCCGGGCACCCGTACCGGATGCGCCTGCCGCACCTCCCCGGGGTGCGGCAGCGCCCTTGATCGAGCAGCGTTGAAGGAGCACATCGGTACGGAAGAGGTGAGACGGATGGGTGAGAATGCCGGGACGCGCCGGGTCGTGGTGGGTGTCGACGGTTCACCGTCCTCCGGCGCGGCCCTGCGCTGGGCGGTCCGCTACGCCGCACTGGTCGACGCTCGGGTGGACGCGGTGTCGGCCTGGAACCTGCCCGGTGCGGACACCTGGTCCGCACCCGCGGTGGACGCCGACGTGGACGAGGCGGCCGCGCGTCAGGCGCTGACGCAGGAACTCGACGACGTCCTCGGCGCCGAGTCCGCAGGCGCGGTCCACGCTCGGCTGGCGCGCGGCAACCCTGTGGAGGTGCTGCTCAGGGCGGCCGAGGGGGCCGAGATCCTGGTGGTGGGCAGCAGGGGGCGCGGCGGTTTCGCCCGGGCCCTGCTGGGGTCCGTCAGCCACCATGTGGCCCAGCACGCGCAGTGTCCCGTGGTGATCGTCCGGGCGGAGTCCGGCAGGGGGTCCGGCGCGGAGTCCGGCTGAGGGTCCTCACCCCGTGCGCCGAACACCGCGCGCGCGGATCACCGAGGCCGAAGCCTGAGTGAAGGCTCCGCGAGGTCTGCGCGAGGGCTGCGGCGGGCCGCGACCCGAACCCGATGTCAGTGCGCGACAGGCCAGTTGAGTTCCGTACGCAGCTCCGCGGGGTCCATGTCCGGAGTCGGCCGCGTGACGTAGGTTTCCCAGCGGTCCTCGCCCGCAGACAGCCCCCGCGCTGCCATCCAGGCGTGCAGCCGCTCCCAGGAGGCGCCGAGACCGTCGAAGGAGCCGCAGTGCGTCAGCCGTGCGACCCGCCCACCCGGAAGCGCACCCGGCACGACCACGTCCTCCGGGGTCACCGCGCGGTCCGTGACGAACCCGACCTCCAGGTCCAGGGTCGCTTCCGACTCCCCGTGGTAGAGCCCGAACGCGGGGCCCAGCAAGGTGATCCGCTGCGCCTCGACGGTCCGGGCCAGGGCGCTGAACGACGCGTCGAAGAACTCCCGCAGTTCGAACACCGGGACGACGCCCCGGACGACCGCTGTCGTGGCCGGGTCCAGCGTCACAAGCTCCGGCTCGGAGGCGGGCGCCTCGCCGACATTTCCACGACTGTTCATGTCGCTCCTCATCCGTTTACCCGGCTTCTCGGGCTTCTCAGGACACGAAGACCGGGTGTTCGTCGAGGAATCATCGCTCCCACGCACGCAATTCGGAGGGAAGGCACGAAGGGCGCCGGCCCGATGTTGGCCGGCGCGGACGACGGGGCAGGAGTCGACCGGAAGGTCCCGGTGTCCTGCCGCACCCCAGGGCGGTGGGCGAACGGGACAAGGGGGAGGCCGGGATGGAGCCGCTGGAACTCCGCCGAGCGGTACGGGCGGGGCGGGAAACCGCATCGGAGCTCGGCCTGGAGGTCGACGACGTCGCCGTCGTCCACAACTCGGACCGCGTCGCGCTACGCATGACCCCGCGCGAGGTGCTGGCCCGGGTCGCGCCTCTGGGACATCTGCCCGAGTCCGAGTTCGAAGTCGAGGTCGCCGTGCGTCTCGCCGCCACCGACGCCCCGGTGGCCGGGCTCGATCCGCGGGTCCCGCCTGGAGTGCGGGTACGGGATGCCTTCGCCCTCTCGCTCTGGACCTACTACGAGCCGGTGACTTCGCGGACAGCGCCGGCCGATTATGCGGACGCGCTCCTGCGACAGCATGCGGCCCTGCGCCAAGTGGACCTGAAAGCACCTCACTTCACGGATCGAGTCGCCGCGGCCCTCCAAGCGGTGACCGACCGGGCCCGGTCCCCCCATTACCTTCTTGATCAGCCCCGCAATGGGGTTCCCGGCCTCCGGGACGGCATGACTGCTCCCCCCTGTAGTTCGCATGATCTGGGGGGT
>NZ_JBEPBM010000034.1:0-81280 GCF_040299205.1 Streptomyces sp. NPDC000983 | reverse complement strand
CTTGCGGACCGGACGCGGCTCGATCCCCTTGGGCCGGTTGGCGCCGGAGTTCACGGCCTGGAGGTCGAAGAAGAACGCCTGGATCATGTTCTTCGAGGTCTGTCCCGCGGCCAGTTCGACGAAGTAGCGCGCCTCGATGACCTGCGCGGTCTCGAAGTCGACCTGGGAGCCCTCGACCGCCGCCGCGAGGATGTTGCGCGGCGCCGGGTAGGGGGCGCCGCCGGTCTGCTTGCGCAGGTTGGCGGGGAAGGCGGGGAGGTTGGCGGCGAACCGGGGGTTGGCGGGGGTGCCGCCGGGGATGCGGTAGCCGGGCCGGTCCCAGGGCTGCTGGGACTCGGGGTTGGCCTCGATGAAGGCCCGCGCCTTGGCGAGCATCTCCTCGTGGGTGGTGGCCACGTCGTCGACGAGGCCGTTGTCCAGGGCGCGCCGCGGGCTGTACTGGGTGCCCTGGAGGAGGACCTTGAGCAGGGCGTCGGTGATGCCGAGCATGCGGACGGTGCGGACGACGCCGCCTCCGCCGGGGAGGAGTCCGAGGGTGACCTCGGGGCAGCCGATCTTGGAGCCGGGCGCGTCGAGGGCGACGCGGTGATGGCAGGCGAGGGCGATCTCGTAGCCGCCGCCGAGCGCGGCGCCGTTCAGGGCGGCGACGACGGGCTTGCCGAGGGTCTCGATCCGGCGCAGGTTCCGCTTGATCGCCAGGCCGCCGTCGAAGAGCTGCTGGGCGGTGTCGGGGGTGACCCGGATGAGGTCGCGCAGGTCGCCGCCGGCGAAGAAGGTCTTCTTGGCGGAGGTGATGATGACACCGCGGACGGTGTCCTTCTCGGCCTCCAGCCGGTCGGTGACGGCCGCGAGGGAGTCGCGGAACGCCTGGTTCATCGTGTTGGCCGACTGGCCGGGGTCGTCGAGGACGAGGGTGACGACGCCGGTGCGGTCCTGTTCCCAGCGGATGGTCGTGGTCATGAGGGATCTCCGTAGAAGTCGGTGTGTCCGCCGGGTCGGTCAGATGCGTTCGACGATGGTGGCGATGCCCATGCCGCCGCCGACGCAGAGGGTGGCGAGGCCGTAGCGCTTGTCCTGGCGCTCCAGTTCGTCGACGAGGGTGCCCAGGATCATCGCGCCGGTCGCGCCGAGGGGGTGGCCCAGCGCGATGGCGCCGCCGTTGACGTTGACCTTGTCCAGCGACAGGCCCATGTCCGCGACGAAACGCAGGACGACCGCCGCGAACGCCTCGTTGATCTCGACCAGGTCGATGTCGTCGATGGTCAGCCCGGCCTTGGCGAGCGCCTTGCGGGCGGCGGGCGCGGGCCCGGTGAGCATGATCGTCGGCTCGGAACCGGAGACGGCCGCGGAGACGATCCGCGCGCGGGGGGTGAGCCCGTTGCGCTCCCCGGCCTCCTTCGAGCCGATCGCGACCAGCGCGGCGCCGTCGACGATGCCGGAGGAGTTGCCCGCGTGGTGGACGTGGTCGATCCTCTCGACCCAGTGGTACTTCTGCAGCGCCACCGCGTCGAACCCGCCCAGCTCACCGATGTCCGCGAAGGACGGCTTCAGCTTCGCCAGCGAGTCCGCGGTCGTCCCCGGACGCATGTACTCGTCGTGGTCGAGGACCACCAGACCACTGCGGTCGCGGACCGGGACCACCGACCTCTCGAACCGGCCGCCCTTCCACGCCTCGGCCGCGCGCTCCTGGGAGAGTTCCGCGTACTCGTCGACGTCGCGCCGGGAGAATCCCCCGATCGTGGCGATCAGGTCGGCGCCGATGCCCTGCGGCACGAAGTTGACCGAGAGGTTGGTCATCGGGTCGTTGAACCAGGCGCCGCCGTCGGAGGCCATCGGCACCCGGGACATGGACTCCACGCCGCCGGCGAGGACGAGGTCCTCCCAGCCCGAACGGACCTTCATCGCGGCCATGTTGACCGCCTCCAGGCCGGAGGCACAGAAGCGGTTCTCCTGCACGCCGGCGACGGTGTCGGGAAGTCCAGCGGCGATGGCGGCGATCCGGGCGATGTCGGAGCCCTGGTCGCCGACCGGACCGACGACACCGAGCACGATGTCGTCGATCTCGGCGGGATCCAGTCCGGGGAAGCGGTCGCGGAGTTCGTGGATGAGTCCGACGACCAGGTCGATGGGCTTGGTGCCGTGCAGGGCGCCGTTCGCCTTGCCGCGGCCGCGCGGGGTGCGGATCGCGTCGTACACGTACGCTTCGGTGCTCACAGGGAAGCCTTTCGGTGAGGGTCAGCCCAGCAGGGAACGGCCGATGATCTCCTTCATGATCTCGGTCGTCCCGCCGTAGATGGTCTGGATGCGGCCGTCGGTGAAGGCCTTGGCGATCGGGTACTCGGTCATGTAGCCGTAGCCGCCGTGCAGTTGGAGACAGCGGTCGGCGACGCGCTTTTGCAGTTCGGTCGCCCACCACTTGGCCATGGAGGCGTCGACGGCGTCGAGTCCGCCGTCCGCGTGCTCCTCGATGCAGCGGTCGAGGAAGGCGCGGGTGACCGCGCACTCGGTGGCCATCTCCGCGATCTCGAACCGGATGTGCTGCTTGGTGGCCAACGGCCGCCCGAACGCCTCGCGTTCCTTGACGTACCCGCTGGTGATCTCCAGCAGGTGCTCGGCGCCCGCGATGGCGGCGACCGCGATGCTCAGCCGCTCCTGGGCGAGGTTCGTCATCAGGTGGACGAACGCGCCGTTCGGCTCGCCCAGGAGGTTCTCCTTGGGCACGCGCACGTCGTTGAAGAACAACTCGGCCGTGTCCTGCGCCTTCTGGCCGATCTTGTCGAGGTTGCGGCCGCGCTCGAAGCCCTCCGCACCGCGCTCCACGACCAGCAGGGACAGTCCGTGCGCGCCGCCCTCCGGGGTGGTCCTGGCCACCACGATCACCAGGTCGGCGAGGATGCCGTTGGAGATGAAGGTCTTGGCGCCGTTGAGCAGCCAGTGGTCGCCGCGGTCCTCGGCCCGGGTCCTGATGCCCTGGAGGTCGCTGCCCGCGCCGGGTTCGGTCATGGCGATGGCGGTGATCAGCGAACCGTCGCAGAAACCGGGCAGCCAGCGGCGCTTCTGCTCCTCGGTGGCGAGCGAGGTCAGATACGGGCCGATGATGTCGTTGTGCAGCCCGAGGGCGAGCCCGGGGGTGCCCGCGCGGGTGAACTCCTCGGCCATGACGGCGCTGTGGCGGAAGTCGCGGTTTCCGCCGCCCCCGTACTCCTCGTCGACGGCCAGGCCGAGCAGGCCCTGCCGGCCCGCGGCGAGCCACACGTCCCGGGAGACGATGCCGTCCTTCTCCCACTGCCCGTAGTGGGGCAGCACCTCCTTGGCGAGGAAGTCGCGCACGGTCTCGCGGAAGGCGTCGTGCTCGTCGGAGTAGATCCGGCGCTTCATTCGAGGCCCTTCGTCAGGTCGGGTACGTCCCAGTCGCGCGCCACGTCCGCGGTGTCGGCGCCCGGCCGCGCGGGGCCGGTGCGGACGGCGGTGGGCGTGGCGGAGAAGCGGGGCGCGGGGGCGGGCTGGGTGATGCCGTCGTGGTCGGTGAAGGTGCCCCGGGCGGCCAGATGCGGGTGTCCGGGCGCCTCGCGGAGGGTGAGGACGGGGGCCACACAGGCGTCGGAGCCCTCGAAGACGGCCGTCCACTCCTCCCGCGTACGGGACCTGAACCGGGCGGTGACCGCCTCGCGCAGCTCGCCCCAGCGGGCGAAGTCCCGGCGGGTGCCGGTGTGACCCTCGATGCCGAGCAGGGTCAGGAACTCCTCGTAGAACTGCGGCTCCAGGGCGCCGACGGCCATGTACCCGCCGTCGGCGGTCTCGTAGGTGCCGTAGTAGGGGCAGCCTCCGTCGAGGAGGTTGGCGCCGCGGTGGTCCTGCCAGCCGCCGGCGGCGAGCATGCCGTGGATCATCGCGGAGAGGTGGGCGGTGCCGTCGACGATGGCCGCGTCGACGGTCTGGCCGATGCCGGTCGCGCGGGCGTGGTGCAGGGCGGCGAGGACGCCGACGACGAGGTAGAGGGAGCCGCCCGCGTAGTCGCCGAGGAGGTTGGCGGGGGCGGGCGGGGGCCGGTCGGGGGCGCCGATCATGCCGAGGGCGCCGGTGACGGCGATGTAGCCGATGTCGTGGCCGGCGCGCGGGGCGAGCGGGCCGTCCTGGCCCCAGCCGGTCATCCGGCCGTAAACCAGGCGCGGGTTGCGGGCCCGGCAGTCCTCGGGACCCACGCCAAGGCGTTCGGCGACGCCGGGGCGGTAGCCCTCGATGAGGACGTCGGCGCGGGCGGCGAGGTCGAGGACCCGGGCGGGGCCGTCGGCCGCCTTCAGGTCGATGATCACCGAGCGCTTGTTGCGGTTGGTGACGTCGAACGCGGGGTCGATCGCGAGTCCGGGGCCGCCGGGGCGGTCCACGCGGACGACGTCGGCACCGAGGTCGGCGAGGAGCATCGCGGCGAACGGGCCGGGCCCGATGCCGGCCAGCTCCACGACGCGTACGCCGGTGAGCGGGCCCTGTGCTGGCGTCTTTGCCATCCGGTCCCCAGAGTAGGTGTGACACTACCGATGTAACACCAGGGATGTTAGGAAGTTGTCCGACCGAGCACAAGACCTCGGCGAGCAAGCGCTTAGTCGACCTTACCGGAGGCGTGCCGCCGCGTCCCGGGGCGCGGCACGGGCCGTCACTCCCCGTCGAGTGCGGCCGGCAGCCGCTTCGGCGCGATCGTGCGGTAGCTCTCCTCCACCCAGTCGCACAGCAGCTCGGCGACCGGGGCGCCCTTCGGCTCCGGCGGCACGCCGACCCAGCCGGACCCGCCCCGCCCGTAGCCGGCGGGTTCGGCGCCGGGGCAGGTCAGCGCGTGGGCGTGGGCGGCCTCGTCCCTGAGCTTGACGGTGACGCCGAGCGGATGGCTGCCGTCGTCGACGCCGAGGAACAGGAACACCTTCTTGTCGACCGTCGCGACGGTCTCTCTCCCCCACGGGAACTCCTCGGCCGCGCCGGGCATGCCCAGGGCGAACCGGCGTACTTTCTCCCACTTCTTCAGGGCCTTGCGGTCCACGGCCGTCCGCCGCCTCCCAGGCTGGTGGCGGGGCTCCGCACGGCTCACGCTAGCCTCGGCCACCGACAACGGCGCGTGGTGCGGGACCGAGAGGTGTCATGAGCAGGATGAGCAAGACGGACCGTCCCTACGACATCGTGCTCTTCGGGGCCACCGGCTTCGCCGGCGCGCTCACCGCGGAGTACCTCGCGGCGCACGCGCCCGACGGGCTGCGCTGGGCCGTCGCCGGCCGCGACGGGGCCAAACTGGAGCGGCTGCGCGAGAGACTGCCCGACGGCGAGGGCGTCGGCGTGCTGCGCGCCGACGTCGCCGATCCCGGCTCGCTGCGCGAACTCGCCCGGCGGGCACGGGTGGTCGCCACCACGGTGGGCCCCTACGTGCTGCACGGCGAGGAACTCGTGGCCGCGTGCGCGGACAACGGCACCGACTATCTCGACATCAGCGGTGAGCCGGAGTTCGTGGACCTGATGTACGTCCGGCACGACGCCCGCGCGCGGGAGACCGGCGCCCGGCTGGTGCACGCGGCGGGCTTCGACTCCGTGCCGCACGACCTGGGCGCCTACTTCACCGTCCAGCACCTGCCCGAGGGCGTGCCGCTCACCGTGGACGGGTTCGTCACCGCGGACGCCATGTTCTCCGGCGGCACCTTCGCCTCCGCGCTCGGCCAGTTCGCTCGCGGACCGCGGATGATCGCCGCCGCCCGGGACCGGGCCCGGCACGAGCCCCGGCTGGTGGGCCGCCGGGCGCTGGCGCCGACGGGAGCACCCCGGTTCGCCGGGGAGGTCGGCGCGTGGGCGCTGCCGCTGCCGACGATCGACCCGCAGATCGTGCGCCGGTCCGCCAAGGCACTGGACCGCTACGGTCCCGACTTCCGCTACCGGCACTACGCGGCCGTACGGCACCTGCCCGTCGCGGTGGCCGGTGTCCTCGGCACGGGCGCGCTCTTCACCGCCGCCCAACTGCCGCCCGCCCGCCGCTGGCTGTCGGACCGGCTCAGGCCCGGGGACGGGCCGAGCGCCGAGAAGCGCGCGAAGAGCTGGTTCTCGGTGCGGTTCGTCGGACAGGGCGGCGGCCGGCGGGTCTACACCGAGGTCTCGGGCGGCGACCCGGGCTACGACGAGACGGCGAAGATGCTCGCCGAGGCCGCGCTGAGCCTGGCCTTCGACGAACTCCCGCCGACCGCCGGGCAGGTCACCACGGCGGCGGCCATGGGCGACGCGCTGATCACCCGACTGCGCCGCGCGGGCATCGTGTTCCGGGTGGCGGCGGAGCGGTAGGCCCAGGGCCGGGGAACGGTAGGCCCCCAAAGCCGGGGAACGGTAGGCCCCGGAACCGCGGAGCCGTAGCCCTGGGGCCGCGGGCGGGAGGGTGACGACAGGCCCTACAGGGGCCACTGGGCGACGGTCCACACCATCCCGCAGATCCAGCCGAGCCCGGCGAGCACGCCGAGGATCAGCGCGACGGTCACGGCCCGCTCGACGGGGCGGTCGGGGTCGGCGAGGGGCTTCGGGGCTCGATGCGAGGTCATGCCCCGAGCCTCCCGTCCGGACGGGACGGGCACATCCGTACGGGTACTCAGACGGCGTACTCAGACGGCGTGCTCGGCCGCCGTGCTTGGCCGCCGTGCTTGGCCGCCGTGCTCGGCCGCCGTGCTCGGCCGGCCGGCTCAGACGCCGCACTCGTTCGGCGCGCTCGGCCAGCGTGCTCAGTCGGCGTGCTCGGCCGGTCGGCTCAGACGCCGCACTCGTTCGCCGCACTCGTTCGCCGCACTCGTTCGCCGCACTCGTTCGGCGCGCCCGGCCGGCGCGCCCGGCCGGCGTGCTCGGCCGGCGTGCTCGGCCGGCGTGCTCGGCCGGCGTGCTCGGCCGGCGTGCTCAGTCGGTGTGCCCGGCCGGCGTGCTCAGTCGGTGTGCTCCGGCCAGTCGCCCAGTGCGGCTCGCAGGCGTTGGCGCAGGGCCGGGTCGCCCGACTCCGTCGCGATGCGGACCGCGAGCGGCCCGATGTCCCAGCCCGCGTGGTAGTCGAAGAAGGGCGGTGTGCCCGCCGCGTTGTGGGCGAGCTTCGCCACCAACTCAGCGAGCCGGAACACCGCGTAATCCCCGGCGTCGTATCGGGCCCCCCGAACCCGCCCGAAGACCTCGTGACCCTGGCTCCAGCGGTCGCGGTCGGCCGCCAGGGCGAGCGCTTCGTCGATCTCCGGTATCCGGGGCCGGTCCTCGACGGCCGCCGCGAGCACCTGCCCGGCCCAGGCCACCTGTGCGCGCCGGGCCTCGAAGAGGGTGCGGCCCCACGACCGGTGCGGGTTGTTGCGCGCGAGCGCGGCGAGTTCCTCGGGCGGGGCGGCGGCCTCGCGGAGGGCTCGGCGGCACAGGTTGTCCGCGGTGCGGGTGGTCTGCGGCAGGCGGTAGGCCGGGGTCAGGGCGAGGGTGTGGGCGCAGGCGTTGTCGAGCGTGACGCGGTGGCCGACGGAGACGAAGACCGGCCTGACGTCCGCGCGGGTGCGCAGGGCGCGGCCGACCTCCTCGGTGCCGGCGAGCAGCGGCGACCAGGATCCGCGCGCCGCACCCGGCGCGTCGTGGGAGAAGGTGAACGGGTTCTTGGCCACGCCGATCGTGGGCAGCCCGGTGAGGACGCCCAAGTGGCTGGCGAGGCCGAAGCGGCGGGGGTGGGCGAGTCCGTAGCCGTCGCAGACCACCGTGCCGGGGTCGCAGGGGAGGGATTCGAGGGCGGCGAGCACGGTGGGGATCTCGCGGAAGGCGAGCAGCCCCGGCACGTAGGGGAAGGAGATCCGGCCGACGGCGGTCGCCTCCGCGACGACGTCCAGGGTGGCCGCGTCCAGGACGACCGCCGCGGCGGCCACGACGTCCAGTTCGTCGTCGTAGGCCACGTCGACCCCGGTCACATGTCCGGTGCCGGGCGGCGGTCCCGGCTCGTCCAGTACCACCCGGCCGCGCAGTCCGTCCTGGACGGCGCGGGCCTCTTCCTCGGTCGCGGGCCAGCCCGCGGGGATGCGTACGGTCGTCATGATGCGCACGAGCGTACGGGCCGGGCCGCCACGACGGCCCGGCCGCTCCCGTGTCACCGCTCCAGGCGGGCCACCCGCCCCTTCTCCCCCGCCGCCCAGCAGCCGCGGTCGGGGGTGCAGTCCACGGTGTCGTACGAGCCGGTGTCCACGGTCCGCCAGGTGCGGCCGCCGTCGGTGGTGAGGTCGGTGCCGGTGGGGCCGACGGCCAGGGCGGCGGTGCGGCTGTGCGGGAGCCAGGCGACGCCGGAGCGGTAGGCGGCGACCGGGGTCGTGGCCTGACGCCAGGTGGCGCCGACGTCGCCGGTGCGGGCCGCCGCGCTCGGGGAGCTCTGGTCGGGGCGGTAGTCGCCGCCGACGGCGAGGCCGTGCGCGCGGTCGCGGAAGGCGAGCGCGAAGACTCCGCGGGCCGGGTCCGCGGCCGGGATCGTGCTGTCGGCGGCGGTCCAGGTGCGGCCGCGGTCCGCGGAGTGCAGGACCCGCGCGCGTGCGGCCCCGCCGGTGGCCAGCCAGACGTCCCGGGACCCGGCGGTCACCAGGCACTGGCCACTGGCCGCGAACCCGGCCTCGCCGTCCAGCGCGGCGGGCATCCCGGCGTCGGGCAGGACCGTCCAGGAGCGGCCGCCGTCGGCGGTCGACAGGATGCGGAACCTGCCGTCCACCGGGTCGCTCATGGCGAGCCCGTTCCGGTGGTCGAAGAAGGCCACGCAGTCGTAGAAGGCGCGCGCGTCGGTGTTGCGGAAGCTCTCCGTCCAGGTCGCTCCGCCGTCCTCGGTGCGGTAGATCCGGGACGCCTCGCCCTCGCCGATGGCGAGCACCACGGCCCGGCGCGCGTCGAACGCCTCCACGTCCCGGAACTGCAGCTCGCCCGCGCCCGGCGGGGAGACGTTCCGCCAGCTCGCGCCGCCGTCCGTGGTGCGCAGGACCGTGCCGGCGGTCCCGGCCACCCACGCGGTGTCCCGGTCGACGGCGGCCAGTCCGCGGAACCGCACCGTGGGGCTCGCGGTGTCCTTCGGCTCCCAGTGCGCGGGCTTGTGCGCCGGCGTGGGAGCGGCGGTCGGCGCGGGCTCGTGCGCCCGCGCCGGGGCGGCCGTCAGCGCGGCCAGCGCCGCCGCGCAGACCACCCCCGCGGCCGTCGTGCGAAACCTGCGTCCCCTGCGTCGCGTGTTCCCCAAGGCCCTCATGGCGGGCGAAGCTAGTCCACGTCCCGGACGCCGTCCAGACCGCCTCACCGGCCCCGGCCGCCGCTGAGGAAACAGTGGGTGATGCTCGCCCCTCGGGTGCATGAAATGCGGTGACCGAGGTCACTCGCCTCCGGAATGCACGGAACGGTCAGTTCCGGCGTCTTCCGAAGTGCCGTCCGCGTCCGCGCGGGTCCGTCCGTCCAGTCGTCGCAGAGGAGCAAGACGTTGTCCCACGTCATCGAGCAGCCCGTAGAGGCCCGTCTCGTCGCCGCCGCGCCGCGGATGGCGACCATTCCGGCCACCCTGCACTACGAACGCCACGACCCGTTCGCCGTGCGCATGACCTTCCCGGCGCCGGCCACGCTGGAGGGCGTGGACGTCTGCTGGACCTTCAGCCGCGAACTCCTCACCGCCGGCCTCGACGAGCAGGTCGGCCACGGCGACGTGCGGGTGCGGCCCTACGGCTTCGACCGCACCGTGCTGGAGTTCCACGCACCCGAGGGCACGGCCGTCGTCCATGTCCGCACCGGTGAGGTGCGCCGGTTCCTGGCGGCCACGGCAGACCTGGTGCCGGTCGGTATGGAGCACCTCCAGCTCGACCTGGACCACGATCTGGCGGTACTGATGCGGGACGCCTGCTGAAGCCCGGGCGCCGCCCGCCCTTTATTCCGTTGACAGCCCTCCCGGCCCCTTCCTAACGTGTACAGCGGTTCTGTTGCCGTCGATCGGAGAAGGACGTTGCTCGTCTGAGGTCCTGAGACACCGCGTCACACCCTGTGAGGTGTGTGCGCAGCGTGCGACCTCGGCGTTCGAGCCGTCCTTTCGGCGCAGGGCCTTTTCTCATGCCCGCCGAGCCCCGACGTGGTCGCGAGTGTCTCGATACGCGCTTGCCCTTGATCACTTCGAGCAGCCGCGGAGACCCGCATGTCAAGTTCCATCACCTGTACTTCCCTCGCCTTCGCCTGGCCCGACGGCACGCCCGTCTTCGAGGGGCTCGACACCGCCTTCGGCCCCGGCCGCACCGGGCTCGTCGGAGTGAACGGGTCGGGAAAGTCGACCCTGTTGAAGATCGTCGCCGGTGAACTCGCCCCCGCCGACGGCACCGTGCGCGTGGCCGGCGAGGTGGGTTACCTCCCACAGAACGTCACGCTCGACACCGCGCTCCGCGTCGACGAGGCGCTCGGGATCGCCGCCCGGCGGGCCGCCCTGCACGCCATCGAGTCCGGCGACGTGGCGGAGGAGCACTTCGAGACCGTCGGCGACGACTGGGACGTGGAGGAACGGGCCCTCGCCACCCTCGGCGAACTCGGCCTCGGCCACATCCAGTTGGACCGCACCGTCGGGGAGGTCTCGGGCGGGGAGTCGGTGCTGCTGCGGCTCGCCGCGCTGCTGCTGCGCCGGCCGGACGTCCTGCTGCTGGACGAACCGACCAACAACCTCGACCTGTACGCGCGCCGCCGGCTGTACGCGGCGGTCTCCTCCTGGACCGGGGTCCTGGTCGTGGTCAGCCACGACCGTGAACTCCTCGACCTGGTCGACCAGATCGCGGATCTGCGGTCCGGGGAGATCACCTGGTACGGCGGCAACTTCTCGGCCTACGAGGAGGTGCTGGAGACCGAGCAGGAAGCGGCCGAACGGATGGTGCGGGTCGCCGAGGCCGACCTGAAGAAGCAGAAGCGCGAACTGACCGACGCCCAGGTCAAGTTGGCCCGCCGCAAGCGGTACGGGCAGAAGATGTACGAGCAGAAGCGCGAGCCGAAGATCATCATGGGGGCGCGCAAGCGGGCGGCGCAGGAGTCCGCGGGCAAGCACCGGATCATGCACGAGGAACGGCTCGCCGAGGCCAGGGAACGGCTCGACGAGGCGGTGGAGGCCGTACGGGACGACGACGAGATCCGCGTCGACCTGCCCTTCACGGCCGTACCCCCGGGCCGGCAGGTCCTCACCCTCCAGGACCTGGAACTGGCGTACGGCGCGAAGGTGGCCGGCGGGCTCGACCTGCGCGGGCCGGAGCGGATCGCGCTGGTCGGGCGCAACGGCGCGGGCAAGACCACGCTGCTGCGCACGATCGCCGGGGAGCTGACTCCGGTGTCGGGCGAGGCGACGGCGCACGTGCCGATGCGGTTCCTGCCGCAGCGGCTCGATGTGCTGGACGGTGAGCGGACCGTCGCCGAGAACGTGGCCCGGTTCGCGCCGGGCGCCACCAACAACCGGATCCGGGCGCGGCTGGCCCGCTTCCTGTTCCGGGGCGCCCGGGCCGACCAGAAGGCGGCGACGCTCTCCGGCGGCGAACGCTTCCGGGCGGCGCTGGCGGCGCTGATGCTGGCCGAGCCGGCACCGCAGCTGCTGATGCTGGACGAGCCGACGAACAACCTCGACATGGCGAGCGTCCGGCAGCTCACCACGGCGCTGGAGTCGTACGAGGGCGCGCTGGTGGTGGCCAGCCACGACCTGCCGTTCCTCCAGTCGCTCGGCATCACCCGCTGGCTGCTCCTGGACGGAGAACTCCGGGAGACGACGGCGGAGGAGGTCGCCGGTCCGGCGTAGTCGCCGGGGACGCCGGTGCCAGGAGCGCCCAGACAGCCCGTCCGGCGTTTGAGGACGAGGCCCCTTCGGGGCCGAAGGGGGGGCCGGGGGCACCGCCCCCGGGGTCGGGACGGGAAGGGGCGGCGGGGGCGGTGCCGGGCGGAGCCCCGGGGCCGGCGCCCGTACGCAGGCACCGGCTGCCGGAGCGCCGGGCGCGGGCGCGGTCCTAGGTTGCCGAAACGCCGAGGCGCCGAAGCGCCCGAGCGCCGGTCC
The DNA here is from genome assembly GCF_040299205.1 of Streptomyces sp. NPDC000983. Lineage (NCBI taxonomy): Bacteria > Bacillati > Actinomycetota > Actinomycetes > Kitasatosporales > Streptomycetaceae > Streptomyces > Streptomyces sp. NPDC000983. Next base: position 69,246 of record NZ_JBEPBM010000034.1, on the reverse strand, counting down.
GGCCGTCGGCCCCGGCGCCCGCTCCCCCGCCCGACCTGCGGATCTTCACCGGACCCACCCGGCGGCCCCGCAGTACGCCGGGGTCCTTCACAGGGCGCGTCTCAGGTGGGGCACAGCCCGGTTACGGGGGTTTTGCCGGGGCGGGCCCGGACTGCATGATGACGGACCGGCGTCGCATCACGGGCGCCGGAACCTGTCGCCGATTCGGAGATTCCCGTGCCCAGCAAGAAGGCCCTCGTCCGCCGCCCCGGCCCGCTCCTCGCAGAGGGGCTGGTGACGCACATCGAGCGGGAGAAGGTCGACGTCGACCTCGCGACGGAGCAGTGGGAGGCGTACACCGAGGTGCTGCGCGCCCACGGCTGGGAGACCGTCGAGGTGGACCCGGCCGACGACTGCCCGGACTCCGTGTTCGTCGAGGACACGGTCGTCATGTACAAGAACGTCGCGCTGATCACCCGCCCCGGCGCCGAGGCCCGCCGCCCCGAGACCGCGGGCGTCGAGGAGGCCGTCGCGGCGCTCGGCTGCTCGGTGAACTGGATCTGGGAGCCGGGCACCCTGGACGGCGGCGACGTGCTGAAGGTCGGCGACACGATCTACGTCGGCCGCGGCGGGCGCACCAACGCGGCCGGGGTGCAGCAGGTGCGGGCCGCCTTCGAACCGCTCGGCGCCCGAGTGGTGGCCGTACCGGTCAGCAAGGTGCTGCACCTGAAGTCCGCGGTGACGGCGCTGCCCGACGGCACGGTGATCGGCCACATCCCGAAGGTCGACCGGCCCGCCCTGTTCCCGCGCTTCCTGTCGGTGCCCGAGGAGGCGGGCGGCCATGTCGTCCTGCTCGGCGGCCACAAGCTGATGATCTCGGCGAGCGCACCGAAGACGGCGGAGCTGCTCGCCGACCTCGGCCACGAGCCGGTCGTCGTCGAGATCGGCGAGTTCGAGAAGCTGGAGGGATGTGTGACATGCCTCTCGGTGCGGATGCGCGATCTGTACGCCTGAACGGGTGATCCATTCACTCCAACAGCCCCGGGACCGGCATGTCCCGGGGCTGTCGCGCAGGCTCGGGAAGGCCCTGGGAAACACGGCTGATCAGCAATCTTTACGGCGTTCTTAACCTACGGCTTCGTAACCTACGGATTCGTAGCCTACGATCCCGTAGGTTCCCCCGACCGCTCGCCGGTCCGCCTCCGCTCGTGTTACGTCCCCTGGAGTCCCCGTGACGATCACTTCCCCGCACCTCGGCAGCCCGTCCGCGGCCTGGACCGACGCCAAGCTGCTCTACGCGCTGGAGGAAGTGGTCGAGACCGAACTCAACCGGCACCTGAAGGTCGCCAAGGACTGGATGCCGCACGAGTACGTGCCGTGGGCCGACGGCCGCAACTTCCCCGGCTTCTTCGAGGACGGCGAGGCCTGGGACAAGGAGCAGTCCAAGGTCACCGAGATCGGCCGGATCGCGCTGGTGGTGAACCTGCTCACCGAGGACAACCTCCCCAGCTACCACCACGAGATCGCCAGCCTGTTCGGCCGGGACGGCGCCTGGGGCACCTGGGTGCACCGCTGGACCGCGGAAGAGGGCCGGCACGGCATCGTGATGCGCGACTACCTGCTGACCTCGCGCGCGGTGGACCCGGACAAGCTGGAGCAGTTCCGCATGGCCCACATGAGCGAGGGCTTCGAGTCGGACAACCGGCACTCGATGCTCCACTCGGTGGCCTACGTGGCCTTCCAGGAGCTCGCCACCCGCATCTCGCACCGCAACACCGGCCACCAGTCCGGGGACCCGGTCTGCGACCGCATGCTGGCCCGTATCGCGGCCGACGAGAACCTGCACATGATCTTCTACCGGAACCTGCTGAAGTCCGCGTTCGAGATCGCCCCCGACCTGACCATGCAGGCGGTGCGGGACGTGGTCGTCAACTTCCGGATGCCCGGTCACGGCATGCCCGGCTTCGAGCGGTTCGCCGCGCAGATGGCGATCGGCGAGGTCTACAACATGCGCATCCACCACGACGACGTGCTCCAGCCCGTACTCCGCTTCCTGAAGATCATGGAGATCGACGGCCTCGGCCCCGAGGGGCAGCAGGCGCAGGACGAACTCGGCCTGTTCATGGGCGGCCTGGACGCCGAGGCGAGCAAGTTCGACGAGAAGCTGGCGGCGCGCAAGGCGCGGATGGCGGCGCGCGCCGCGGGCTGACGCCCGCCGCTCCATTTCCCGTTGGGCGAAGACGCGGGCCTGCGGCATCATGCAGGCCATGCGCGAGAACAGCAGTTCGGAACAGGCGGTCGGATTCCTGCTCAGCCTGGTCGACGAGCGGACCGCCGAGCGGGTGAGGTCCCGTACCGGGCTGCCCGCGCCCGACGGTGCCGAGGCACATCTGCGGCGGCTCCAGCGCCCCTGGACCTGGGGCCGCCCGCTGCCGGTATCGGTGGCGCTGTGGATCCTGGAGAACGACGACCCGGCGCTCAACACGGCGGTCTGCCGCCATCTGACCACGGAACCCGGTCTGTACCGGGCCGTGTTGCGCGGTGTCCCGTTCGGCCCCGGCCGTACCGAACGCGTCCCGGTGGACCCCCCGCTGTCCGGTGAGGAGCCGGAGATACCCGAGAGCTACGCGCGCCTCGGGCTCGTCGGCTGCCTGCGCGCGGTCACCTCGATGGGCGCGGGCCGCACCGCCGCCTCGATGGTCCTCACCGCCGAGGACTGGCGGACGGTCGGCGAGGCGGACGCCGAACAGCCGCTGCCGGGGTACGCGCGCTGGGCGTTGTCGGTGCGCCCGGACTGCCCGCCCGCGGTGCGCGCCGGCTTCGGCTCGCACGCCAAGTTCACCCACCGGCTGCGCAAGGCGGGCGTGCTGGAGGGACCGGCCGCGTACGCGCTGTCGTACGACCCGGCCGTGAACGTGCTGGAGACGCTGGCGATGGGGCCCGTGCTGTTCCCCCGCCGGGTCCGCGAGGCCGAGGACGCGCTGCGGCCGCTGGTCCAGGAGCATCTGGGCGGGCGCGAGGAGGCGTGGGCGGTGCTGGCGCAGCTGATGGCCACGTTCCACGGGACGGCGCCGGAACTGGTGATGACCGCGGGCGCGATCGCCTGACGCGAGGGGTGGCGAGGGGGACGGGGCGGCCGGATTCGAACCGGCGTGTTCTGGTTTTGGAGACCGGTGCGCCTGCCTCTGCGCTACGGCCCCGTCCTTGGACCGGATCGTAATGCCTTGGCCCGTTGTCAGTGGGTCCTGGTACCAATGATCCACGGGGAGAACGGCACGGGGGGCGACACATGGCTTACGGGGACGACGGGGAGCGGGGGCGGCGCGTCCCCGTGGTCGAACTCGCGGACCGGCGGGCGCTGGAGCGGTACCGCCCGGCCGATCCCGGGGTGGTGGAGGAGGCGCGGCGGCTGAAGGAGGCCGCGCTGCTGGACTTCGGACTCACCGAGTCGTCCGTGGCGTCCTGGCTGTACGCCAAGTGCCGGCACCAGATCCCGACGACGGCGGTGGACACGGCGGCCGTGGTCGCCTCCGGGGACGGCTCGTGCCTGCTGCTGTACAACCCCGGTTTCTTCGTCGGACTGGGCCTGGACGGCGTGAAGTTCGTGCTCTTCCACGAGGCCCGGCACCTGGTGCACCGGCATCTGTTCGCGGACCCCGAACTGCGCGCGGACCCGGTCTTCGAGCTGGCCACCGAGGTGTCCGTCAACCATGTGGCGCTGGTCCGGCTGGACCGCCGGGAGCTGCCCCTGCTGGACGGCCGGCCCACGGGCGTCGACCCGCGCGAGGTGTACGAGCGCTACCGCGCCGACCTCACGGCGCACGGTCTGGAGCCGCTGCCGTACGAGGAGTTCGTGCGGACGGACATGCGGATCCACGGCGAGCTGAAGCGGATGCACCGCCCGCCGGTGCCCGAGCGGCAGCTCTGCGTGCACCTCGCGGACGGGGTCCCCGCCGACCAGGAGACCGTGGACCTGATCGCCTCCTCCGCGCTGCTCAACTCCCTGCTGGCGGCGCGGCGCGGACACGCGGGCGCGGAGGCGGAACTGCTGGACCTGATGGGCCGCACCGAGGACGGCAACGCCCGCGCCTCCCGTATCTGGGGCAACCTGGGCGCGGGCCTGCTGCGCGGCGAGACCTCGCGCACCCGCACCGTCGAGTGGTGGCAGCGCTGGCTGGTCGACGTACTGGCCTCCCGGCTGCGCGAGGGCGAGCGGCTGGTCTACCCGAAGAAGCGCGGGGCGCTCCTGGCCGCCCTCGGCCAGGACCCGATGCTCTCGCGCCGCGGCCCGGTCCGCGACAAGGTTCTGGTCATCGCCTACGACACCTCCGGCTCGATGCCCCAGCATGTGATCACCTGGCTCACCGGACTCGTCGGCCGGATCGACGGCGTGCGGGCGCACTGGCTGTCCTTCGACGCGGTGGTGATGCCCTTCGTCCCGGGCGAACGGGTCTACGGCGGTGGCGGCACCAGCTTCCAGGTGGTCGCGGACTACGTGGAGGGCCGTACGGAGGTGAACGGCGCGCGCTTCGAGGAGACCCCGGACGCCGTCGTGATGCTCACCGACGGGTACGCGCCGCCGATCACGCCCGCCGAGCCGGAGAACTGGATCTGGCTGATCACCGAGGGCGGCGACGAGTGGCCCGAGCGACACACACCCGCGATGGACTGCCATCGCGTCACCACGGGATCGCGGTAGATGAACGAGAAGACGACCGAGCCGCCCCTCTCCCGCCTGGAGTCCTTCATCGACGCGATGATCGACCTGCGGCAGACCGGGCAGATCTTCGGCGAGCACGGCATCGGCAAGACGGCGACGTTCTTCGCGCACCTCGCCCGGGCCCACCCGGACACCGCGCTGGTGTACGTCCCGGCGGCGAACCTGACGCCGGACGACCTGCTCGTCAACGCGCCGGTGCGCGATCCGCGCACCGGTGAACTGGTGCTGCGCCAGCTGGTGATGAGCCAGCTGAAGCCGGGCCGGCCGTTCGTGCTGCTGATCGACGACTCGCTCCAGGCGGGCGACACGATCCAGTCGCAGCTGATGCAGGTGGCCTGCGACTGGACGCTGGGCGAGCACGACCTGCGCGCGCTCGGCTGCGTGGGCGTCTTCCTCACCGACAACGAGTCGCTCGCCGAGACCTCGGCCCGGCGCAGCGACCTGGCGCTGCTGGACCGCATGGTGACGATGCGGATCGGCGCCAACGACACGTCCTGGCGCCGGCATCTGGCGGGCAAGTACCGCCCGTGGGACCTGCGTCCGGTGTTCGCCCTGTGGGCGTCCCTGCCGTCCGCGCTGCGCGAACTGCTGTCCCCGCGCACCCTGGACCATGTCCTGGCCAACGCGCGCGAGGGCTTCCCGCTGCGCTGGGGACTGCCCCTGGTCGACGGCGAGCGGCTGCGCCTGGCGGAGCCGGCACCCGACGGCAGGCCGGGACAGAACCGCACCGCCGAGATCCTGGACGGCATCGCCAGGGCGCTGGGCGTGCCCAATCCCTCGACGGTCCCCGACCCGGTGCGCCAGGTGGTGCGGGCGGCGCTGCGCAACCGCTGGCAGGTGCTGCTCCAGGGCCCTCCGGGGTGCGGGAAGACGGAGCTGGTGCGCCAGACGCTGCGCGAGGGGCTCGGCCGTGAGCCGCTGTACTTCTCGCTGCCGGTGACCAACGTCGAGGACCTGTGCGCGCCGATCCCGTCGGCCGACGGCACCCTGGACAACCTGCTCGCCGTCCCGTTCACCGGGCCCGAGCCCAAGGCGATCGTGTGGGACGAGTACAACCGGCCCAAGGACAAGGCCGCGTTCGCCAAGCTGATGGAGGTCACCCAGGAGTGGTCGCTGGCCGGACGCCCGATCGAGAACCTGCGCGCGCAGATAGCCGTCCAGAACCCGCCCTACCACCTGGGCCGCAAGCTTCTCGTGGCACGCAACAACATCGCCCAGGCGACCCGGTTCACCGCCTCGCTCCAGGTGGAGCCGGAGGACATCCCGGCCAACGAGTGGCTGCTCGCGCACTACGGCGCGGACGCCGAGACGGTGCTGGAGTGGTGGAAGCACGACATCGACGACGAGGGCCGGGCCTGGATCACCAAGCGCACCCTGGAGCGGCTGATCAAGCTGCACCGGCGGGGGCTGCCGCTGGAGATGGCGACGGTCTACCTCGGTGACGGCGAGTACGCGCCGGTGCCGCTCACCGCGCTGATCGACCGGTTCCGGGGCCGTCCGGTGACGGGTCTGCGCGAGCTGGCCCGGGACGTGCACGCCTGGGAGGCCCGGCTGCGCCGTGCGGCCGAGGCAGGCGACGAGGGCGCCGACGACAGCGACGTGGTCCATCAGATCCTCGCCAACGCGGAGTTGTCCCAGTTGAAGAGGCACCGCGCGGCGGTGGTCCGCCTGGTGCCGCTGCTCCCGCCGAAGCTGCGGGCGACCTACCTGGTGGGGGCCTCCCGCCAGCAACAGCGTTTCTGGACAGAGGTGTTCATGGGGATACGGAGGTAGCGCGGGCCGCGTCAGGCCCGCGGGTCCTGCGGGCCCGGCCGGGCGGTGCGGTGCACGCTGCGGACCGCCGTCACGTCCGCCGGGACGGCCGGCGGCGGGATGTGGGCGCTGAGCGCGTCCAGCCGGCGCTTGATGCTCGCCGCGACGCCCTGGCCGAGGACGAACCGGGTGGCGTTCGCGGCGCGCGGGGCGGTGTCCAGCAGGCGGTGCGCCTCGCGGCTGCGCAGACCGGTGTGGCTGAGGACGAGGTGTGCCAGCCGGTGTTCCGTCGACGCGAGGACGTCGGCGACGGTTTCGGCGGCCGTCAGGTCGAGGTGGTTGTCGCGTGCCCCGAGGACCGCCGCCGCCCGTACCCGGCCGAGGTCCAGCAGGGTCACCCCGGCCGCGGCGGCCGCCGTCACCAGCCGGGCCGCGGCCCGGGGTCCGATGCCGTTGCTGGCCACGGAGAGCCGGGCGAGCCGCCCGTACGGGGCCCGCTCCAGCCCGGCGGCCAGCCGCTCGGCGCCGGCGTCCCCCAACCGGGCGGCGGAGACGTACAGTTCGTCGACCGCGCCCGCGGCGACCACGGTGGCCAGCGCCTGCGCGCCCGCCTCCCCCAACGGGTTGCCGCCGGCGAAGAGCCGCTCGATCCGGCGCCCCCGGCCGGCGGCCGAGAGCAGCGCCCCGGCGAGCGCGGTGGCCCCGTCGGCGTCGAGGCCGGTCTGGACGAGGTCGAGGGTGCGCAGGGAGCGGGCGGAGTCGATGAGGTCGGCGGCGGCCCGCCCGCCCGCGCCGCCGAGCGGGTTGCGCTTGAGCCACACCCCGGTGACGGCCTGCGGGGAGGCGCGCAGCTGGTCGGCGATCCGGCAGGCGCCGCCGGCGGTGATGCCGTTGCAGCCGAGGTACAGCGTCTCCACCCCGGTGGCGGTCCCGGCGACGGCGGCGGCCCCGTCGTCCCCGAGCGCGTCCGTGCCCAGCAGCAGATGCCGTACCGGAGAGGGGCCCCGGCCGAGGGCCTCGGCGACCAGCTCCGCGCCCTCCGCGCCGAGCCCCTGCTTGCACAGGTCGAGCCGGCCGTCGGGCAGCGCGGTCCCGGCGGCGAAGTCGACGCGCTCCTCGACGGCCCGGCCGGAGCGCAGCCAGGTCAGCAGCGGCGCCAGGTCGACGAGGGGCCTGGGGAGGACGTGCGGCACCCCGGCGAAGCCCGGCTCCCGCGGGTCGTCCGGCTCGTTCACCACTGCGCCTCCCGGTAGTCCTTCAGGAACACCCCGGACACCGGGTCGCCCGCCTCGCCCCGCACGATCGGGTCGTAGACGCGGGCCGCGCCGTCCACGATGTCCAGCGGGGTGCGGAAGCCCGCGCCGGTCATGCGGGCCTTCTTCGGTGCCGGGTTCTCGTCGGTGATCCAGCCGGTGTCCACGGCGCACATGTGGACGCCCTGGTCGGCGAGTTCGGCCGCGCTGGTGCGGGTGAGCATGTTGAGGGCGGCCTTGGCCATGTTGGTGTGCGGATGACCGGGCATCTTGTTGCGGACGGCGAACCGGCCCTCCACCGCGGTCACGTTGACGACGTACCGGCGCGGACGCGGGGAGGCGAGCAGCAGCGGCAGCAGCCGGTCGCAGAGCAGCGCCGGGGCCAGCGCGTTGACCAGCTGGGTCTCCAGGACCTCCGCCGGGTCGAGCGCGCCGAGCCGGGCCGACCAGGAGTTCTCCGGCGAGGGGTCGGGCAGCAGTCCCGCCTCGTCGGCCTCGCGCAGGGCCGCGGGCAGGGCGGCGGCTCCGCTGCCGAGCGTCCGCATCGGGGCGAAGCCGGGTGCCTGCCGGGCCCCTTCGGGCAGCGCGTCGTACTCGCCGGCGGTGAGCAGGGCGTACGACTCGGGCGGGCGGCGGACCGTCTGCGCCGCGTTGTTGACGAGGATGTCCAACGGCTCGCCCTCGGCGCGCAGTTCCTCGCACAGGCCGAGCACCTGGCGCGGGTCGCGCAGGTCGACGGCGAGGACGGTGAGCCGGTCGAGCCACTGCTCGCTGCCGGGGGCGGCCCGGTAGCGGCGCACGGTGTCGTGCGGGAACCGGCTGGTCACCAGCAGTTCGGCGCCGTCCCGCAGCATCATCAGGCCCAGCTGGAAGCCGATCTTGACGCGGCCGCCGGTGAGCAGCGCGCGGCGGCCGGTGAGGTCGGTGCCCAGGGCGCGGCGGGAGCGGTTGTCGGCGGCGCAGTCGGGACACAGCCGGTGGTAGAAGGCATCGACCTGTCGATAAGGGGACTTGCAGACGTAGCAGCCGCGCGGCTTGTGGAAGACGCCCGAGGTGCCGGGGTCGGCCAGGGGGGCGTCCTCGCGGCGCTCCAGCGCGCCGGTCGCGGTGGCGGCCATGACGGCCGCGTCGGCGGCGGAGGTCTCCGCGCCGCGGGTCTTGCGGCGCCGCAGCCGTCCGTCGCGGGCGAAGGAGGCCGCGACCTGTTCGGCACGCAGCCGCACCGGGTCGTCGACGGGCAGCGCCCGCAGCCTGCCGACCGTACGGTGGAAGGCGGCCAGCTCCTCCTCGTCGATGCCGTCGCCCATGTCCTCGCCCCGTGTGCCGTGTCCGTGGTGGCCCCGGCCGGATTCGAACCGGCGTATCCGCCCTGACAAGGCGGCGAGTCTGCCTCTGCTCTACAGGGCCCCCGACGCGGTCCCGGGGATCGGATTCGAACCGACGTGATCCGCCTGAGCAAGGCGGTGCGCCTGCCTCTGCGCTACGCCCGGGGTGCGCCCCCGGATCCTATCCGCACTCCGGCCGACGGGTCGCACGCATTTGCGATCACGTGGGCGGGCGGCGGACGCCGGAGGCTCAGTTCGCCGCGCGCCGCAGGGCCAGGCGTTCCTTCTCCGACAGTCCGCCCCAGACGCCGAACCGTTCGTCGTTGTCGAGGGCGTACTCCAGGCAGGCGGAGCGGATCGGGCACAGGCCGCAGATCCGCTTGGCCTCGCGCACGGAGCTGCCCGGCTCGGGGAAGAAGAAGTCCGCCCCGGTCTGCGCGCACAACGCCTCCTGCTGCCAGGCGAGGTCGGGCATGGTGACTGTGTCGATGAACATGGCCTGAAGCGTGCCGGGCGGCGAAAAACGTTCGATCAACGCCGGATCAACGCCGGGTGCGCGGGCACCGGATCGCCGCACGATGATGCCTCCGCACCCCGCACGAAAGCACGGCGGCGCGCGGCGTGTCGGCGGCGGTCGCGGGCCGCGCGCTCCAGGTCGTGCGGGCGCGGTGGCTCGGGCGGGAGCGGCGCGGGGCGCCGCCGTTCTCCGACGGCACGGACGGGAGGGGTGCGCCCCCGGCAGCCCTGCCCGGAGGGTCCCGTCAGCTCTCCGGCGGCAGGAACCTGATCACGGCGAAGCGCGCCCCGTAGGGGTCGTCCAGCTTGGCCATCCGGCCGACGCCCTCGATGTCGGTGCCGGGCATCCGCACCTCGCCGCCCAGCTCCCCGGCCCGCCCGACGGCGGCGTCTACGTCCTCGACGGCGAAGTACGGCAGCCAGTACGGCTCGGTCTCGGTGCCCGAGGGGTCCTCGGCCAGGTCGACGAACCCGGCGAACATGGCGTCCTCGTCCGTACCCGCGGGGTGGACGCAGGTGTGGACGCCGCCGGGGAAGGAGACGCCCGAGGTCTCCCAGCCGAAGACGGCGGCGTAGAAGGCGGCGCCCCGGGCGACGTCCCGGGTGTACAGCTCGGTCCAGCACAGCGAGCCGGTCTCAGCGACCGCGTCCAGGCCGGTCAGGGCAGCCGGCTGCCAGACGCCGAAAGGCACGCCCGCGGCGTCGCCGAACATCGCCACCCGGCCCTTGTCCATGACGTCGTCGGGCGGCATCAGCACCGTGCCCCCGGCCCGCTCGACGCCCCGCGCCGTGGCGTCCGCGTCCTGGCTCCGGAAGAACAGGTGCCAGCCGGGCGGGCCCTGCTCGGGAGTGATCTGCATGCCCCCGGCGACGGTGCGGCCGTCGAGCTGGAAGAAGCCGTAGCCGCCGGACCCGGGTCCCGCCGACCGGAACTCCCAGCCGAACAGCGCGCGGTAGAAGGACGTGGCGCCGGCGATGTCGGACGTGCCGACGTCGGCCCAGTTGGGAGCACCGTTGACGAAGCGGGTGGTGAGCATCGTGCCCTCCTCCGAGAGGTCCCGTTGGCTGCTCTCCCGAGTCTTCCACCGCCCGTCGACGGCCGCCGTCGGGGCACGCCGCGCCCCCTGTCCGAAGGCGTGGTCGGGCCGGGATCAGTGCTGGTGGGCGGAGTGCTCGTGGGGCTCGTGGGGCTCGTGGCCCGGGATGGTCCCGTCCTTCCGCCGTACCAGGAACATGCCGACCATCCCCATGTCGGAGTGGCTCTGGACGTGGCAGTGGTACATCCACGCGCCCGCGCCGACCCCCTCCCCCGCGATCACCTGGAAGCCGAAGGAGTCCGCCGGGCCGACGATCTTGTTGTCGATGACCTGGCTGGGGTCGTCGGGCCCGGTGAGCATGCCGGTGCGGTTGTCGGCCCAGCGGTGACCGTGCATGTGGAAGGTGTGGTAGTACTCGCCGTGCGTGATCATCACGAACTCGACCCGGTCCCCCACGGTGGCCTCGAAGTCGGGCCCGGAGTGCGGCGCCTTGTTGTTGATCAGCATGTCGTTGAAGACGACGGTGTACGTCCGGTCCGGCAGGACGTCGCCGGCGCGGCGCACGATCACCGGGCCGTAGAGGCCCTTGCGGATGCCGACCGTCCCGTGTTCCGTCCCGACCACGTGGTCGTGGTAGTGCCAGTAGCCGGCGCTGCCCGCGCGCCAGGTGCCGTCCTTGCGGCGGCCGGGGGCGTGGGTGCGCCAGGTGTAGGTGCGGGTGCCGCCGGGCTCGACGTCGCTCTTGTTCATCCGGGTGCCGTCGCTGGAGATCTCGTAGTCCAGGCCGTGCACATGGAGGCTGGCCGCCACGTCCATGGTGTTCTCGAACTCGATGTGGAGGGTGTCGCCCTCGTTGAGTTCGATCAGCGGGCCCGGGATCGACGCCTTGCCCTTCTCCAGGCCGTAGCCCATCTGCCCGTCGGCGAGCTTCTCGGCGTACATCTTGATGTGTCTGACCTCGCCGCCTGCGGCGGCCGTCGCTGCCGCGCGGCTGTCGTCGGCCGCCTCCGGCGGCAGCGACAACGATGTCGTCAGGGCCGCGCCGCCCAGCAGTACCCGCCGGTTGAAGCCACGTCTGTCCATGCCGAACTCCCCTGCTCCGGTACGGAGTTCGAGACACTAGCGGGACCGCAATCGTTTATCCACACTCAGGACAAAGTTCGGCTCAATGCGGCCATAGGTATTGGCGAGTGACGCAAAGAGGTCTAACTTCCTTGGCGCTAATGCTGTGACCGAGGAGGTGCCCATGCACTTACGAGGGTTGAGCGGAAGAAGACGCGGCTGGGCCGCGACCGTGGCGGCCGGAGTCGTCGCCGCCGGACTGGTGTCGGGGCCGCCCGCGAACGCGCGGCCGGCCCCGGAACCACCCCTGACAACGATGTCCATCAAGTCGCCCCCGGGCGGCGCCAACGTACGTGTGCTGATCTTCTACGGCTCGGCCGCCGCCGGCGAGGAGTCGCCGCTGGTGAACGCCGCGATCGAGACGATCGAGCAGATCGGCCTGTCGGGCCCGGCGGACCAGCGGTTCAAGGTCGTGGCGACCGACGACGCCTCGGTCTTCACCGACGAGACCCGGATGGGCCGCTTCAACGCCGTCGTCTTCCCGACCGGCGGCGGAGACGTCCTCGACCCCGAGCAGGAGGCCGGCCTGGAGGCGTACATGGAGGCGGGCGGCGGTTTCGTCGGCCTGCACGACGCGGCGCGGGCGGAGCCGTACTCGGACTGGTTCACCGGTCTGATCGGCGCCCGCCCGACGGCCGGCGGCCCTACCACCGCGCAGCGCGCGACCGTGGAGGTCGGCGACCGCGCGCACCCGGCGGCCAAGGACCTGCCGCTGGAGTGGAAGCGCCCCGACCGCTGGCTGAACTGGGTGAAGAACCCCACCGGTACGGTCCACACCGTGGCCCGGGTGCGCGAGTCGACGTACCAGCCCGGTACGGGCGCCAACGGCTGGGACCATCCGGTCAGCTGGTGCCGTGACTACGACGGCGGCCGGTCCTTCTACACCGGTATGGGCGGCACGGTGTCGTCGTACGACGAGACCGACTTCCGCGCCCATGTGCGCGGCGCGCTGCTGTGGACGACGCGGCTGGCGCGCGCCGACTGCAAGGCCACCATCACCGGGAACTACCGGGCGGAGCGACTCACCGCGCCCAACCAGGCCGGGCAGAACGACCAGATCGGCGAACCGCACGGACTGGTCACCGCGCCCGACGGGCGGGTCCTCTACATCGGGCGCGGCGGCGCCGACTCCAGCCGGCCGGTGGTCACCGACTGGAACAACCCCGACATCGGCAAGGGCACGGGCGAGATCCACGTCTACGACCCGCGGACCAAACAGGTCACCCTGGCGGGCGCGCTCACCGTCTTCGGCAACAAGGGCGGCGGGGACGAACTGGTCAAGGTCGAGGAGGGGTTGCTCGGCATCGAGCTGGATCCCGGCTTCCTGAGCAACGGGTGGGTGTACCTGCACTGGACCCCGCACGCGCGGATCAACCGTGACACGCGGATGGCCGAGCGGCGCGTCTCGCGCTTCACCCTCGACCACGCCACCGGGAAGCTCGACCTGGGCAGCGAGAAGGTGCTGCTCAAGTGGCCGGTGCAGATCCACAGTTGCTGCCACGCGGGCGGCGGGATGGCCTGGGACTCCAAGGGCAACCTGTACATCGCGACCGGCGACAACAACTCCAGCCGGTTCAGTGACGGTTACTCGGGCAACAACCCCGAGCCGAACTACAAGGGCGTGTCGTTCGCCGACGCGCGGCGCACCGCGGGCAACACCAACAACCTCAACGGCAAGATCCTGCGCATCCATCCGGAGCCGGACGGCACGTACACCCTGCCGGAGGGCAATCTGTTCACCGGCCGGGAGACCGACGAGGGCGGCGGCAAGACCCGCGGCGAGATCTATGTGATGGGCGTGCGCAACCCTGCCCGGATCTCCGTCGACAAGTCGACCGACACACTGTACGCGGGCTGGGTCGGGCCGGACGCGGGAGCGCCGTCCACGACCTGGGGTCCGGCCAAGTACGACACCTTCGCGGTGATCACCGAGGCGGGCAACCGCGGCTGGCCGTACTGCATGGGCAACAAGCAGCCCTACCGGGACCGCAATCTGCCCGATCCGTCGAAGCCGCTCGGCTGGTACGACTGCGACCACCCGAAGAACGAGTCGCCGAACAACGACGGCCTGGTGAACCTGCCGCCGGTGACCGGCAACAACATCTGGTACTCGCCGCAGGGCGGCGCCCCGGACTTCCCGCGCGACGCGAACGGCGTCCCCTCCTACAAGCAGGCGGAGTCGACGTACCGGCTGCCGTGGCTCAAGGGCGGCGGACAGGCGGCGATGAACGGTCCCGTCTACCGCTACGACGCGGGCAGCGCGAGCGAGGTGAAGTGGCCGGCGTACTGGGACGGCAAGTGGTTCGTCGGTGACTTCTACGACGCCGACCAGCCGCGCAACGCCGTGATCACCGATCCGAGGAACCACGGCTCGGGCGGACTCCCGGTCCACTCCGAGTCGTTGAAGAAGATCGTGCCGGTCGGCAACGACGGCATCAAGAACCTCATGGACTGGAGGTTCGGTCCGGACGGCGCGCTCTACGTCCTCGACTACGGGCGCGGGTTCTTCACCTCGGACGCCAAGTCCGCGCTGTGGCGCGTCACCTACACGGGCGGCGGCCCGACGCCGGCCGCCGGCCAACTGGCGAGGGGAGCACAGTGACACGGCAGCGAAGACTCTGGACGGCCCTGCTGGCCGCCGTACTGGTCGTACTGGGACTGCAGGCCGTGCCGTCCACCGCGCGGACCGAGGGGGCCGGGCGGGCGGCGGCACAGGTGCTCACCTGGACCGCGGGCGACGACATCACCAAGTACACCTCGGCCCCCGCCACGGCCGTCGCGGGCACGGCGACGATCGTCTTCGAGAACAGCGCGGCGACCGGGAACACCACGGGGATGCCGCACACGCTGACGTTCGCCACGAGTGACCCGGAGTTCAACAGCGACGTCCAGCTGAACATCCTCGCGAGCCCCAACGACGACATGGACGGCCGGCACACCGCCGAGGTCACCCTGACCCCGGGCCGGTACTTCTACTCCTGCACGATCCCCGGCCACGGCCAGATGCAGGGCATCCTCGTCGTCACCGAGGGGACCGGCGAGGACACGACGGCTCCGGCGACCTCGGCACACGTCAGCGGCACACAGAACTCCGCTGGCCAGTACGTGGGTTCGGCGAGCGTCGCGGTGCACGCGACCGACGAGGGCGGCTCCGGCGTGGACCGGGTCGAGTACGCGATCGGTGACACGGGCGCCTGGCAGCCGTACACCGCCCCGGTGGTGGTCGACCAGGTCGGCGATCACCGGGTGCGCTACCGGGCCACCGACAAGGCGGGCAACGTCGCCGCCGAGAAGAGCGTGACGTTCACGGTCGTGGCGCCGCCCACCGACGACCGGACCCCGCCGGAGACCTCGGCGACGGTGAGCGGTGAACGCAACCCCGACGGCACCTATGTCGACATGGCGACGGTGACCGTCACCGCCTCCGACACCGGGTCCGGCGTCAACACCATCGAGTACGCGGTCGGTTCGGGTGCCTGGCAGCCGTACACGATGCCGGTGATGGTGCATCAGGTGGGCACGCACAGCGTCCGGTTCCGCGCCACCGACAAGGCGGGGAACGTGGCGGCGGAGAAGAGCGTGGAGTTCACCGTGGTGGCCGCGCCGCCGCAGGACACCACACCGCCGGTGACGGGGGTGACCGTCGAGGGCACGCGCAACTCCGACGGGGCGTACGTGGCGCGTGCCGTGGTCACGGTGAGCGCGACCGACTCGGGGGGCGTGGCGAGCGTGGAGTACTCGCTCGACGGCGGCCCCTACCTCGCCTACGGCGGTCCGGTGACCGTCGACCGGGCGGGCGCGCACACCCTGGCCTACCGGGCGACCGACCGGGCGGGCAACACCTCGGCGGCCCGCACGGTGAGCTTCACGGTGGTCGCGGGCGGAGTGCCTGCGCCGCCGTGCCCGGAGTACGACGAGCGGCTGACGGTGATCGTGGGAACGGTCGACTCCGGGGTGCCGAACCGGCTCACCGGCAACCGGTGCCGGATCAACGAGCTGATCGAGGACGAGAAGGAGTGGACCTCCCAGGCCCTCTTCCTCAAGCATGTGCGCACGGTCCTGGACCGGCTGCTGCGCGAGGGCGTCGTCGACCAGCGCGAGTACAACGCCGTCACCAAGGCCGCGCGCCAGTCCGGCATCGGAAAGCCCGGCCAGACCGAGGGCTACCGCCCGGTCTTCGACGGCAGCGCGGACTCCTTCGCCAAGTGGCGTCATGTGGGCGGCGGTTCGTTCGCGCTGAACGCCGACGGGTCGATGACCAGCGGCACCACGAAGGCCGGTCTCGGCATGCTGTGGTTCCCCGAGCGCAAGTACGGCGACTTCTCGCTGCGTCTGCAGTGGCGCGACGACGCCCCGGGCACCGGCAACGCCAACTCCGGTGTGTTCGTGCGCTTCCCGTGGGTCCACGACCACCCGGAGGAGACCCGGCCGGAGTGGGTCGCCATCAAGTACGGGCACGAAGTGCAGGTGCTCGACCGCCCCGACGGCGACATGTACAAGACGGGCTCGGTGTACGGCTTCGACCGGGTGGGTCTGGCCGGGGCCGGCGTCACGCAGAAGGGGACCTGGAACGACTACGAGATCCGGGTGGTGGACCAGCACTACTCGGTCTACCGCAACGGCGTGCTGATCAACGAGTTCGACAATCTCGGCGGCCAGAGCTTCTCCCCGCCCCGCTCGGACGACCCGGGCACGGACGGGCGGCGGTTCGCCTCCGGCTACCTCGGGCTCCAGGTGCACGGCACGACCGACGTGGTGTCCTACCGGGACATCCGGATCAAGGAGTTGTGAGGAAGGAGACCTGAACTCGCATGCGGGGCGGGGCCGTTAACGGCCCCGCCCTCACGCGGTGTCGTTCCTGGCCCTGCTCGGCCGCACCCGCTTGGGCTCGCCCGGCATCTTGGGGTACTCGGGCGGGTAAGGCAGGTCGCCGAGGCCGTGGTCGCGTTCGTCCTTGGCGGCCAGTTCCAGCAGGGCGTCGAGGGAGAAGCGGTGGCCGTCCATGTCCGCGTGGACGTCGCCGAGTTCGGCGAAGCGCTTCGGCATGGTCGCCAGGTCGAAGTCGCGGGGGTGGGCCTGGCCCACCTCCTCCCAGCGCAGGGGTGCCGAGACGGGGGCGTGCGGGCGGGGGCGTACGGAGTAGGCGGAGGCGATGGTGCGGTCGCGCGCGGCCTGGTTGTAGTCGACGAAGATGCGCTCGCCCCGCTCCTCCTTCCACCACTTGACGGTCACCCGGTCCGGCATCCGGCGCTCCAGTTCCCGCCCGACGGCGATGGCCGCCCGCCGGACCTGGGTGAACGTCCAGCGCGGTTCGATGGGCACGAAGACATGCAGTCCGCGTCCGCCGGAGGTCTTGGGCCAGCCCGTCAGCCCGCCGAACTCGGCGAGCACCTGCTTGAGTTCGTGGGCGGCGCGGACCGCGTCGTCGAAGTCGGTGCCGGGCTGCGGATCGAGGTCGATGCGGAGTTCGTCGGGGCGGTCCACGTCGTCCCCGCGCACCGGCCAGGGGTGGAAGGTGAGCGTGCCGAACTGGGCCGCCCACAGCACGGCCGCCTCCTCGGTGGGGCACATCTCGTCGGCGCTGCGGCCGCTGGGGAAGGTGATGTGGGCCCGGGGGATCCAGTCGGGCATGTTCTTGGGGGCCCGCTTCTGGAAGAAGTGCTCGCCGTCCACGCCGTCCGGGTAGCGCTCCAGGGTGGTGGGCCGGTTCCGCAGCGCGCGCAGGATGCCGGGTCCGACGGCCTGGTAGTACCGGGCGAGGTCGAGCTTGGTGAACCCGCGCTCCGGGAAGAAGACCTTGCCGGGGCTGGACAGCCGTACCGTGCGTCCGCCCGCCTCCAGTTCCACCGCTTCGCCCATGCTCGCCACGGTAGGCGTGCCTCCCACCGCCCGCACACCGGGCGGACGGCCGGCGCCGCGCGCAGAATCGGGGCATGGACCTGCCCGTGATGCCCCCCGTGAAGCCCATGCTCGCCAAGTCGGTGACGAGGATCCCGCCGGGGATGCAGTACGAGCCGAAGTGGGACGGGTTCCGGGCGATCGTGTTCCGGGACGGGCCGGAGGTGGAGCTGGGCAGCCGGACGACCAAGCCGCTGAACAGGTACTTTCCCGAGCTGGTGGAGGCGTTGAAGGACCGCGTGCCGGAGCGGTGCGTGCTGGACGGGGAGATCGTGATCGCCCGGGAGGGGCGGCTGGACTTCGACGCGCTCACCGAGCGGATCCATCCGGCGGACTCCAGGGTGCGCACCCTCGCCGAGCGCGCCCCCGCCTCGTTCGTCGCCTTCGACCTGCTGGCCCTGGACGGGGAGTCGCTGCTGGACGAGGCGCTGACCGGCCGGCGGGCGCTGCTGACCCGGGCGCTGGCCGGGGCGACCCCGCCCGTACACCTGGCGCCGGCGACGACCGACGGCGAGGTGGCCGCGCGCTGGTTCGAGCAGTACGAGGGGGCGGGGCTGGACGGGGTGATCGCCAAACCGCTCGACTCGTGCTACCGCCAGGACGAGCGGGCCATGTTCAAGATCAAGCACGAGCGGACGGCCGATGTGGTGGTGGCGGGCTACCGGCTGCACAAGAGCGGCCCGGTGGTGGGCTCGCTTCTGCTGGGGCTGTACGACGACGCGGGCACCCTCCAGCATGTCGGGGTGTCCGCCGCCTTCACCATGAAGGTGCGGGCCGAGCTGGTCGAGGAGCTGGCGCCGCTGCGGATGGACGATCCGGCGGGACACCCCTGGGCGGCCTGGGCCGAGGAGGCGGCGCACGAGAAGGCGCGGCTGCCGGGGGCGCCGAGCCGCTGGTCCGGGAAGAAGGACCTGTCCTGGGTGCCGCTGCGGCCGGAGCGGGTCTGCGAGGTGGCCTACGACCACATGGAGAACGGGGCACGGTTCCGGCACACCGCCCGCTTCCGCCGCTGGCGCCCCGACCGGACGCCCGAGAGCTGCACGTACGGCCAGCTGGAGGAGCCGGTGCGCTACGACCTCGCCCAGATCCTCGGCGGCTGATCCAGCCTCTGGCGGCCGCCCCGCCCCTGTCGTGGCGTCCGTCGGACGCTGCCGTCACGTCCCCAGACCCCTGTCCTACGTCCGTCGGCGTGCGCCGATCGGACGATTCGACGCGCGCGATCAGATTCGAGCGGGTAAAGGCACCGATGAACCGACAAGCGCACAATCGATAACAGGAGAACGGGGTGGCGCCGGTGAACAGGGGACACAGGGTCCGCGGGAGACGCGTCGCGACGACCGCGGCACTGCTGGCGGCGATGACGGCCCTCTCCCTCACGGCGGGCTGTGACACGTCCGGCGGCGGGCGTGACGACGGTCGCGGGGCCGACCAGGGGGAGCGGCGCAGCCCCGATCAGTCCGCCTCGGGAAGCGGACCGGTACTCGCCGTGAAGATCGACAACGTCCGGCAGGCCCGGCCGCAGACGGGTCTGGGGGCGGCCGACATCGTCTACGTCGAGCAGGTCGAGGGCGGGCTGAGCCGGCTGATGGCCGTCTACGCGACCGAGCTGCCCGAGGCGGTCGGGCCGGTGCGCAGCGCACGCGAGTCGGACCTCGAACTGCTGCGCCAGTTCGACGAGCCGACGCTCGCCTTCTCCGGGGCCCAGCGCAAGCTGCTGCCGCTGATCGACGGGGCGCCGGTCGACGCCCAGCCGCCCGGCGCGACCTCCGGCGCCTATTACCGCGGCAACGACCGGCCCGCCCCGCACAACCTCTATCTGCGCCCCGACCGGCTGGTGCCCGAAGCCCCCGGCGCCGACGCGCTGACCACCGGCTTCCGCTACGGCGCCGCCCCCGCCGGCGGTACGGCCGACACCTCGGAGACCGTCCGCTACCCGGCCGCCCGCTTCACCTTCACCTGGTCAAAGAGCCGGGACGGCTGGCTGGTCGAGCAGGACGGCACCCCCACCACGACCACCGACGGCGAGCGGCCGGCCCCGGCGACGGTCGTCGTGCAGTACGTGAGGATCCGGGAGTCCGACTTCCACGACTCGCTCGGCAACCGCACGCCGTACACCGAGACCGTGGGCTCGGGGAAGGCGAAGGTGCTGCGTGACGGCCGGGCCTGGGAGGCGGACTGGAAGCGGGCCGAGGCCGACGACGGCACCGAGTTCACCACCGGCGACGGCTCCCCGCTCAACTTCGCCGAGGGCCAGGTGTGGGTGGTGCTGGTCAAGGCGCCCTGAGCGCCGGCTTCAGCCCTGCGGTACGAGGGGTTCCGCCGGATTGCGGAGCCCCTCGGCCGCGTCCGCGACGCGCCGGATGAGGTCGAAGAAGACGGACTGCTCCTCGGCGGAGAGCGGAGCGAGGAAGACCTGGTTCATCCGGGCCGTGCGCACGGCCAGCTTGCGGTGGGTGCGCGTCCCGTCGTCCGTCAGGCGCAGCAGGAACCGTCTGCCGTCCCCGGGGTCGCGGACCTTGTCCAGCAGCCCGCGGCGGCCGAGCCGGCTGATCACCTCCGCGATGGTCGACCGGTCCAGCCCGACCCGCTCCCCCACGGTCCGCTGGTCGAGGCCGGGCTCGGCGACGAGCGCGTTGAGCACGGCGAACTGCGGGGAGGTGATCTCCTCCGAGACCATCGTGTTCCACAGCAGGTAGTGCGCCTGCTGCAACCGCCGGGCCAGATGCCCGGGGTGGGTGGTCAGATCCACCGCGGCCATGCGCACTCCTGTCGTCGGGCGTCGTCGAGTGACGTCGCGCGTCGTCGAATTCGTTGGTGCACTGAACGATACCCCGCACGGTCGGACATCGGCTGCCGTCGGGACCGGCCCTTCTCCCAGCTCTTGACGGGTGGGCTCGCCGATGGCAGCGTGAAGGACGCCTCACCCATATAGTCAGTGCCCTGATTAATTTCCGCACCGGGCGCAGGAACCGGCGCACGGCCGGAACGCTGCCCGGGGCACCCGCACCGGCCCGGTCCCCGCTCTCGTCCTCGAACGCCGAGAACACCCCGAGGAAAGCCATGACACTCACCCAGCACGACATCGACCAGGAGATCGCGGCCGAGCGCGCGGCGTACGAGAAGCGGATCGCCGGCGGCGCCCCCGTGGAGCACCACCCGCGGCGCGACTACGCCCCCTACCGTTCCTCCGTCCTGCGCCACCCGAAGCGACCGCCGGTCGCGATCGACGTCAGCAAGGACCCCGAGCTGGTGGAGCTGGCCTCCCCCGCCTTCGGCGAGCGGGACATCACCGAGATCGACAACGACCTCACCCGGCAGCACCAGGGCGAGCCGATCGGTGAGCGCATCACCGTCTCCGGGCGGCTCCTGGACCGGTCCGGGCGTCCCCTGCGCGGACAGCTCGTCGAGATCTGGCAGGCCAACTCGGCGGGCCGGTACGCCCATCAGCGCGAGCAGCACGACGCGCCCCTGGACCCCAACTTCACCGGCGTCGGCCGGACCCTGACCGACGACGACGGGCACTACCGCTTCACGACCGTGCAGCCCGGCCCGTACCCCTGGCGGCAGCACCTCAACGCCTGGCGTCCCGCGCACATCCACTTCTCGCTCTTCGGCTCGGCGTTCACCCAGCGGCTGGTGACGCAGATGTACTTCCCGAGCGACCCGCTCTTCCCCTACGACCCGATCATCCAGTCGGTGACCGACAACGCGGCCCGGCAGCGGCTGGTCGCCACCTACGACCACGACCTGTCGGTGCCGGAGTTCTCGATGGGCTACCACTGGGACATCGTGCTCGACGGACCGAACGCCACCTGGATCGAAGAAGGGCGCTGACCAGCCATGACGAAGATCGACACGAGTCGCCCCGAGACGGTCCTGCCGACCCCGTCGCACACCGTCGGCCCGTTCTACGGCCACGCCCTGCCCTTCCCCGGCGGCGGGGACATCGCCCCGGCCGGGCACCCCGACACCGTCACCCTCCAGGGGTACGTCCTCGACGGCGCCGGCGATCCGCTGCCGGACGCGTTCCTGGAGCTGTGGGGCCCCGACCCGCAGGGCCGGCTGCCGCGGACCGACGGCTCCATGCGGCGCGACCCGGCCACCGGCGGCTTCCTGGGCCGCAACGGCGTGGAGTTCACCGGCTGGGGGCGCGTCCAGACCGATGCGAACGGCCACTGGAGCGCGCGGACGCTGCGGCCCGGCGCCCGCGGCGACAGCGCGCCGTACCTGAGTGTGTGCCTCTTCGCCCGCGGGCTGCTGGTGCACCTGTACACCCGGATCTACCTGCCGGGCGACGACGCGGCGCTCGCCGCCGACCCGCTGCTCTCCCGGGTGGAGCCGGAGCGACGCGCCACGCTGATCGCCGCCGAGGACCGCCCGGGCGCCTACCGTTTCGACATCCGCCTTCAGGGCGAGGGCGAGACGGTCTTCCTGGAGTTCCAGTGAGTTCTGCCGATGCCGACAGCCTGCTCGGCCCCGGGTGGTCGGGGTGCGCCGCCGCCACCGCGACGGGTGACACCGCCTACCTCCAGGCGCTGCTCGACGCCGAGGCCGCGCTGACCCGCGCCCAGGGCCCTCCGGCGGCGGGCGCGGCGGTGACCGGCGCCGCCGACGCGGGGCGCTACGACATGGCCTCGATCGCGCGGCGGGCCCGCTCCGGCGGCAACCCGGTCATCCCGCTGGTCGCCGACCTGACCCGGGCCGTGGGCGAGGAGTACGGGCCTTACGTGCACCGGGGCGCGACCAGCCAGGACATCATGGACACCGCGACCATGCTGGTCGCCCACCGGGCGCTCGGCGCCGTCCTCGACGACCTCGACCGCACCGGGTCCGCGCTGGCCCGGCTGGCCGCCGAGCACCGGGACACCGCGCTGCCCGGACGCACCCTCACCCAGCACGCCGTACCGACGACCTTCGGGCTGAAGGCTGCGGGCTGGCGTGCGCTGGTCCTCGACGCCCGGGACCGCGCCACCGCCGTACGGGACGCACTGCCCGTCCAACTCGGCGGCGCGGCGGGCACGTTGGCAGCGTTCACGGCGTACGGCACCGAGGACCCGACGGCGCTGGTGGTGGCGTACGCCCGGGAGGCCGGACTGGCCGCGCCGACGCTGCCGTGGCACACCCTGCGCACTCCGGTCGCCGACCTGGCCGGCTGTCTGGCGTTCACCGCCGGGGCGCTGGGCAAGATCGCGACGGATGTGCTGACGCTGTCCCGCACGGAGATCGGCGAGCTGGCGGAGGGCAGCGGCGGCGGTTCCTCGGCCATGCCGCACAAGGCCAACCCCGTACGGTCCACGCTGATCGCCGCCGCGGCCCGGCGGGCGCCGCAGCTCGCGGCGACGCTGTACGGGTCCCTGGCCGCCGAGGACGAACGGCCGGCCGGAGCCTGGCACGCGGAGTGGGAGCCGCTGCGCGAGCTGCTGCGGCTCACCGGCGGTGCCGCCCGGGACGCGGCCGAACTCACCGACGGGCTGCGGGTCCACGCGGACACGATGCGCGAACACCTCAGCCTGACGCACGGGTTGATCGTCTCCGAGCGGCTGTCCGCCGCGCTCGCCCCGGTGCTGGGCCGCGCCCGGGCCAAGGCGCTGCTCACCGAAGCGGCCCGGCGCACCCACACCGAGGGCCGCACCCTGGCGGAACTCCTCTCGGAGGAAACGGAGTTGAGGGACGTCGACCTCGGCGAGCTGACCGACCCCGCCCGCTACACCGGCAGTGCCGCCGCCCTCACCGACCGCGCTCTGGAGCGACGTTGAACGACCATCTCCTCAACCACCTGGCCGAGGGCCCCGATTCCGCGCCCGCGCTGCTTCTCGGACCCTCGCTGGGCACCTCGTACGCGCTGTGGGACGCGGTGGCGCCCGAGCTGTCCATCGGGCACCGGGTGGTCCGCTGGGACCTGCCCGGGCACGGCGGCTCGGCCGCGGACCTGATCGGGCCGGGGGCCACCGTCGGCGACCTGGCCGGCCTGGTGCTGCGGCTGGCCGACTCGCTCGGCGTCGACCGGTTCGCCTACGCCGGGGTGTCGCTGGGCGGCGCGGTGGGGCTGCACCTCGCCGTGCACCACCCCGACCGGGTGTCGTCGCTCGCCGTGATCTGCTCCTCGGCCCACTTCAACGGGGCGCGCCCCTGGCAGGAACGGGCCGCCCTGGTGCGGGCGGAGGGGCTCGCCGAGCTGGCCGGGTCCGCCGACGCCCGCTGGTTCACCCCCGGGTTCACCGTGGACCGGCTCGTCCGCGACCACCGGGTGGCCGACCCCGGGGCGTACGCGGCCTGCTGCGACGCGCTCGCCGCCTTCGACCTGCGCGCGGAGCTGGCGCGGATCTCCGCGCCGACGCTGCTGATCGCGGGCCGGGAGGACCTGGCGACCCCGCCGGCGCATCTGCGGGAGATCGCGGACGCGGTGCCCGGCGCCGCGCTCGTGGAGATCCCGGGCGCCTCCCATCTCGCGCCCGCGCAGTGCCCGCAGGCCGTACTCACCGCGCTGCGCGCCCACTTCGACGGGGGCGCGGCCCTCGGGATGGGGGTGCGCCGGGAGGTCCTCGGCGACGCCCATGTGGACCGGGCGCAGGCCCGCCAGACCCCGTTCACCGCGCGCTTCCAGGACTTCATCTCCCGCTACGCCTGGGGCGAGATCTGGACCGACCCCACGCTCAGCCGCCGCGAGCGCAGCATGATCACACTGACCGCGCTGGTCGCCCACGGCCACTACGACGAGCTGGCGATGCATGTGCGGGCGGCCCGCCGCAACGGCCTGACCCCGGAGGAGATCGGCGCGGTGCTGCTCCAGACGGCCGTGTACTGCGGAGTCCCGGCCGCCAACTCGGCGTTCGCCACGGCCCAACGGGTCCTGGCGGAGGACGACAGGGGCTGACCCGGCCGGCGCCGCGCCCCGCCGAGTGGGCCGACGCCGACTGCGAACGGGGGTACGGCCGGTTGCAGTCCAGTGCGAGGGCGGGCGCACCGAGCCCTGGTCCGGTATGAACGCGTGCGCGACCGGCCCCAGTCCACGGCGAAGGCAGGCGCGGCCGACTCCCCTCCGCTGCGAACGCGGGCGCGGCCGGACCCAGTCCGGAGCGGACCCCGCTCGCGAGGAGCCCTCCGCCTGCGCCACCAGCCCCTCGGCGCCACACCGGCGGGCCGGGCCCACGCCCCGTGGAGTTCCGGCGCGACGACCTCAACTCCGGTACGAGCGCAGTCGCGGCCGTCCCCAGTCCGGTGCGACTCCGCTCACGGAAGCTCCGCCTGCGCCACCAGCCCCACGGCGCCACACCGGCGGGCCGGGCTCACGCCCCCGTGGAGTTCCGGCGCGGCCGGCTCAACTCCGCCACTGAGGCTGACGTGTGGCCGGCCCCAGTCCCCTGCAGAGGTGGGCGCGGCCGAACCCCGGTCCGGTGCCAACGCCGTCGCGGCCGGTCCTAGTCCGGTGCCACTCCGCTCGCGAGGAGTTGCTCCGCCTGGGAGACCAGGCCGTCGGCGCCGCACTGGCGGGCCAGGCTCAGGCCGCGGTGGAGTTCGGTGGTGGAGCGGGCCGCGATGCCGTACTCGATGCGGGCGGCCGCGTGTTCGTACTGGCAGGGCGAGGCCTCCAGGTAGGTGACGGCCTGCGCGGCGAGCCGTACCGCGCGCTGGCCGGTCTCCAGTGCGGCGGCGCAGCGCAGGGCCTCGCCGATGGCCGTGTCGGTGCCGAAGCGTTCGGCGTTGCGGCGCAGGTCGGTGGCGAGCTGGGCGGCGCGCGCCGGGTCCTCGGTGGCGAGGGCGCGGGCGAGGTCGGCGGCCCAGGGCACGAGGACGGGGTTGAGGTGGCCGCGGGCGGCGGCCGCCTTCTCGGCGGCCTCCAGTTCGTTGATGCCGTCCTTGGTGCGGCCCATCGCGAGCAGCAGCCGTCCGCGCACCGACCGCGGGTCGGGCAGCACGATGGTGGACGGGTAGGGCGGCGCGAAGTCGTACTGCTCGGCCACCTCCCATGCCTCGGCGACCTGGCCGCGGGCGAGCAGGGTGTCGACGAGGTTGCAGGTGGCGGACCAGTACAGGGGCAGTCCGCGGCCGACGCGCTCGGCGAGGCGCAGGGACTCACGCAGCGACTTCTCCGCCTCGCGCAGCCGGCCCCGCCTGCGGTGGCCGACGCCGACGTAGGCGTGGGCCAGGGCGAGGTGTCCGCCGAGCCAGCCCGCCGACTCGTACGCGCGCAGCGCCTCGTTGTAGAGGGCCTCGGCGCGGTCGAGCCGGTCCGCGAAGGCGTACGCGTTGGCGAGCATCATCAGCAGTTCGATGCCCCACTCGGGGTCGGTCCAGCCGAGTCCGGGGGCGAGGCGGCCGTTGACCAGGACGCGGTCGCACACCTCGGCCACCTCCTCGGCGTTCTCGCCGCGGACCATGGCGTCGAAGCCGCGCAGGATGAGCAGGGCCCGCTCGGAGTTGTCCCGGCCGGTGCAGGTGCGGGCGAGTTCGGCGAGCCGTTCGGAGCGTCCGGGGGTGGTGTTCTCGCCCGCGTAGAGGCCCTCCCACATGAACTGCACGGCCTGGAGCCGCATACGGGCGGGCCCGGATTCGTGCCGGGCGGCCTCCGCCTCGACCGTGCGGACCGCTTCCTCCAACTGGTTGTTGTGGAGCAGGGCCTGGGAGAGCCGGTAGACGGCGTCGACGCGTTCATCGCCGTCGAGTCCGGGCAGGGCGAGCGCGTTGCGCAGGTGGCCGATGGTGACGGCGGGCGAGGTGAGCAGGGTGGCGCAGCCGAGTTCGTACAGGACGTGCGGGTGGATCTCGGGGCGGGGCGGTTCGCGCAGGGCGCGTTCCAGGCAGCGGCGGGCGCCGTCCGGGGCGCCGACGGCGAGGTGTTCGCGTGCGGCGTCGCGGAGTTGGGCGACGAGTTCGACGTCGTCGTCCGGGTGGACCTCCAGCAGGTGGCGGGAGGCGGCAGCCGCTCCGCGCCCGGAGTCGGTGACGACCCGGGCGGCGATGCCGTGCATGGCGGTGCACAGGGCGGGCGGGATGGAGTTGTAGACGGCGGTGGCGATGAGGGGGTGGACGAACTCCAGCTCGCCCTCTCCGCCGGTGCGCGCCGCGAGGTCGGGGGCGGTGAGGATACGGGCGTTGCACAGGAGTTCGGCGCAGCGCAGGGCGTCCTCGGGGCTCATGGTGGCGAGCCGGGCGACCTGGTCGACGGTGATTCCGGCGCCGAGGATGGCGGCGGCCCAGGCGAACCGGGTGGCCTCGATGCCGAGCCCCTCCAGGCGGGCGACGAGGCCGCCGCCGCGGGCGGAGCGGTTCAGGGCGCGCAGTTCGGCGGCGGAGGACTCGACCGGTTCCAGCTCGGTGTCCTGGACCTTGGCGAGCAACTCGACGGTCTCGTAGGGGTTTCCGGCGGTCACGGCCCAGACCTCGCGGCAGAACGCGCCGTCCGCGTGCCCGCCGAGGGTGGCGCGGGTGAGTCCGGCGGTGGCGTCCGGGGTCAGTGCGCTGAGTCTGGCGTCGGGGCTGCTCGCGGCCTTGGACACGGCGTCGAGGTGGCGGGCGCCCTCGCCGCGGACGTCGCCGGGCCTGCGGGCCACCACGACGAGCACGGAGAGGTCTTCGAGGCGGTCGCCAAGGCGGACATCGAGAAGAACGCCCAGCGGTCCTACGGCGAGGGCTACGGCGAGATCACCTCGCACGAGGTGCTGGCCTCGAAGGCGGTGACCGTGGCCGGCCAGAAGGGCTACCGGGTGCGCTGGAAGGCGGTCACCAGCAAGGGCGCCGACGGCTACGTCGAGTCCCTGGCCTTCCCCTCCCCCGCCGAGTCCGGGCAGATCGTGGTGGTCCGCTTCGGCATCGACGTCGGCGAGAAGCAGTCCGTGATCGACGAGATCACCCGGGGCATCGAGGCGGCGACCGGCGGCGGCAGCGGCCAGGACGTCTGAGCACCGCCCGGTACGACGACGGCCGGGTGGGGCACCTCTCCGCTCAAGAGGGACCCCACCCGGCCGGGGGGTGCGCGCCGCCCCCGTCCCCACGGTGCGGCGCGAGCAGGCCACCGTCCGGTCATCCCGTGGACGGCGGCCTGGGTTCTAGGTGAGCCCGAGTGCGGGCAGTACCGCCGCCTCGACGAAGCGCAGCAGGTAGTCGGGGTCGGCGAACTCGCCCTCCAGCACGGGCCGCGCGCGCAGCACGCCGAAGATCTGCGCGGCGATGTACGGCAGCGCGGGATGGTCGGCGGCGACCTCGCCGCGCTCGACCCCGCGCTGGATGATCTTCCGGAGCGCGGCCAGCTCGGGTTCGACGAGCGCCTCGCGCAGGGCCTTCTGGAGCTCGGGGTCCTGGGTGACCGCGTGCCCGAAGGCCTGGAGCAGCTTCGTGGTGTCCCCGGACCAGTCCCCGACGGCCCGTCCGGCCGCGCGCAGGTCGCCCGCGAGCGTACCCGTGTCGATCCCGGCGAAGCGCGGGCTGCCGCTGGAGCGCAGGGCCGCCGCGACGAACTGGGGCTTGTTCTTCCACTGCCGGTAGAGCGTGGACTTGCTGCACCGCGTGCTGGACGCGATGCCCTCCATGGTGACCGCGTCGTACCCGCACTCGCGGATCTGGTCGAGGACGGCGTCGAAGAACTCCTGCTCACGCTCGGGCGTGATCTTGGAGCGGCGCGAGGCGGTGACCGTCTCCGGTCCGTCCGCGGCCTGCGACGTCATCGGCACTTCCCCTCGCTCGGTGCTTCACGGTGTGGCCCAAGTCAATCGATACACCAGTGTACCGGTACCCGACCGTATCGGTACACTGCCGTATCGGTACAGTGGCGTTTCGGTACGTACCCGTATCGATGAGTTCGGCGCGTCCGCGGAGTCATAAGCACCGCGGGCCGCCGCCCGCACCACCCGAGCAGCACCGTCAGCGAAAGGGCCGGGGGATGAATGCCCGCACCGAGCCTGCACCGGCCGAGCCGGACGCCACCGCGCGTCCGCCGCTCGTCCGTGAGCTCCTCCTCGTCGTAGGACTCTTCCTCGTCTACAAGTTCGGCCGGCAGCTGGCCACGGGCCACACCGGCGAGGCCTTCCGCAACGCGCGGGAGGTGTGGGACCTGGAGCGGGCCGTCCAGCTGCCCGGCGAGGGCGCGGTACAGGCGCTGCTGCTGCACGGCGACGGCCTGGTGGAGGTCGCGAACACCTACTACGCGGCCGTCCACTTCCCCGCCACGGTCGCCTTCCTGGTCTGGCTGTACCTGCGCCGCCCCGCGCACTACGTGTGGGCGCGCCGGGTACTGGCCGCCGTCACCGCGGTCGCCCTGGCCGGACATCTGCTCTTCCCCCTCGCCCCGCCGCGGATGCTCGCCGCGACCGGTCTGGTCGACACCGCCCGGGTGTACGGCCCGTCGGTGTACGGCCCGCCGGCCGAGGACCAGCTCTCCAACCAGTTCGCGGCGATGCCCTCCCTGCACTTCGGCTGGGCGCTGATGGTGGCCGTCGGCCTGATCGTCGCCACCCGCTCGCGGCTGCGCGTGCTGTGGCTGCTGCACCCCCTGGTGACCCTGCTGGTGATCGTGGGGACCGCCAACCACTACTGGCTCGACGCGATCGTGGCGGCCGCCCTGCTCGGGCTCGCCCTCGCCCTGATCCGCCCCCGGACCCCGGCCCGGGGGACCCCCCTCTCACCGCACCGCACCCGGACCACCGCGGGACGCGGCACCGAACACCTCGTACCGGCGGACGAAACGTCTCTCGTGGGAGCTGGCCGATGAACGCCACACTGCTCGCGGTAGTGCTGTCCCTCTTCTCGGCCGTCGCCTACGCGGCCGCGGCGGTCGCCCAGGAGCGGCTCGCCTCCCGCGCCGCGGGCTCGGGAATCCTCCGTCTGATGTGCTCCGGCGCCTGGTGGGCCTCGGTCGGGCTGAACGGCTCGGCCGCGCTGCTGCACGTCGTGGCCCTGAAGTACGGGCCGCTCACCGTGGTCCAGCCGCTCGGCGCGCTCACCCTGGTCGCGGCCGTGCCGCTCGGTGCCCGGGTCGCGGGCCGGAAGGTCAGCGCGGTGGAGTGGCGGGGCACGGCGCTGACCCTGGCCGGTCTGGCCGCGATCCTGATCACCGCGTCCGGGCCGGCGCCGGACGACGTCCTCAGCACCCCCGAGGCGCTCGGCGTGGCCGCCGCCACGGCCGCGCTGATCGGGCTGCTCGCCCGCCCGGGCACCCGTCCGGGGCTGCGGCACGCGTCCGCCTCGGGCTTCGCCTCCGGGGTCGCCTCGGCGCTGACCCAGACCGTCACGGTGGCCGCCACCGACCGCTCGGGCCCGCTGCTCAGCGTGCAGGTGGCCGGGGTGGCACTGCTGGTCGCGGCCTTCGCGGTGGGTGGTCTGCTGCTGTCCCAGACCGCCTACCGCGACGGTCTGGACGCCCCGCTCGCGGTGGTGACCCTGACCAACCCGGTCGCCGCCGCGCTGATCGGCCTGGTCCTGCTGGGCGAGCGGCTCCAGGGCGGCGCGGCCGGTGTGCTGCTGGCGCTGGCCGGCGCGGGCGTGGCGGCCAGGGGCGTCCTGCTGCTGACCCGGGTGACTCCCCACCCTGCCCCCGAGGAGAGCCACCCGGTGGCCGGGGTGGACCACCCGGCGGTCGAGGAGGACCACCCGGTGGCCGCGGTACTGGCCCTGGAGCCGGGCACGGCGTCGGTCGAACCGGCGCTGGTGCCGAACCCCTCCGCGGTCGCCGCGGGCGCCGGGACCGTGCTCGTCCCCGGCCGGACGCCCGTCGGCCCCGTACTGATCCCGGGCGCGGCGGCCGTCGAGTCCGTGCTGACGCCCCGGCGGCCGGAACCGGGACACCTCACACCGCTGTGAGGCACCCCGTGCCGTCGCGCGGCCCCGCTACTCGGTGATCATCGCCGGGTCGCTCACCCCGGGACGGCCGTTCTCGACGTGCCCGGCGAACCTGCGCAGGAACGCCGGGTCGGCGTCGCAGGTGACGGTCAGGTCGTACCAGCGGCGGCTCGCCGAGAGGTCGGCGGTGTGCCGGACGGTGGTGCCGGGGCGCACGGTGAAGGTTCGGTCCCGCCCGCCGTAGCCGCCGGTGACGCGCAGGCGGACGCTCCGGGAGCCCCGGTTGGTGAAGGTCAGCCGTATGTCGTCGCCGGTGCGACGGGCGGTGACCTCGGGTCCGGCGACCCGGTTCGAGCCCTTGAAGACGCGCAGGAAGCCGTTGGGGCCGTGCGCGGTGAGGTCGTACGAGCCTCCCGAGTAAGCCGAGTTCCAGGTGTCGGCGATGCTCTTGCCGGCCTCGGTGGTGTAGGTCCAGGGCCCGTCGGTGCGGTTGCCGGAGGTCACCAGGAAGGCGGCGCCCGCCTCGGCGCCGGAGGCGAAGGTCAGCGTGAACCGGCCGGCCTCCGGGTCCACCGAACCGTCCACGCGGGGGTCGTACTTCAGCGGGCGGGACCGGCGCAGACCGCGCTCCTGCCGGGGCATGGCCGGGTCGGCGGGCGGGACCGGCCGGTAGTCGGGGTGCCGCTCGCGGTCCTGCGGCTCGTACTCGTCCGTGTCCGGCAGCGCGGCCGGGCGGCTGTCGCCGCGGGAGAAGTCGAACGCCGAGGTGAGGTCGCCGCACACGGTACGGCGCCACGGGGAGATGTGGGGCTCCGCGACGCCGAAGCGGCGCTCCATGAACCGCACGATCGAGGTGTGGTCGAGGGTCTCGGAGCAGACGTAGCCGCCCTTGCTCCACGGTGAGACGACCAGCATCGGCACCCGCGGGCCGAGCCCGTAGGTTCCCGCCGGACGGCGGCTGTCGCCGGGGTAGACGTCGAGGGAGGCGTCGACGGTCGACTTTCCGCGGGAGGCGTCCTGCGGCGGCAGCGGCGGCACCAGGTGGTCGAAGAAGCCGTCGTTCTCGTCGTACGTGACGAACAGCGCCGTCCGCGCCCACACCTCGGGGTTGGAGGTCAGCGCGTCCAGCACCTGCGCGATGTACCAGGCGCCGTAGTTGGAGGGCCAGTTGGAGTGCTCGGAGAACGCCTCGGGGGCGGCGATCCAGGAGATCTGCGGCAGCGTCCCGGCCTCGACGTCGGCCCGCAGCAGGTCGAAGTACCCGTCGCCGTTCTTGACGTCGGTGCCGGTGCGGGCCTTGTCGTACCAGGGCTCGCCGGGCCGGGCGTTGCGATACTTGTTGAAGTACAGCAGGGAGTTGTCGCCGTAGTTGCCGCGGTAGGCGTCGGAGATCCAGCCCCAGGAGCCGGCCGCGTCGAGGCCGTCGCCGATGTCCTGGTAGATCTTCCAGGAGATCCCGGCGGCCTCCAGTCGCTCCGGGTAGGTCGTCCAGTCGTAGCCGAGTTCGTCGTTGCCGAGGACCGGCCCGCCGCCCTGTCCGTCGTTGCCGGTGTGCCCGGACCACATGTAGTAGCGGTTGGGGTCGGTGGAGCCGATGAACGAGCAGTGGTAGGCGTCGCAGACGGTGAAGGCGTCGGCGAGCGCGTAGTGGAAGGGGATGTCCTCGCGGTCGAGGTAGGCCATGGTCGTGGTGCCCTTGGCCGGGATCCACCGGTCGTACTTGCCGCTGTGGTAGGCCTGTTGGCCGTCGGTCCAGCCGTGCGGCAGGCCCTCCAGGAACTGCATGCCGAGGTCGTCGGCGGTGGGGTGGAAGGGCAGCAGGTCCTTGGTGCCGTCGGACTGGTGCCACACCGGCTTGCCGCTGTCCAGGGTCACCGGGTGCGGGTCGCCGAAACCGCGGACGCCTCTGAGCCTGCCGAAGTAGTGGTCGAACGAGCGGTTCTCCTGCATGAGGACGACGATGTGCTCGACGTCCTCGATCGAGCCGGTGCGGTGGTTCGCCGGCAGCGCGGCGGCCCGCTCGATACTGGCGGACAGCGCGGCGAACACGGCGGTGGCACCGGTGACCTGGAGAAACCTGCGCCGGTTGACATCGGGCATGACGGAGTGACCTCTCATGCTGGGTGGGGTGACCGGACGGGGTCATGACGAAACGCGCGCGCAAGGAGTGTTCCAGGAGCACGAAACGACGGGGAAGGGTGCGGTGGCCCTCGTGTGAAGGTCGGGGATACGGGGGGTGCGGGCACCACGGGTGCATGTCCCTCGGGACGTATCCGCACGGCGGGTACCCCGGCACCCCCGAGGTCGCCGGGACGCCGGTCACCGCGGAGGGCGACGAAGGCGCGCGGGCCGGCCGGTGCACGGACGGCGCCGCGCCGAACCGCGCACGGCGCCAGGGGACTTCGCGTGCTGCGGCTACTTCGCCGCCCACAGCCCCCGGACGTGGCCGAGGTGCCGGGTCATGACCTCGCGCACGGCGTCCTCGTCGCGTGCGAGGAGTGCGTCGAGGAGTTCCAGGTGCTCCTCGGCGGAGGCCGTCAGCCGGCCCGCCTTCACCAGCGCGTCGAGCCCGTAGAGGCGGGAGCGGCCGCGCAGGTCGCCGACGACCGCCACGAGGTGGGCGTTGCCGGCGAGGGCCAGCAGGCCGAGGTGGAAGCGGGTGTCGGCCTCGACGTAGGCGATGAGGTCGCCGGCCTCGGCGGCCCGCACGATCTCGCGGGCGGCGGGGCGCAGCGCCTCCAGGGAGACCGGGTCGGCGGTCCCGGCCAGGGCGACCACCGTGGGGATCTCGACGAGCGCGCGGATGTGCGTGTATTCGTCCAGTTGCCTCTCGGAGACCTGGGTGACCCGGAAGCCCTTGTTGGGCACGGTGTCGACCAGGCCCTCCTTGGACAGGTCGAGCATGGCCTCGCGCACCGGGGTCGCCGAGACGCCGAACCGGGCGGCCAGGGTGGGCGCCGAGTACACCTCTCCCGGGAGGAGTTCACCGGCGATCAGCGCGGCCCGCAGGGCGTCGGCGACGCCCTCGCGGTAGCTGCGCTTCTTTCCGCCGAGCGTGGGCAGGGAGGGGGCGCCGGCGGGCCGGGGGTCCATGGGATGGTCTCCTAGGGAATGCAATGTCACGCGTCACCGGCCATTATCGCCGCCCCGGAGCCCGGCTCGACGCGCACTCACAGGACGAACCCCGCCGGGAACGGGTCGTCCGGGTCGAGCAGGTACTGGGCGGTGCCGGTGATCCAGGCGCGGCCGGTGAAGCTGGGCAGGACCGCGGGCAGCCCGGCGACCTCGGTGGTGCCGAGCAGCCGGCCGGTGAACCGGGTGCCGATGAACGACTCGTTGACGAACTCGGTGTGCAGGGGGAGTTCGCCGCGGGCGTGCAGCTGGGCCATGCGGGCGCTGGTGCCGGTGCCGCAGGGCGAGCGGTCGAACCAGCCGGGGTGGATGACCATCGCGTGCCGGGAGTGCCGTGCGGTGGCGCCCGGCGCGTACAGGTGGACGTGGTGGCAGCCCCGGATGGACGGGTCCTCGGGGTGCACCGGTTCCTCCTCGGCGTTGATCGCCTCCATCAGGGCGAGGCCGGCCGCCAGGATCTCCTCCTTGTGGGCCCGGTCGTAGGGCAGCCCGAACTCCTCCAGCGGGAGGACGGCGTAGAAGTTGCCGCCGTAGGCCAGGTCGTAGGTGACCGTGCGCCCGTCGGCCAGGGTGATCCGCCGGTCCAGGGCGACGGCGAAGGAGGGCACGTTCCTGAGAGTGACCGACTTCGCGGCGCCGTCCTCGACGGCGACCTCGGCGACGACCGGGCCCGCCGGGGTGTCGAGGCGGATCGTGGTGACCGGCTCGACGACGTCGACCATGCCGGTCTCCACCAGTACGGTCGCGACGCCGATCGTGCCGTGTCCGCACATGGGCAGATAGCCGGAGACCTCGATGTAGAGGACGCCCCAGTCGCAGTCGGGGCGGGTGGACGGCTGGAGGATGGCGCCGCTCATCGCCGAGTGGCCGCGCGGTTCGTTCATCAGCAGCCGCTTGATGTCGTCGCGGTGCTCGCGGAAGTACAGCCGCCGCTCGTTCATGGTGGCGCCGGGGACCGTGCCGACGCCACCGGTGACGACCCGGGTGGGCATGCCCTCGGTGTGCGAGTCGACGGCGTGCAGGACGATTCTGCTGCGCACGGTCACCGGCCCGTTCCGGCCGCGAGGGCCTGCCGCGTGGCGGCGCGGACGGCCGCCTCCTGCGCGGGCGCCAGCGGGACCCGGGGCGGGCGCACCGGGCCGCCGTACCGGCCCACGACGTCCATGGACGACTTGATCGCCTGCACGAACTCGACCTGGGAGTCCCAGCGCAGCAGCGGATGCAGGCGCGCGTACAGCTCCTTGGCGACGGCGAGGTCACCGGCGACGGCCGCCCGGTAGAGCCGCACGGTCTCCTGCGGCAGCGCGTTGGGGAAGCCGGCCACCCAGCCCTTGGCGCCGGCCAGCGCCAGCTCCAGCAGGACGTCGTCGGCGCCGATCAACAGGTCGAGTTCCGGCGCCAGTTCGGCGATCCGGTAGGCGCGGCGGACGTCGCCGGAGAACTCCTTGACCGCCTGGACGTGTCCCTCGGCGTGGAGTTCGGCGAGGAGTTCGGGCACCAGGTCGACCTTGGTGTCGATGGGGTTGTTGTACGCCACGACCGGCAGGCCCGCCTTCGCGACCTCCGCGTAGTGGGCGCGCACCGAACGCTCGTCCGCGCGGTAGGCGTTGGGCGGCAGCAGCATCACGGAGGCGCAGCCGGCGTCGCGTGCCTGCTCGGCCCAGCGCCGGGCCTCGGCGGAGCCGTAGGCGGCGACGCCGGGCATCACCCGGTCGCCGCCGACGGCGGCCACGGCGGTCTCGACGACCTTGGCGCGCTCCTCGGGGGTGAGGACCTGGTACTCGCCGAGGGAGCCGTTGGGGACGACGCCGTCGCAGCCGTTCTCGACGAGCCAGGCGCAGTGTTCGGCGTAGCGGGCGTGGTCGACGGCGAGGTCGTCGTCGAGCGGGAGGGCGGTGGCGACGAGGACGCCGTGCCAGGGACGGTGGTCGGTGCCGGTCATACGGGCTCCCTGTGTGGAGTGTGACATGTCACTGATGGGTGCGGGTGGTCCGTGGTCCGTCGTTTCGGGGTCAGTCGTCGTCCTCCCCGGCCCGGGCGAGCACGCCGAGCGGGACGGGGCGGGCCAGTGGCCGCCGGGACGGTGTGGGCGGGCAGCCGGCGAGTCCCTCGACCCCGGGTGCGCACATCCGTCCCTGGCACCAGCCCATGCCGGCCCGGGTCAGGAGTTTCACGGTCCGCCGGTCGCCGGCCCCGAGTTCGGTGACGGCCGTGCGGACCGCACCGGCGGTGACCTCCTCGCAGCGGCAGACCACGGTGTCGTCGGTGACCTGCTCGGCCCAGTGGGCGGGCGGCGCGCAGACGGTGTCGAGCGCGGCGAAGAAGGCCCGCAGCCGGGTCCGGGTGCGGGCGGCCGGTGCCCAGCCGGCGGGGTCGGGTGCGGTGCCGTGCAGCCGGGCGGCGGCGGAGCGGCCCGCGATGTGCCCCTCGGCGAGGGAGAGGGCGGCGCCGCCGATTCCGGTGGTCTCCCCCGCGGCCCAGACCAGGGGCACGTCGGTGCGCTGCTCGTCGTCGACGTGGACGGCGGGGCCGTCGAGCCGGCAGCCGAGGGTCTCGGCGAGGTCGGTGTGCGGGAGCATGCCGTGGCCGACGGCGAGGGTGTCGCAGACGATACGGCGAACGGTGGCGGGCCTGACGCGTCCGGCGCGGTCCAGGGCGGCGACCGTCACGGCCGTGAGCCGCCCGGTGCCGTGCGCCTCGACGACGCTGTGCCGGGCCAGGACGGGCACCCGGTGCCGCAGCAGCCGGGCCGCGTACCCGGCGCCTTCGAGGGCCTTGCCGGGTTCGGCGGCCAGGGTCCGGGAGCGGCGCAGCAGGGCCGTCGGGTCGGAGGACTCCACGAGCGCCGCGACGTCGACCCCGGCGGCGGCGAGCCCGGTCGCCACCGGCAGCAGCAGCGGTCCGGTGCCGGCGACGACCGCGGTGCGGCCGGACACCGCGAGGCCGCCCTTGAGCATGGCCTGGGCGCCGCCCGCGGTGACCACGCCGGGCAGGGTCCAGCCGGGGAAGGGCAGCACCTTCTCGTAGCCGCCGGTGGCCAGGAGGACCGCGTCGGCGCGCACCTCGACGGGGTCGCGCTGTTCGGGGCCGCGCAGCGCGTGCACGGTGAACCCGGCGCGGTGACGGTCGACGAGCCAGACGTGATGGTCCGTCAAATGCCTTACGGTTCGGGCTGTTTCATGGGCGTGCAGGCCGTCTCGGAGGCGTTCCCAGGTGTGCCACTGGTGGTGCAGGGCCTGCGGTCGGGCGGCGCGCAGTTCCGGGGCGGGCCGGCGGTAGAACTGCCCGCCCGCCCCGGGGGCCGCGTCGATCAGGGTGACCCGTACCCCGCGGGCGGCGGCCGCGAGGGTGGCGGCGAGGCCCGCGGGGCCCGCGCCGATCACGGCGAGCCGGGGGTGTTCAGTCATCGTGGCCCGTCCCCTCCTGGGTGCCGATCGTGTCTCCGGGGTGCACGGGGAGGAGACAGGCGCGCTGGTTGGGGCGGCCGTTGACGGTGACGAGGCAGTCGAAGCAGACCCCGATGCCGCAGAAGACGCCCCGGGGGCGGCCCGTGCCGCGGGTGGCGCGCCAGGAGGTGACGCCGGCCGCCCAGAGCGCGGCGGCCACCGTCTGTCCCGGCAGCGCCTCGATCTCCCGGCCGTCGAGGGTGACGGTGAAGGCGGGGCCCGGTCGGGCTCCGGCCAGGTCCAGGGGTGTTCTCACGGGGCCTCCTCCGGTGCCGGGAAGCGGTCGGGGCGGAACGGGGACAGGCTCAGGTCGGGCGGGGCGCCGGTGAGGGCCTGGGCGATGAGGTGTCCGGTGCCGGTGGCGAGGCCGATGCCGGCGCCCTCGTGGCCGCAGGCGTGGTGCAGGCCCGGGACCCGGGGGTCGGGGCCGACGGCGGGGAGGTGGTCGGGGAGGTAGGGGCGGAAGCCGACGTAGGAGCGCAGGGCGCGGACGTCGGCCAGGAAGGGGAAGAGGCGGGTGGCGCCGGCCGCCAGGGCCCGTACGACGGGGAGCGAGAAGGACCGGTCGAAGCCGACGCGTTCCCGGCTCGCGCCGATCAGCACCGGTCCCGCGGCGGTGCCCTCCACGACCGGTGAGGTCTGCAGGGCGGCCGAGTCGCTGGCGACGTCGGCCACGTAGTCGGCGGCGTACACCTTGTGGTGGATCAGGCGCGGGAGGGGTTCGGTGACCAGGACGAAGCCCCGGCGCGGCAGGACGGGCAGCCGGGCGCCGGCGAGGGCGGCCAGCTCGCCGCCCCAGGTCCCGGCGGCGTTGACGACGGCCGGGGCGTGGATCTCGCCGTGGCCGGTGCGGACTCCGCGCACCGCGCCGCCGGGGGTGCGCAGCACGGCGGTGACGGTCCGGCCGGTGAGCAGGCGGGCGCCCGAGGCGCGGATCAGGTGGGCGGCGGCCAGGGCGGGCATGACCTGGCTGTCCTGCGGGTAACGCACGGCGCCGGGCAGGCCCGGGGCGAGCCGGGGTTCGAGCGTGTACAGGTCCTCGGGGCCGACGGGTTCGGCGACCACTCCCGCGGCGCGCTGGCCGTCGGCGAGGTGCCGAAGCGCGGTGAGGCTCTCGGCGGAAGAGGCCACGACGACCCCGCCCTTGGCCTCGTACTCGATCGACTCGCCGTACTCCGCGGCGAGTTCGGTCCACAGCCGGCCCGAGAGCAGCGCGAGGTCCAGTTCGGGGCCCGGCTCCTTGTCGGAGACCAGGAGGTTGCCCTCCCCGGCGCCGGTGGTGCCGCCGGCCACCGGTCCGCGGTCGACCACGGTGACGTCGAGGCCGGCCCGGGCGGCGTACAGGGCGCAGGCGGCGCCCACCATTCCGGCTCCGACGACCACGACATCGCAGGTCAGTCCCTTGGTCACGGCAGTACTATGTCACATGGCTCTTTCGCTGGGAATGCCACCGCGCGGGTGAGACCGATCGTGGCGCGCGGAGGACAGGAGTCGTCCCGGAGGCGGGAGTTGACCCGGCGGGCCGGGACGGGCGGGGACTGACAAGGCGCCGTCGGCGACCTGAACGCCGACGGTGCCCGTCAGGCCTCGGAGGCGGGCACCACGCTCAGGTGGGCCGCCGTGCGCCGCGGACGCCCCGCACGGCGCCCGGGGTGTGCCGTTCGACGCGCGTCACGCAGGACCAGAGTGAGCCGGGTGCACCCCATGTCCCGCAGCACGCCGGGGGTCTCGTCGACGATCCGGCACTCGGTCGCGCCCCAGCGCGGGTCCGGATGCAGCAGCGGCCGTACGGCGCCGTCGGGGGCGAGGGCCCGTTCGCCGACGGTGCGGATCCAGTGCGGCAGGCCGTGCCGGTAGGCCGCCTCCATGATCGGGTCCTGGGCGATGTCCCGGCGGATGGACTGCAGGGCCTGGTCGTGGCCGTGGCGCTCCACCGCGGCCGCGAAGTTCGCCAGCATCGGCAGGCACCAGCTGGACTCGTGGTCGCCGAGCACGGTGCCGGCGTCGGGGTGGAACAGCACGAACCGGAGGAAGTTGTCACCCGGCATGGCCGTGGGATGCGGGCCCACACCGCGGAAAAGTGACGCGAAAGCGGTGTTGGCGAGGACGACGTCCCAGCGCCGGTCGAGGACGACGGAGGGGAAGGAGACGGCGTCCAGGAGACTGGCGTAGTCCTGGAGGTAGGCCTGGGCCTCGGGATTCTCGGGGACGGGCCGCGGTGCCGATCGCTGCCCTCCTGCCTGATATGCCATCGGGAGGTCACCCCTCTTGCCTGTGCGGCCTTGACGCGGCGCCCTGATCCTGCTGCCCCGACGCGAGCCGTGTCAACTATCGTGGCATTTCATGCCGGTTGACGGCTGAAATTGGCCACAGTTGTGGCGAGACCTGGATGTGAGTTCGAACCACCCGCTACTCTCCGGGAAGTTCACCGCGACCGCCGGTGAGAAACGGTGAAGAGATTCAGGAGTTCTGTCGGTGACGGTTGGCTTCGAGGGTCCGGGCGCCACGGGGACGGCAGCACTGCCGGCCGTCGTCGCCCGCGTGACCGCGCTCGCCGACCGGCTGGGCGTCCCGCACACCGAGGTCTTCCACACCGTCCGGCTGTCCTTCGCCTCCGGCGTCCCCGAACCCGTGGTCAAGGCGCTGCTGTGCGGCCGCCCCGCGGGCGAACCCGACGTCCAGGCCCGCTTCCTGCAACGCCTGGACCTGCTGCGCCGCACCCGGCTCAAGCCCAACGGCCGCAAGTACACCCAGCAGGAGATCGCCGACGGCGCCGGGATGTCCCGGCAGCAGGCGGGCGCCCTGATCAACGGCGACCGGCGCCCCACCATGGAGCACTGCGACGCCATCCAGCGCTTCTTCCGGGTCCACGCGGGCTTCCTGACCGCCGAGGACCCCGAGGCGCTGGCGGGCGCCCTCCAGCGCACCGAACAGGAACTCCTCCAGCAACTCGCCGAGCGGGAGTCGGCGGTCACCTCCGAGGACCCGCTGGAGCGGCTGCTGCAGGACCACGGCGTGCGCGGGATCGCCTGGCGGGCCGCGCAACTGCCCACCGACCAGCACCGCGACAAGGTCGCCGAATGGCTGGACATGCTCCTGGAGAGCGTCAAGCGGCCCGAGTCGTGACCCGGGGGAGATCTGTGGGCATCCGTAGGGACATGCACCGCCTGTGCGGCGAGCTGGTCGGTGAGCTGGAACTCCCCGCTCCGGCACACCCGGCGGACCTGTACGGCGCGCTGTGCGCGGCCATGGCCAGGCGCCGCGGCCGCCCGGTCCGCTTCCGCATGGCCGCCTTCCCGCCCGGCACGGCGAGCGGCCTGTGGCTCGACATGGCCGACCAGGACCTCGTCGTCATCGAGGAACGCACCGCCCCCGACCACCAGTTGGTGATCCTCGGGCACGAGCTGTGGCACATGAAGGCCGGGCACCGCGGGCACCACGTGGACGGCGCCGCGGTCGCGGCCCGGCTGCTCCAGGACGACGCCCAGCTGGAGGCGACGGTACGGCAGGTGGCGGCGCGCAGCCGCTTCGACCTGAGCGACGAGCAGGAGGCGGAGAGCTTCGGGCTGCTGCTGGCCAGCAAGTGCCGGACCTGGCTCGCGGGTTCCTCGCTGCGCGGCCCGGTCCAGAAGGACCATCTGGCCGGTCGGATCGAGGCGTCGCTGGGGTACCGCGGACCGCAGGGCTGAGTCGCGCCCGTACGCCCCCCGAGCTGCGCTGAGCGGGCGAACCGCGGGGTGCTCCGACCCCGGTTGTCAGTGCTGGGCGGCAAGCTGGTGGGGCGCCCTGTTCCGCGGGGCGGGAGACGACGCCGACTTCGGGGAGAGCCGACCGATGCCCACCGCCGTACTGACCGACCGCGAACGCGTCGCCGTGCAGGCGTATCTGCGGCTGCTGCACACCGTGCGGGCGGCCTTCGACGCCGCCGGGGGCCCGCCGGGCGGGGGGCGACCACCCGTGGTGCCGCCCGGGGTGCTCGCCGAGGCGGAGCGCGCCCTGGCGGAGGCCGGGCTGACGGGCAACGAGGAGGAGTTCTTCCGGCTGCTGCACAGCTGGTGCCCGCAGCCCTGACCGCGCCGGCCGCGAGCCGTGCGCCGACTCAGTCGTTCGTCGGCTCAGCCGTGCGGTACCGCGACCGCCGTGGCGAGGAAACCGTGTCCGACGGTCCAGCGGCCCTCGAAGGCGGCGACGCGGCGGCCCCCGACCAGGGGGCCGGGGACGAGGAGCGTCGCGGTGAGACGGCCGTGGGGCGGTCCGCCGGGTTCGGCGAGGAGTTCGATGTCGGCCTCGGTGAAGTCCAGCCACCGGCCGGTGAGGGGGAACCACGCCTTGTAGACGGACTCCTTGGCGCTGAACAGCAGCCGGTCCCAGCGGATCCCGGGCCGTTCGCGGGTCAGCCGGCCCACCCTGAGAGCCTCGCCGGGCAGCGCCACGGCGGCCAGCACCCCGTCCGGCAGCGGTTCGTCGGGTTCGGCGTCGATGCCGAGGGAGGCGAGGTCGCCGGCACGGACCAGGGCGGCCGCGCGGTAGCCGTCGCAGTGGGTCATGCTGCCGGTCAGCCCGTCCGGCCAGCGCGGGGCGCCCCGGTCGCCGGGCACCAGCGGCTGCGGCGGCACCCCGAGCTTCTCCATGGCACGGCGGGCACAGCCGCGGACGGCGGCGAACTCACGCCGGCGCTTGTCCACCGCCCGCGCGACGACCGCCGCCTCCTCGGGGTACAGGACCGTGCCTTCGGCGTCCTCGTCGCCGTACGCCTCCACGGTCACCACCGCCGCCGGCAGCAGTTCCTCGATCAAGGGGCCCCGACCTCCCTGGGCAGGATGCGGCGCAGCCGTCCCGGCGGCTCCGGGCGCTTGCGCCACTCACGCGGGTAGCCGACCGACACCTCCTCGAACCGGACGCCGTCGTGCCAGGTGGTCCGCGGGATGTGCAGATGGCCGTAGACCATGGTCTGTACCCGGAACCGGCGGTGCCAGTCCGCCGTCAGCCCGGTGCCGCACCACATGGCGAACTCCGGATGCCAGAGGATCTCCATCGGGTGCCGGTCGAGCGGGTAGTGGTTGACC
The DNA here is from genome assembly GCF_040299205.1 of Streptomyces sp. NPDC000983. Lineage (NCBI taxonomy): Bacteria > Bacillati > Actinomycetota > Actinomycetes > Kitasatosporales > Streptomycetaceae > Streptomyces > Streptomyces sp. NPDC000983. The sequence continues at coordinate 27,229 of NZ_JBEPBM010000034.1, read as the reverse complement.
AGGACGGTGGGCAGGTCGGCGGGGAGCGCGGCGAGGCGGCGCTCGGTCTCGGCGACCCGGACCCGGCACCACGCCTCGCGGGTGGGGTAGGGGTCGGGGTGCAGCAGGTACTCGTCGTTGCAGACGATGCCGGTGCCGTGCGCGTACCGCAGGCCCTCCTCCTTGGTCGCGCAGCCCTGCGGGAGGAGGGAGTAGTCGTAGAGCAGGAAGAGCGGGGCCACGGCGACGGGGCCGCCGGCGCCGTCCCAGACCGGGTAGGGGTCCTCGGGCGTGGTCACACCGAGTTCCCGGCACAGGGCGACCAGGTACTCGTAGCGGGCCACGCCGCGCAGGGTCACCGTGTCCCTGGGGTGGGTCCACAGCTCGTGGTTGCCCGGCACCCAGATCACCTTGCTGAAGCGTCCGGCGAGCGTCTGCAGGGCCCAGCGGATGTCGGCCACGGTCTCCGCGACGTCGCCGGCCACCAGCAGCCAGTCGTCGTCGCTCTCCGGCCGCATCTTCTCGACTAAGGAGCGGTTCTCTTCGTAGCCGATGTGCAGGTCACTGATGGCCAGCAGCTGTCCGGCACCGCCGACCGTCGACGCCACCTCTCGTCCCCCTCCGCGCGTAGAAAGCACCACCAGAACACATAAGCGGTTCGGGTACAAGGCGGGTTCCCGCCCGCGCCGCCCGTGTCGGGGCGCGACTACGGTGTCCCTTGATCACGCCGGGCCCGGTCGGGGAATCCGTAACACGCACGTTGCACGCGGGGCCTGTGCCAAGCCGTATGATCGCCCCAACACCACCGCCATGAAATTCCCTTCGCACGGGGCGGTTTGGTGTACCTCCAACCTCCCTGGCCGGGCACGGCCTGCTTCGCCGTGCCCGTGAACCGTGAAAGGCGGCCTGCATGGTCTCTCGCGTACGCGTCTGGCTCAACCGCACGTACGCGGAGAACGTGTTCTTCATGGATCAGCTGCGTCGAAATCCGAGCGATCGGGCCGTCGAGATCCATGCCACGCACGGCGACGCGGACTCCCCGGTGCTGGCCGCCGCCGACACCGCGGAGCTGGAGCCGGAGGGCCTCTCCCCGGCCGGGTACGTGGAGTACGCGCTCGACCAGTGCGCCCGGCGCGGGATCGACGTGTTCGTGCCGCGGCTGCACCAGGCCGCGGTGGTGGCGCACCGGGCGGACTTCGCGGCGGTCGGTACGGCGCTGCTGGCGCCGCCGCCGGAGGCCGTGGCCGTCTTCCACGACAAGGTGATCGCCTACGAGGCCGTCCAGGCGATCGGGGTGCCGGTGCCGCCGTGGTGGCGGGTGCGCGGCGCCGAGGAACTGGTGGCCGCGGTGGAGGAGTTGGAGGCCGCCGGGCACCGGGCCTGCTTCAAGCCGGCGTCCGGGGCGGGCGGGGTGGGCTTCCGCGTGATCACCCGCACCCCCTTCTCCCTCATGCACCTGAGCGGTTTCCCGAGCCCCTACGTCCCGCTGGACCTGGTGCTGGAGGCGCTGGCCGACTCCGAGGAGCAGGTGGACTGGCTGGTGATGCCGCGGCTGGAGCAGCCGGAGGTGTCCGTGGACTGCCTCACCGGACCCGACAACCGGCTCCGGATGGCCGTGGGCCGCACCAAGAACGGCCGCCGGCGCGGGTTCACGCTGCACGAGCAGTGGCTGGAGCCGGCGCGGGCCGTCGCCGAGGGGTTCGGGCTGCACTACCTGTCCAACATCCAGTTCCGGATGTTCGGGGACCGGCCCGTGCTGATGGACGTCAACACGCGTCCGGCGGGCGGGCTGCACCAGCTGTCGCTGTGCGGGATCAACGCTCCCTGGGCGGCCGTGCAGCTGGCGCTCGGCGAGGACCCGGGCGACGTCGCGCCGCCGTTCCTCGGGCAGGACTACACGGTGGTCTCCGGTCCGCGCCCGCTGCGTGGGGTGTCGCTGCCCCAGCAGCGGGCGGAGGAGCTTCAGCAGGCGCTGCCCGTGGTGGCGGGTCCGGCCCCGGCCGAGGCGGTCGAGACCGCCGACGGCTCGGAGACGGTTGGTTCCGTCGGTCCCGTCAGTGCGGTCGGTCCTGCCGGTCCGATCGGTCCTGTCGGTCCGGTCGGGACCCGGGCGGGTCAGGCACTGCCGCTGTAGCGGTGCCGGGGGCGAACCGCGGTTCGCTTCCAGCAGGTCCCGCCCGTCACTCACGTCTCTCGCGTCCGGCTTCGGGCGTGAGGGGTGCGGGGCTTTCGCCGTCACCGGTCAGGTCAGGTCAGGTCAGGGGGACTGATATCCCCACGCCGTCGCGATCTCCCGCAGGCGCGGGGGGAGTTCGGCGGTGGCGTCGGCCGTGCGGGCCGGCTGGATGCGGCCCGACTTGATGGTGCTGCTCCAGTCGCCGAGCTGCGGGCGGAAGGTGCCGTGGTCCTTGGTGCCGTAGTCGAGCATGCCGGGCTCCCAGTCGACGCCGAGGTATCCGCACAGCGCACGGGTGGCCCGCTCCGGTTCCGCCGTGAGTTCCTCGTAGGTCACCACATGGGCGTCGAGCGTGCGGCGGGCCTCCTCCAGCCTCTCCGAGTAGTTCAGCACCTCCGCCAGGATCTCCGCGTGGTCGGGGTCCTTGCGGCGCTCGGTGAGGGAGGCGATGATCGCGCCCGGGTGGCGCAGCAGCAGGATGTACCGGGCGTCGGGCCAACATCGGTGCAGCCGGGGCCAGATGAGGGTGTTCGGCGGTGTCTTGTCGACGAGGACGTCCTTGCCGCTGCGGGTCAGCTCCAGGTGCATCACCCGGTCCCACAGCAGGTGTTCCAGCTCGGTCCGGTCCAGTTCCAGCGCCTTCATCGCGTCCGGGGTGAAGCCCCGGCTCAACTGGACGTGGACCGTGCGCAGATGCATCTCGTGCGGGGCGCGGATCCGGCTGTGGCTGTTCAGCAGCACCCGCAGCAGCGTCGAGCCGGATCGCACCGAGGACAGGACGAACACCGGTGACTCCACCAGGCGCGGGGCGCGCGGGGCGACGTAGACGGGCTTGGCGGGTTCGGCCGCGGCCCTGGGCGCGGGGACTCCGTCCAGGGTGCGGCGCGGCGGGCTCACCGCCTGGATCATCAGCCTGCCCCGCCGCCGGAGCCCCTTGCCGATCACCGATGTGCGCGAGTCTCGCACCGTGACACCTCTCTCTTGCGCCGTTGTGCGCGCATCCCAGAGGCAGAAGGCGAACTGCGGGTGTCGGCCAGGCGAAGCGCGAACGCCGCGGAGGGCCTGATTCCGGCCGTGGCCTGGCGTTTTGCCGCTTCCTTAAAACTTCCTGGAAGTTTCGCGGACAACCCCTCCCCATCAGGAGCGTCCGGCCCCCCGGTACAGCTCCAGTTCCCTGTCCAGTTCGACCGCGAGGACGGTCGCGCAGGCGTCGAGGTCGGCCGCGGGGGGCGGGTCGATCCACAGCACGCCGGGGGTCTCGTGCAGTCCGCCGACGATCCGGTGGGGCAGTTCCCGGCCGGCGCCGAGGACCGTGACCCGGCGCACCCCGCCGAGCAGTCCGCGGACCCCGATCTCGGCGCGCGGGGCGTCGAACAGGGTCAGGTAGAGGGTGCGCCGGTCCGCGGAGAGGGTGCTCGGCCCGTAGTGGTGTCCTGCGGGCAGCCCTCGTCCGGTGCCGTGCACGGCGTCGGAGTGCCGGGCGATCCAGGCGCCGAGGCCCTCCAGCCGTTCGGCCTGGGCGGCTGGAACGGTGCCGTCGGCGCGCGGGCCGACGTCCAGCAGGAGGTTGCCGCCTGCGCCGATCGTCTCGGTGAAGTAGCGGATCAGCTGGGCGAGCGACTTGTGGTTGTGGTCGTGGGGCTGGTAGCCCCAGGAGTCGTTGACCGTCAGGCAGAGTTCCCAGGGGCCGTCCGGCGGCACCACCGGCACACCCTGCTCGGGGGTCGCGTAGTCGCCCTCGCCGAGCATGCGGGCGTTGAGGACGACGTCCGGGACCTCGGAGCGGATCAGCGCGGCCAGCTCGGTGATCCGCCACTGCTCCTCGTCGCGTTCCCACTCCCCGTCGAACCAGAGCAGGTCGGGCCGGTAGCGGGAGGTCAACTCCCTTATCTGACCGTCCCGGTAGGCGAGGTAGCGCTCCCAGGCGGCGGGGTCCTGGGCGTCGGCGGGGGCCTGCGCGTAGCGGTTGTCCTGCCAGTCCGGCAGCGGGCCGGGGCGGCGGACGGAGGTGTAGTCGGGGTGGTTCCAGTCGGAGTGCGAGTAGTAGAAGCCGACCTTCAGGCCCTGTTCGCGCAGCGCGTCGGCGTATCCGGCGAGCAGGTCGCGGCCGACGCCCAGGTCTCCGTGCGCCGAGTCCCACAGGGCGACGCCGTCGTGGTGGCGGCTGGTGAGGACGGCGTAGCGGGCGCCGGCGCGGGCGAACAGCCCGGCCCAGGCCCGCGGGTCGTAGCGGTCGGCGGTGAAGCGGCCGAGCTGGGACAGGTACTGGTCGCGGGGGACGCGGCCGTCGTAGAAGGACCAGGACTCCGCCACTCCGTCGACGGCGTAGATCCCCCAGTGGACGAAGATCCCCAGTTTGGCGTCGGTGAACCAGGGCTGTATCGGCACGGCATCTCCTCGCCGGACGCGGGGTCGGACCCGGGTACGCCGCCGCCCCCGCGGCGCGGGCCGTTCGGGGCGGGGCCCGTCGCGAAAGTGGTCTAGTCAAGATACGCGAGGCCCGGATGGACCGCGATGTAACCCTCGACCAGCCTGTGGGCGACGTTCACCGAGTCGACCAGCGGGTGCAGCGCGAACGCCTTCACCGCCGTCGCCCGGGAGCCCGACTCGGCTGCGGCGAGCACCTCGCGCTCGACGGCCTTGACCGAGCAGACCAGCCCGGTGGCGTGGCCGGGCAGCGGATCGACCGAGACCGGGTGGGCGCCGTTGGCGTCGACGAGGCACGGCACCTCGATGACGGCGTCCGCGTCGAGGACGGAAAGGGTGTGCCGGTTGCGGACGTTGAGGATGAGGGTGGTGCGCTCGTCGCGCGCGATGGCCCGCATCAGTGCGAGGGCGACCTTTTCGTAGCCGCCGGAGAGGTCGTCCGCCTCCCGCTCGCCGGCGCCGGCGCTCTCCCGGTTCTCCGCCATGTACGTGGCCTCGCGCTCGGCGCGGGTACGGTCCCAGGCGGCCAGCGCGCCGGCCTTCGGGTCGTTCATCTCCTCGTAGAAACCGGCCTGTTGGTCGCGGAGGAAGGCGCCTCGGGTCCGCTCGGCCCGCCGGTAGGCGTCGACCGTCTCACGGTTGAAGTAGTAGTAGTGCAGGTACTCGTTGGGAATCGCGCCGAGGGAGCGGAGCCAGTCGGTGCCGAAGAGCCTGCCCTCCTCGAAGGAGCCGAGCAGCGCGGGGTCGGCGAGCAGCCGCGGGAGTTCGTCGTGTCCGGCGACGCGCAGTCCGCGCACCCAGCCGAGGTGGTTGAGGCCGACGTAGTCGATCCACGCCTTGGCGGGATCGTGGACGCCGAGGACGCGGGCGATACGGCGGCCGAGGCCGACCGGCGAGTCGCAGATGCCGATGACACGGTCGCCGAGGTGGCGGGACATGGCCTCGGTGACCAGGCCCGCGGGGTTGGTGAAGTTGATGACCCAGGCGTGCGGTGCCAGCCGGGCCACCCTTCGGGCGATGTCGGTCGCCACCGGCACGGTCCGCAGTCCGTAGGCGATGCCGCCGGCGCCGACCGTCTCCTGGCCGAGGACGCCCTCGGCGAGCGCCACCCGCTCGTCGTCAGCGCGGCCCTGGAGGCCGCCGACGCGGATCGCGGAGAAGACGAAGTCTGCGCCGCGGAGGGCTTCGTCGAGGTCGGTGGTGGTGGTGACCCGGGGGGCGTCGGGGATCGGGGCGGCCTGTTCGGCCAGGACGCGGGTTACTGCGGCGAGGCGGTCGGGGTCGAGGTCGTGCAGGACGACCTCGGTCACTCGGCCCTCGGCGTGGTCGTCGAGTAGTGCACCGTAGACGAGCGGTACGCGGAATCCGCCTCCGCCGAGGATCGTCAGCCTCACGCCTTGCTCTTTCCTGCCGTCTGTTTTGGGGCCGGGCCCCTCGCCGGGTCAATCTACGCATGTGGGGGGTGGTTCGGGTGTTTGCCCTGCGGGCAGGGCGGTCAGATCGCACCGGGTTCCGGGGGCGCCCACGGGGTGGGGTGGTCGGGGGCGGGGGGCGGGTGCGGGACGGTTGGTGGCTGGTCGCGCAGTTCCCCGCGCCCCTTGGAGGGGTCGGTGGGCGGGTGCGGGTCGTGGGTGGTTGGGCGCGCAGTTCCCCGCGCCCCTTGGTGGGTCGCAGCTGGGTCGGGTGGGTTGGGGGCGGTGACCTTGGGGGTGATACGTGGTTCCATTCCAGGGCCATCCCCTCGACCTCAAGGATGTTTGTCTGATGAAGCGTCAACTTCTTTGTCTGGCAGCTGCGTTCGTTGCTCTCACGATCGGTGCGGGGAACGCGTCCGCGGCGGGTGACCCCCGGTGGGAGGAGACCGGGACGGCGTACACCGACTCGCTGGGCGGCGGCCAGGGGCTCGCCAGCCGGGCGGACGGTTCGCTGTTGTACCGGGGGCTGCTGGACATCCCGCTCTCCCTGCGGATCAAGGGCTGGAACCACGTCGGCGACCCGGACATCGCCGAGGGCCACGTCTTCGACGCCTACCAGGGGCCCGACACGGCCACCTCCAAGATGTTCGCGGTGACCACGCCGTCCGGGAAGCGCTACGAGTACGTGCACCAGCTCAACCCGGGCGAGAAGCTGAACAACTCCTTCGCCGCCGTCTCCCCCGACGGGCAGTGGCTGGTGGCGGGCGAGTGGGGCGACCAGAACCGCCTCCAGGTCTTCCCCGCCCCGTTGCTCAACCCGGCGACCCCGCCCACCGGCGGGGAGCTCAAGGAGGTCTGGCAGATCACCCTGGACAGACCCGTGCGCGACATCCAGGGCTGCGACTTCGTCACCGACACCCGCCTGGTGTGCGCCTCCAACGACGCCACCGGATCGCTGTTCCCGCAGATCCGTCCCCTCCTCCAGGTCGATCTGGAACGGAAGTTGGACGGGCAGCCGGTCACCGGCGCGGTGCGGGCCCTGTTCGCGCTGCCCCAACGCAGCGTGTGCACCGGCACCTTCGAGACGGAGGGCGTGGACTACGACGCACGGAGCGGCACCCTGCGCGCCCAGGTGATCCAGCCGGGCGTCTGCGCGGTGTCGACGAGCGTGTACGCGTACCGCCAGGCCACGGGCTGACCCCGCGCGGCTGTCGAGCCCCCGCGGTGCGGATCGCGGCGCGGGGGATCTCGCGGGCACTCGGCCGGCGGCCGGAGGGGGCTGGACCCCTCCGGCCGCGTCGCCAAGCGGCCGCGCCGCTCACCGGGCCCGCCGAGGGGCGGGTCAGCCCTTCTGCTCGACCCTGACCCAGTCCACCTCCGCCCGCACTCCCCCGGCCGCGATCCGGTCCACGCTCGACTGCGGCAGACCCCAGTACGGGGTGGTGACCTTGTTCCAGCCGGCCGGGTAGGCGCCGCCCAGGGCGAGGTTGAGGATCACGTACTGGTTGTGGTCGAAGACCCACTGGCCCCGGGTCGACTCCAGCTTGTTCCGGGTGGTCTCCTGGACCAGGACGTCGTCCACGTAGAAGCGCATGCCGGTCGGGGTCCACTCCACGGCGTAGGTGTGCCAGTGGTCGGCTCGGCCGCCGTTCGGGTAGACCTGCCGGGCGCCGATGTTGCCGTCCGCGGAGTAGCCAGGGCCGTGCAGCGCGGTGCTGGTCCAGTCTCCGTAGCCGACGTTCTCCATGATGTCGGTCTCGCCGGAGGCCGGCCAGGACACCGACGGGTCGTCGACGTCGCTGCCGAGCAGCCAGAACGCGGGCCAGAAGCCGTCGCCCACCGGGAGCTTCATCCGGGCGCTCACCCGGCCGTAGGTGAAGTCGAACTTCGTGTTGGTGTCGATGCGGCCCGAGGTGAAGTCGTAGGTGCCTCCGCCGGCCTTGGTGCAGCCCTTGCAGTGCTGGGCCTCCAGGACCAGACTGCCGTTCTCCTGGCGGATGTTGTCGGTGGAGTCGACGTACGCCTGGGACTCGCCGTTGACCGGGCCCATCTCCGTACCGGTGCGCACCACGCGCCACTTGGCGCGGTCGAGCAAGGCGCCGGTGAAGTCGTCGAAGAACGTGGTGCGGTAGGCGCCGGACTGGTCCGCCGGGAGCGCCGGGTAGGCGGCCGTCTCGCTGCCTCCAGTGCCCCAGACCTGGAACTCGTAGAGCGAATAGCCGAATTGAGCGGTTGCCGGGGCCGGGTTGTGGAAGGAGCGGCGTTCCTTGCCGAGCATACGGACGTAGCGGCCGGTGGCCGGCTGGGCCAGGCGGACCGAGTCGTGCCGGCCCGCCGCCTCGCCGGGGGACTTCACGTCGGCCCTGCGGGCCGCGACCTCCGACGCGGAGGGGCGGTGGACGGTGCGCCAGGTGCGGTTGTCGTCGGAGACCTGGAGTTCGTAGTCGACGGCGTAGGCGGCCTCCCAGTACAGGTCGACGGTGTCGATCGTCGCGCGGGCGCCGAGGTCCACCGAGACCCAGCGGTCGGCGTTCCAGTCGCTGGACCAGCGGCTCTGGTCCGCCTTGAGATCGGCAGGCCAGCCGCCGTCGGTGACGAAGGCGGGTGAATTGCCCGCGTGCTGGTAGAAGTTGGTGAACGCCGGGTGGTTCAGGGCCAGGTTGGCGCGACTGGTGGAGGCGGGGGCCGGTTCGCCGCCGTACACCTTGAACGCGTACAGGGAGTAGCCCCAGGGCGTGGCGCGTTCCACGCCGCGCATCCGGACGTAGCGGCCGGTGACCTCCTGCGGGTAGGTGTGGGCGGTGACGGTGCCTCCGGTGCCGGCGGTCTCCGTGTAGAACGGGGTCCAGTCGGTGCCGTTCTTCGAGACCTCCAGGACGTAGCGCTTGCCGTAGGCGGCCTCCCAGTCAAGGACGACGCGGTCGATCCGGAGGGTCGCGCCGAGGTCGAGGCGGATCCACGCGGTGTCGGCGAAGTCGCTGGACCAGCGGGTGGTTCCGTCGCCGTCGAAGGCCCGCCCGGGGGCGAGGCCCGCGTTCTCGCTGCCGGAGGCGGTCACCCCGGCCGGGTTCTGGGCGTACGCGGCGGCGGCGCGGTCGGTGTCCCAGGCGGCCGCGGCTGCGGCGGCGGCGCTCGGCGCGAGGGCGGGGGCGGCTGTGGCGGGGCCCGCCGTCAACGCGACCGCCGCGCCGAGCGCGGTCAGCAGGATGCGGGGGGTGCGGGTGGGCATGCGGCTCTCCTTGGGGAGGGAGGGTGGGGGCGCCGGTTCACCAAAAGTCTCACTACTTAATTTACGTTGTGATTTAAAACTCATGGGAAGCCGCCGTCAAGGTGTTGCGCAGGAGGAAGCAGCGGCCCGAGGCTACGGAGGGACGCGGGACCGACGGAGCAACTGCCCTACCGCCTGCAGCCGTTGAGGCCAGGCGGGGCAAGACCCCCAGATCCCGGCGCCTGAGTCACGCTCGACCGAACGCCGGCGGGCGGGCGTGGTTCGTACGGCGGCGGTGGCGGCCCCTCCCGGCCTTGAGGTTCGGGAGGGGCCTGTCGTTAGGGACCTCGGCGCTGAACCGGGGCCGGGGCCGGCCGCGGTCCTCGGCGTCCGAGCGCGAGGTGACTCCGCTGTGGTTGCGGTAGAAGTACAGGTCGTCGTGGCGTGCGTCGGGGCCGGTGCCGCGCAGCAGCGGGGCGAGGGAGAGGTCGGTGGGCGCGGAGGCTCCGGCGAGGTCGGCGAGGGTGGGGAGCAGGTCGGTCAGTTGGGTGGGGCGGTCGGTGGTGCCGGGCCGGACCCGCCCCGGGGACCAGGCGATCAGTGGGACGCGGATGCCGCCCTCGTACAGGTTGCGCTTGCAGCCGCGCAACGGGCCCGCCGCGTCGAAGAGTTCGAGGTGGCGCCCTCTTCCTCGTGCGGGCCGTTGTCGCCGGTGACCAGCACCAGGTGTGGTCCGCGACGCCGAGTCGGGTGGGGCGGTCGACGATCTCGCCGACGAGGCTGTCGCGGCGGCCGATCCGGGCCGCGTGCCGCCGGTCGGGGCCGGGCGAGGGGCGGTCGGCGTACTCGCCCTCGTCAGGGACCTGGCTGGGGGCGTGGGGCAGGTTCGGGGTGAGGCAGAGCAGGAACGGCCCGGCACCGTGCGCGTCGAGGAACGCCGGCGCGCGTTCCTGGAGCAGGTCGGGCGCGTACCGGGCACGGGTGGCCGGAACGGTCGCCATCCGAGGTGGCCGGGGTAGTAGTCGTGGGCGGGCCGATGGCCGATGTAGCCGTAGAACTCCTCGAAACCTCGGGAGTTGGGGTGGCTCGGCTGGCCGGGCAGCCCTGGGACGAATCCCCACTTGCCGAAGATCCCGGTGCGGTAGCCGAGGGACCTGAGCGCCTCCGCGAAGGTGAAGTCCACCTCGGTGAGGGCGCCTTGGCCGCCGGGGCCCCAGGGGTTCTCCCGTACGGTGGCGTGGCCGCTGTGCAGTCCGGTCAGCAGCGAGCAGCGGGAGGGCGCGCAGACCGGGGCGGTGGCGTCGGCGTCGACGTCGACGAAGCGCAGTCCCTCGGCGGCCAGGGTGTCGAGGCGGGGGTGCGGATCAACTTTCTTCCGTAAAAGCTGAGTTAGCCGTGGCCGAGGTCGTCGGCGAGGAGCACTACGAAGCTGAGCCGGTCGGGCCGAACCGGGCCACCGGGCGCGCAGGGGCGGGCTTCGCGTCGGCTGGGGGCAGTGCCCGCCCGCCGACCTCGCAGCCGGTGACCGCCGCGGCCGCGGCCGGCACGGCGGCGACCGCGGTGAGAAGTCGCGGCGGCTCGGCCTACGGGTCTCCCAGGAGGCGGCGGGCTGGGGCCGACAGGCCCAGGGGTCCGCAGACGATGGTGATCGCATCGGTCGGCCCGCGACCATGCCTACGCTGTGAACGCTCTGTTGCGACTGCGGAGGGGCGATGGGGAGGGGCGACTGCGGAGAAGGCGACTGCGAGAGGGCGGGCTACGGAGAGGGCGACCACGAAGAGGGACGGTTCGGACTTCTGGTTCCTTCTCGGTGCTGTCGCAACGCTCACGGCCCCGGCCGCGATATCCCTCTCACCGGTGAGGACCGTGCCGCATCCGGCCTCCGATACTGAGGGGGCCTCTTGCCCCGAGGAGCCGCCCATGCCCCCGCCCCCCTGGTTCGCCCCGGCCGTCACCCGGCTGCGCACGGCGAACCCGTACGTCGTCGACGCCGCGCTCGCCGCCGTGGTGCTCTTCGCCGCCTCCCTCCAGTGGATCTTCCCCGACGAGGGGGAGCACCGGCTGACCTGGCAGGGCTGGCTGCTGGCCGCGGCCACGGCGGTGCCGCTGGTGTGGCGGCGCCGGGCGCCGTTCGCCACCGCCTGCGCGGTGTCCGCGGCCACCCCCGCGATGGCCTGGTACCACGCGCCCCCGCCGGACGTGGTGTACGCCGGTCTGGTCGTCCTCTACACCGTTGCCGCCGAGGGGAAGGTCTGGCAGCGCCGGGCCATGCTCACGGGCTGGGTCCTCGGCGTGGTGCTGACCATGCAGCACAAGCAGGAGCCGCTGCCCTTCGAGTACGCCTTCCAACTGCTCAGCGTGGCCGGGGCGTACGGCTTCGGCATGCTGGCCCGGATCCAGCGCGCCTACACCGCCGCCCTCGTGGACCGGGCGCGCCGGCTGGAGCGCGAGCGGGCCGCCGACACGGCGCGGGCGATCGCTCAGGAGCGTGCCCGGATCGCCCGCGACATGCACGACATCCTGGCCCACGCGGTGAGCCTGATGGTGGTGCAGGCCGAGGCCGGGCCGGTCGTGGTGCGCAGCGATCCGGCGCGCGCCGAGGCCGTGTTCGACACGATCGCGGGGACCGGCCGGGACGCCATGGCGCAGCTGCGGCGGATCCTCGGTGTGCTGAAGGAGGAGCGGGGCGACGTCGAGGCACGGCGGCTCCCGCAGCCCGGGGTGGCGGCGCTGCCGGGCCTGGTCCGGCAGGTCACCGAGACCACCGGGCTCCATGTCGAGCTGCTCGCCGAGGGCGAACCGCGGCCGCTGCCCGCGGACACCGAGGTGGCCGCCTACCGGATCGTGCAGGAGGCGCTCACCAACACCGTCAAGCACGCCTACGCCTCCTCCGCCACGGTCGCGCTCGACTGGACCGAGGACGAACTGACCCTGTCCGTGACGGACGACGGACGCGGCCCCTCGGGCCCGGACGGCGGGCACGGGCTGATCGGCATCCGGGAGCGGGCCTCGGCCTGCGGGGGCAGCGCCCGTGCCGGGCGCGGTCCGCGGGGCGGCTTCCGGGTTCTCGTGCGGCTCCCGGCGGACGACCGGCAGGCGGCACACGGATGAGCATCAGGGTGGTCGTCGCCGACGACCAGGAACTGGTCCGCAGCGGCTTCAGCATGATCCTGGAGGCGCAGCCGGACATCGAGGTGGTCGCGGAGGCGGGTGACGGCGCGGAGGCCGTCGCGGCGGTGCGGCGGCACGCGCCGGACGTCCTCCTGCTGGACATCCGGATGCCCGTCATGGACGGCCTGGAGGCGGCCCGGCGGGTGTGCGGGCAGTCCGCCTGCAAGGTGGTCATGCTGACCACGTTCGACCTGGACGAGTACGTCTACGACGCGCTGTGCGCGGGGGCCAGTGGCTTCCTGCTGAAGGACGTCCGCCGGGACGACCTGGTGCACGCGGTCCGGGTGGTCGCCGGGGGTGACTCACTGCTCGCCCCGACGGTCACCCGGCGCCTGGTCGCGGACCTGGTGCGGCGCCGTCGGCGGGAGGCCGCGGCGGAGGTCGCCCCGCGACGGCTGGAGGTGCTCACCGCCCGTGAGACGGAGACCCTGAGCATGCTGGCCTGCGGTCTGACCAACGCGGAGATCGCCTCGGCGCTGTTCGTGAGCGAGCACACCGTGAAGACCCATGTCAGCAATGTGCTGAGCAAACTGGGGCTCAGGGACCGGGTGCAGGCGGTGATCTGCGCGTACGAGACGGGTCTGGTCACTCCCGGCGACGGTCAGTCCTGATCCTCCCCCAGCTCGGTGAAGAGGGTGAGCTGGAGCGCGGCGGGCGCCCGGAGTCGGGAGTTCAGCGAGTTCCAGGGGGTGCGGGTCGGCTCGGCGACGACCTCCGCGCCGGCCTCGGCGAGTCTTCGGGTGGCCGACTCCGAGTCGGGCACCTCGAAGGCGACTCTGACATGCCCGGCGACACGCCGTCCCACCTCGACGTCGTCGATGTACTCGGCGTGGCGGGGGTCGGTCAGTTCCAGCGTCGCCCGGCCCGCCTCCAGGATGCTCACCCGCCCGCCCGGCGAGGAGAAGGCGGCCCGCTCGGGCAGGCCGAGGACGTCTCGGTAGAAGTGCAGCGCGGCGTCGTAGTCCTCAGCGGTGACCACCAGGCGCAGCTCACGGACGGCGGGCTCCTCGGTCATGGGCACTCCTTCGTGATCGGCGGTTCCTGACCGCTCGTCTCCCCGGCGGTCAGGTGTGTTCCTTCGTGCTCGGTCGCTCCTGATCGTTCAACTCCCGGGCGGACCGCGATGATTCCCGCCCCCGCATCCCTCGTACGGGTGAGACCGCCCGCCCTCTCCCCCGTGCGGCGGAGGCCGGGAAACCGCTCCCTCCGGCGATCCGGCGAACCCCGGTCCGGGACGAGTCTGGGGGCGAAGTCGACGTCCATCACCGGGAGGGACCGTGCTCGCCACGCTCGCCCGGGCGGCCACGCGCCGCCCGCTCACCGTCATCCTGCTCTGGCTGCTGTTCCTGCTGCTGGGCTTCGGCCTGGGCACGGGTGTCTTCGCCCGGCTCTCCGACGACGTGCCGGACGTGCCCGGCACCGAGTCGGAGCTGGCCGAGGAGTACCTCGCCGGGGCGGACCCGGCGGGCGAGACCGTCACCGCCGTGGTCGCGGGCGAGGCGGTCTCCGACGCCGCCCTGCGCGCCCAGGTCGAGCGGGCCGTCGCCGAGGTCCGTGAGATCGCCGGGGTGGCCGCCGTACCCGATCCGTACCGCACGCCCGGGCTCACCGCCCGGGACGGACAGGCCCTGATCATCCCGGTCACCTTCGAGGGCGGCCTGGAGGAGGACGCGGAGGAACGGGCGACCGACGCCGCGGCCGACCGCATCCGGCAGATCGACGCGCCCGAGGTCCATGTCAGCGGCGGCGAACTCCTCGGACGGCAACTGGGGGAACGCGCTCAGGAGGACGTCAAGAACGCCGAGTTGATCTCGCTGCCGGTCGTACTCGCCCTGCTGCTGGTGGTGTTCGGCGGACTGCGGGCCGCGGCGCTGCCGCTGGTGATCGCGGTCAGCGGGGTCGCCGGCGCGTTCCTCGCGCTGTTCGCCTTCAGCGAGGTCACGGACATCTCGGTGTACGCCATCCAGGTCACCACCATGCTGGGCCTCGGACTCGCCGTGGACTACGCCCTGTTGCTGCTGGTCCGCTTCCGCGAGGAGCGGCGGCACACCGACGACGTCGTGGAGGCCGTGCACCGCACGGTCGAGGCGGCGGGGCGGACCGTGCTGTTCTCCGGGGTGACGGTGGCGGTGAGCCTGACCGGGCTGCTGGTCTTCCCCAGTGTGTTCCTGCGCAGCATGGGACTGGCGGTTGCCGCCGTGGTCGTCGTCGACATGCTGGCCGCGCTCACCCTGCTGCCCGCGCTGCTGGCGAGGTTCGGCGGCCGCATCCCGCCCGCCCGGGTACGCCCCGACCGCGAGGAGGGCCGCCTCTTCGCCCGACTCGCCCGCTTCGCCACCCGCCGCCGGACCCTGGTCGTCGCCACGGTCGTACCGGCGCTGCTGGTGGTGGCACTGCCCGTGGCCGGCCTGACGATCAGCGTGGGCGACGCCAAGCAACTGCCCACCAGCACCGAGGCACGGCAGCTGTACGACACCGTCGACGGGCACTTCCCGCCCGGCACCGGGGTCTCCCCGATCACCGTCGTGGCCCGGCCCGGCGCCGATCCGGCGACCGTGGAACGGATCGGCGCGCTGTCCGGTGCCGAGTCCCGGACGCTGCCGGGCGGCGCCACGGTGGTGGAGATCCGGCCGCCCGGCGGGGTCGACGGCAAGGCCGCCACGGACCTGGTGGAGCGGATCAGGGAACTGCGCGGCGACGAACCGGTCGAGGTGACCGGGGTCGCCGCCCGGCTGGTGGACTTCCGGGCGATGCTCGCGGAGCGTGCGCCGTGGGCGGCCGTGACGGTCCTCGCCGGGATCTTCGCCCTGCTGTTCGCCTTCACCGGTTCGGTGCTGATCCCGCTGCGCACCATCGCGACCACGCTGCTCAGTCTGGGCGCCGCGCTCGGGGTGGTGGTGTGGGTGTTCCAGGACGGCCATCTGGCGGGACTGCTCGACGCCGAGGGGCTGGGTGCACTGAGCCTGACCGCGCCGCCGCTGATCGTCGCCATCGCCTTCGGGCTGGCGATGGACTACGAACTGTTCATCCTGGCCCGGATCCGCGAGGCCCGGCAACGGGGCGAGGACGACCGGGCGGCCGTGGTGACCGGGCTGCGCCGCTCCGGCCGGGTGGTCAGCTGTGCCGCGCTGCTGCTCGCGGTGGTCTTCGGGGCGTTCATGACGGGCGGCTTCTCGCCCATCCTCCAGATCGGTCTCGGGCTCACCCTGGCGGTGCTGATCGACGCCACGGTGGTGCGGATGCTGTTGGTCCCGGCCACGATGGCGCTGCTCGGCCGGCACGCCTGGTGGGCCCCGCGTCCGCTGCGCCGGGCCCACGACCGCTTCGGCCTGACGGAGGCGCCGGCCGTCCCGGAACCGCCGGTACCGACGAAGGTCTGACCGGCGCGTCCACACCGGACCCGCGCCCCGGACCCGGCCCCGGCCCCGGCAGGCACCACGCCCTGCCGGGGCACGCCCGTGCCCGGCCCGACCCGGCGAACGGGTACACGCGCCCGCACCCCGCGGGGCCGAGCCGCAGCACCGGAGCACATGAGCCTCGCGGGCCCGCGAACGCTTCGCGCCCCCGCGAGGCCCCGGCACCCGGGTCGCGGTCACGCAGGCGAGCAGCAGGGGCTGCACCGCGCGAGGCACGCACCGCCCCGAACCGCCGGACCTCCACCGCTCCCGCCCACCACGCACCGACCAGACCGCCACGCCTCACGCCGACCACCCACCACCCGAAACCGGCCACCCGCCACTGCCGCACGCCCACCACCCCAGGCCAGATGCCAGCCACCCCCTCACACCCACCACCACCCGAAGCCGGCCCACCGCCGCCCCCTCCCACAACCGACCGCCCCACCACCGCCGCGCCCCAACCGGACCGCCACCCCTCACGCCCACCACCCCGGACCACCCGACCCCCACCCCACGCCGACCACCCGCCCGCCGCCGCACGCCCACGGCCCACCACCGCCCCGAACCGCCGGACCTCCACCGCTCCCGCCCACCACGCACCACCCCCTCACGCCCCCACTCACCACTCACCACCCCGAGCCGACACCCACGACCACCCCGGCCGACACCCACCACCACCCCGGACCAACCGCCCCCACCCCCTCGCACAGGCCGCAGCTCCCGTGCCCGAGCCGTCCACGGTGATGTGAGCCACCCGGCAACCGCCGGGCACCTCCGTACACCTCTCACCTGCGGCGACGCCAACACGCCGAGGCGAGTCCATCGGAATCTCAGGGCGGGCACCGCCCGTTCAAAGAGTCGTCCCAGGAACGAGACGCACCATGCACGGGCAAACATGGATGGATCAGGAAGGCCTGCCGTGGGCGTCTCGCACATATCGAACCGGTCCCAGCCCTCGTCCCGGGGGTGGTCGCGGCGCGGGGTCCTCGCCGTGCTCGGCGCGGTCCCCGTCGCCGCGCTGACCGGGTGCGGGGGCTCCACGGACGCCTCGGAGGGCGCCGTCGCCCGGGCCACCGGGACCGCCTCGGCGTCCTCCGCCCCGGTGCCGGTGATCGCGGTGAACCCGGCCGACGGCGCGGGGAAGGCCGCGTTCACCCGGCCCGTGGAGGTCACCGTCACCGACGGCACCCTCGCCTCGGTCTCCGTCACCGGCGCCGACGGAGCCGCCCTGGCCGGGACCTACGACGACGCCCGCACCACCTGGACCTCGACGGGGAACCCGGTCTCGGGCACGACGTACACCGTCACCGCCGAGTCGGCGGGCGGTGCCGTGACGAAGACGGCGACCTTCACGACCGAGTCGCCCGGCGCGACCTTCACCGGCCGGTTCACGCCGGAGGCGGGTTCCACCTCCGGCGTCGGCATGCCGGTGTCGATCAACTTCACGCACGTCGTGACGGACCGCGCGGCCGTGGAGAGGGCGATCACCGTCACCGCGGAACCGGCGGTCGAGGTCGTCGGGCACTGGTTCAGCGACACCCGGCTCGACTTCCGCCCCGAGTCGTACTGGGCGGCCGGCACCACCGTCACCCTCGGTCTGCGGCTGCGGGACGTCGAGGGCGCCGACGGTGTCTACGGCGTCCAGTCCAAGGACGTCACCTTCCACATCGGCCGCGAGCAGATCAGCACCGTCGACCTCGCCACGCGGCGGATGACGGTCGTACGGGACGGGCAGACCCTCGCCACCTACCCGGTGACCGGCGGCGACGCCGAACACACCACCTGGTCCGGGATCATGGTGATCAGCGAGCGGTTCGAGGAGACCCGGATGGAGTCCTCCACCGTCGGCCTCGGCGACGAGTACGACATCGCCGACGTCCCGCACGCACAGCGGCTGACCACCTCCGGCACCTTCATCCACGGCAACTACTGGGCGGCCGAATCGGTGTTCGGCGGCGCGAACACCACCCACGGCTGCATCGGCCTGCGGGACACCAAGGGAGCGGACGACAACTCCGTTGCCGGGTACCGCTTCTACGACAGTTCGATGCTCGGTGACGTCGTCGTGGTGACCAACTCCGACGAGGAAACCGTCGATCCGGCGAACGGGCTCAACGGCTGGAATCTCACCTGGGACGAATGGCGGGCAGGGAGCGCGCTCTAGCGCATTCACGCAGTGAACTCCCGTGCCGTGAAAGGGTTTTCTCTGCTTCACCTCTTGACGACCGAAGCGTCGGGGAGCACATTGGCGGCACTTTGAGAGCGCTCTCAATCGGTCATCGGCGCTCTCGAGTGCACCCGCTCACCCCCACACTCCGTACCCGAGAGGCAGTACGCCCATGAGCGAAACCTCCGGCACTCCCCACAGACGACGGCGCCCGCTGCGGCGCGCCCTGATCGCGTTCGCCAGCGCCCTGGGCCTGGCGGCCGCCGCCGTCGCCTCCGCGGACGCCTCCGCGCCGACGCCCCCTTCGGGCTGGACGCAGGTGTTCGTGGACGACTTCAACGGCGCCGCGGGCAGCGGCGTCAACACCTCCAACTGGCAGTACGCGACCGGCCACGGCTACCCCGGCGGCCCCTCCAACTGGGGCACCGGCGAGATCGAGAACATGACGTCCAGCACCAACAACGTGGCCCTGGACGGCAACGGCAACCTGCGCATCACCCCGCGCCGCGACGGCTCCGGCAACTGGACCTCCGGCCGCATCGAGACCGTCCGCGGCGACTTCCAGCCTCCGTCGGGCGGCAAGCTGCGGGTGGAGGCCCGTATCCAGATGCCGAACGTCACCGGCGCGGCGGCCCGCGGCTACTGGCCGGCGTTCTGGATGCTGGGCACGCCGTACCGGGGCAACTACTGGAACTGGCCGGGCGTCGGCGAGCTGGACATCATGGAGAACGTCCAGGGCCTGAACACCGTGTGGTCGACGATGCACTGCGGCACCAGTCCGGGCGGCCCCTGCAACGAGACCACGGGCATCGGCGGTTCGCGCGCCTGTCCCAACACCACCTGTCAGGCCGGCTTCCACACGTACGCGCTGGAGTGGGACCGCTCGACCAGCCCGCAGCAGATCCGCTTCTACGTGGACGGCATCAACTACCACACCGTGCGCTCCGACCAGGTGGACGCGACCACCTGGAACAACGCCACCAACCACGGGTACTTCGTCATCCTGAACGTGGCCATGGGCGGCGGCTTCGTCGACGCGTTCGGCGGCGGCCCGGACGGGGCGACCGTGCCGGGCTACCCGATGGTCGTGGACTACGTCCAGGTGCTGTCCAGTGGGAGCGGTACCACCCCTCCGCCGAGCGGGAACCGGGACGCCTACAGCGCCATCCAGGCCGAGTCCCACGACAGCCAGTCCGGCACCATGACCGAGGCGACCTCCGACTCCGGCGGCGGCCAGAACATCGGCGCGCTGGCCAACGGTGACTGGGCGCTCTACCGGGGCGTCAACTTCGGCTCCCCGGCGGCCACCCAGTTCGTGGCACGGGTGGCGAGCGGTGCCGGATCCGGGGTGAGCGGTCTGGTCGAGGTCAGACTGGACAGCCGGAGCAACGCGCCCGTCGGCAGCTTCGCGGTGGGCAACACCGGCGGCTGGCAGAGCTGGCGGACGGTCCCGGCGAACATGGGCGCGGTGACGGGCACGCACGACGTCTATCTGACCTTCACCAGCGGGCAGCCGGCCGACTTCGTGAACGTGAACTGGTTCAACTTCCGCCGCTGACAGGGGCGGTGCGCCGTCGGCGGTCCGCTTCCCCGGAAAAATCCGGACCGCCGGCGCGTGCCGTACTGCCAGACTGCGCGCCATGCGCACCGAACTGGAGTACCTCCGCGAGATCGAGCGACTGGCCCATCGGGTCGGCGCCGCCGCGTCCGCCGAGGGACGGGTCCGTCTGGACGAGGACCCCGAGGACGCCACCCCGCTCCAGCGCCGGCTCAACGCGCTGGCCCGGGTGCTGCACCACTACCACTTCGAGGGCGACGGCTGTCTGGAGGAGGGCCGTGCGACGGTCCCGCTGTTCGGCGCGGCGGTCCTGCGGCCGGGCGGTACGGAGGACTACGCCGGCGCCTGCGCCCGGTTCGGTGTCGAAGCCCGGCCCGAGGGCTGGGCGCTGTGGCACACCTGGGGCGAGTCGGAGCTGAAGGTGACCATGGTGGTGTCCGCGGTGGACACCACCGAGGGCCTGTTCCAGAACTGGTCGCACGGCCGAGAGGCCGATCCCGTCGCCCCGCTGCCCTCCCAGGTCGCCCTCGTCCACCTGGGCTGGGCGGGCCCGATGACGCTCTCCCCGCGCGGCGCCCGGCGCCTGGGCGTCAACGGCCTGCCGCTGTCCTGAGCGGGCGGGGCGCTCAGCGCATCTCCGCCCGGAAGGCGGCCGGGGTCTGGTCGGTGTGCTGGTGGAAGAACTTGGAGAAGTTCGCCGCGTCGGGGAAGCCGACGGCCACCCCGACCCGGCCGACCGGCAGGTCGGTGTGGGCGAGGAGCCGCTTCGCCTCCAGGATCACCCGCTTGTCGATGAAGCTCTTCGGTGTCTCGCCGGTCGCGGCGCGGACCGCCCGCACGAGCGTGCGCCGCGAGCAGCCGAGCCGGTCGGCGTAGGCGCTGACGCTGTGGTTGGTGGCGAAGCCGCGCTCCACCGCGTCCCGGAAGAGGGTGAAGGTGGAACCCGCCTCCCGGTGGGCGGTGTCGTGCGAGCTGGCGGCGAGATGCGCCAGGCGCAGCAGGAACGCGGAGAGGGAGTGGCGAAGGACCGCGGTGTGCAGGCTCAGGGGGAGCGTGGTGGTGTCCTCGTACTCCCGGCGGAGCTGGTCGAGGGCCGCGCGCAGGGCGGTGAGCTGCGGCTCGTCGGGGTGGAGCAGGGGCGGCAGGTCGTAGCGGTAGAGGCCGGCGGCCTCCACGGTCGAGCGGGGCAGAAAACCGGGCTGCATGGTCAGGACGGTTCCCCGGTACTCGCCCGTCGGTGCGAAGCGGTGGCTCTGTCCGGGCCGGACCCACAGCAGGTCGCCGGGTCCGGCCTCGTACTCGGTGAAGTCGATCATGTGGTGGACCGGACCGCCGTCGAAGAGCATCACGACATGGAAGTCGATGCGGTGCATCCGCTCCAGGGGTACCTCGGCGTGCCAGGTGCGGGCGTCACCCATCGGGCCCACCTGCATACCGACGCCGCGAACGCTCAGGTCGACCGGGAAGGGGAAGGTTCTGATCCCGTCCACGCCATCGCCTTGCACTGTTCTGTCCGCCATGTCTGTCCCGTACCGCCTCGGCCCTGCTCCCGCTGTCCCACTTTCACCACAGGCTGACACACCGCGACCTTCCCTTGAAAAAGTCAGACTTTTACTTTTGAACGCGTCAACCGACACAGCCCGCTCTTATCGAGGACTTCTTGAAGATGAGCACGCACACACCGGACCGTTTCGAATGGACCGAACTCGACCGGCGTGCCGTCGACACCGCACGCCTGCTGGCTGCGGATGCCGTACAGAAGGTCGGCAACGGCCACCCCGGCACCGCCATGAGCCTCGCGCCCGCCGCGTACACGATCTTTCAGAAGGTGATGAGGCACGATCCCGCCGATCCCGAATGGACCGGCCGTGACCGTTTCGTCCTCTCCCCCGGGCACACCTCGCTGACGCTCTACACCCAGCTCTTCCTCGCCGGGTACGAGGTCGGACTCGACGACCTCAAGGCGTTCCGCACCCAGGGGTCGCGGACGCCCGGCCACCCCGAGTACGGCCACACGGCCGGGGTGGAGACCACGACGGGACCCCTCGGACAGGGCGCCGCCAACGCCGTGGGCATGGCCATGGCCGCCCGCTACGAGCGCGGCCTGTTCGACCCCGAGGCACCCGAGGGCGAGTCACCGTTCGACCACACCATCTGGGCGATCGTCTCCGACGGCGACCTGGAGGAGGGCGTCTCCGCCGAGGCGTCCTCGCTCGCCGGCCACCAGAGGCTCGGCAACCTCGTCTTCGTCTACGACGACAACCACATCTCCATCGAGGGCGACACCGCGACCGCCTTCTCCGAGGACGTCCTCGCCCGCTACGCGGCGTACGGCTGGCACACCCAGCGCGTGGAGCCCACCGAGGACGGCGACGTCGACGTCCACGCCCTGCACACGGCGCTGGAGGCGGCCCGCGCCGAGACCGGGCGCCCCTCCATCGTCGCGCTGCGCACGGTCATCGCCTGGCCCGCGCCGAACGCCCGCAACACCGAGGCCTCGCACGGCTCCGCGCTCGGCGAGGACGAGATCGCCGCCACCAAGCGGCTGCTCGGCTTCGACCCCGCCCGCACCTTCGAGGTCGCCGACGAAGTGCTGGCGCACAGCCGCCGCGCCCTGGACCGGGGCGCCGAGGCGCACACCGCCTGGGACAAGCGCCTCGCCGAGTGGCGCACCGCCAACCCCGGGCGCGCCGCGCTGTTCGACCGGATCGTGGCCGGTCAGCTCCCCGAGGGCTGGGAGTCCGCCGTGCCGGTCTTCGAGCCCGGCGAATCGGTGGCCACCCGCGCCGCCTCCGGCAAGGTCCTGCAGTCGCTCGGCGCCGTGCTCCCCGAACTGTGGGGCGGCTCCGCCGACCTGGCCGGATCCAACAACACCACCATCGACGCGGGCAGTTCGTTCCTCCCCGAGGGCAACCCGCTGCCGGAGGCCGACCCCTACGGCCGCACGATCCACTTCGGCATCCGCGAGTTCTCCATGGCCGCGGAGATGAACGGCATCGCCCTGCACGGCAACACCCGTGTCTACGGCGGCACGTTCCTGGTGTTCTCCGACTACATGCGCAACGCGGTGCGGATGTCCGCGCTGATGCAGCTGCCCGTCACCTATGTGTGGACGCACGACTCGATCGGCCTCGGCGAGGACGGCCCCACCCACCAGCCGGTCGAGCACCTCGCCTCGCTGCGCGCCATCCCCGGCCTGAACGTGGTGCGGCCCGCCGACGCCAACGAGACCGCCGTCGCCTGGGCGGAGATCCTGCGCCGGCACGCCACCGACCCCGCCCCGCACGGACTGGCGCTGACCCGCCAGGGCGTGCCGACGTACGAGCGCGACGAGGACGCGGCCAGGGGCGGTTACGTCCTGCGCGACTCCTCCACCCCGACGCCCGAGGTGGTGATCATCGCCACCGGCTCCGAGGTGCGGCTCGCCGTCGCCGCGCGGGAGCTGCTGGAGGCCGAGGGGACCGGCACCCGGGTGGTGTCGATGCCGTCGGTGGAGTGGTTCGAGCAGCAGCCGCGCGCGTACCGCGACAGCGTGATTCCGCCGTCCGTGCGAGCGCGTGTCGCGGTCGAGGCCGGGATCGGTCTGACGTGGTACCGGTTCGTGGGTGACGCAGGACGCATCGTCTCCCTCGAACACTTCGGCGCCTCCGCCGACGCCGGGACCCTGTTCGCCGAGTACGGCTTCACCGCCGAGAACGTCGCCGTGGCCGCGCGGGAATCGCTCGCTGCCGCCCGTGGCTGATCCGACCGCCAGAAAGAAGATGATCACAGTGACCGAAGCAACCGCTGCCACGGGAGCGCTCCAGCGCCTCTCCGACGAAGGCGTCTCCATCTGGCTGGACGACCTGTCCCGTGAGCGGATCGCCTCCGGGAACCTCGCCGAACTCCTCACCACCAAGCATGTGGTGGGCGTCACCACCAACCCGTCCATCTTCCAGGCCGCGATCGGCTCCGGCGAGGGCTACGAGGAGCAGCTCGCCGACCTCGCGGTGCGGGGCGTCACGGTCGACGAGGCCGTACGGATGATGACCACCGCCGACGTCCGCGCCGCCGCCGACATCCTGCGGCCCGTGTACGACGCCACCGGCGGCCGGGACGGCCGGGTCTCCATCGAGGTCGACCCTCGGCTCGCCCACGACACGGCGGCCACCGTCGCCGAGGCCAGGCAGCTGGCCTGGCTGGTCGACCGCCCCAACGTCATGATCAAGATCCCGGCGACGAAGGCGGGCCTGCCGGCCGTCACCGCGGTCCTCGCCGAGGGCATCAGCGTCAACGTCACGCTGATCTTCTCGCTGGAGCGGTACCGCGAGGTCATGGACGCCTACCTGCTGGGCCTGGAACGGGCCGCCGAGCGGGGCCTGGACCTGTCGTCGATCCACTCCGTCGCCTCGTTCTTCGTCTCCCGGGTCGACGCCGAGATCGACAAGCGGCTGACCGCCCTCGGCACCGAGGAGGCGCTCTCCCTCAAGGGCCGCGCCGCCCTCGCCAACGCCCGCCTCGCCTACCAGGCGTACGAGGACGTCTTCGCCTCCGACCGCTGGCTGAAGCTGGCCGCCGCGGACGCCCACCGGCAGCGCCCGCTGTGGGCGTCGACCGGTGTGAAGGACCCCGCCTACAAGGACACCCTCTACGTCGACGAGCTGGTCGCGCCCGGCACCGTCAACACCATGCCGGAGGCCACCCTCGACGCCACCGCCGACCACGGTGTGATCACCGGCGACACCGTCACCGGCGGCTACCCGCGGGCCCGCGCCGACCTCGCGGCCGTGGAGGCCCTCGGCATCTCCTACGACGAGGTCGTCACCCGGCTGGAGGACGAGGGCGTCGCCAAGTTCGAGGCCGCCTGGCAGGAGCTGCTGGAGGCGGTCGCCAAGTCGCTCGCGGACAAGGGAACGGACAAGGGAGTGGACGCGGAATGAGCACCGAGTGGACCAACCCGCTGCGTGACGCGCGCGACCGGCGGCTGCCGAGGATCGCCGGCCCCTCCGGGCTCGTCATCTTCGGCGTCACCGGCGACCTGTCCCGCAAGAAGCTGATGCCGGCCGTCTACGACCTGGCCAACCGCGGTCTGCTGCCGCCGGGGTTCTCCCTCGTCGGGTTCGCCCGCCGGGACTGGGAGGACCAGGACTTCGCGCAGGTCGTGCACGACGCCGTCCGCGAGCACGCCCGCACCCCCTTCCGGGAGGAGGTCTGGCAACAGCTCGCCGAGGGCATGCGGTTCATCCCCGGCGACTTCGACGACGACGCGGCGTTCAAGCAACTGCGCTCCGCCGTCGACGAGTTGGACGCCTCTCGGGGCACCAGCGGCAACTACGCCTTCTACCTCTCGGTGCCGCCGAAGTTCTTCCCCAAGGTGGTCCGGCAGCTGAAGAAGCACGGCCTGGCGGACGCCCCCGAGGGCTCCTGGCGGCGGGCGGTCATCGAGAAGCCGTTCGGTCACGACCTGGGCAGCGCGCGCGAGCTGAACGCCGTCGTGCACGACGTGTTCGACCCGGAGCAGGTCTTCCGGATCGACCACTACCTGGGCAAGGAGACCGTCCAGAACATCCTGGCGCTGCGCTTCGCCAACCAGATGTTCGAGCCGATCTGGAACCGGTCGTACGTCGACCACATCCAGATCACGATGGCCGAGGACATCGGCATCGGCGGCCGGGCCGGCTACTACGACGGCATCGGCTCGGCGCGTGACGTCATCCAGAACCACCTGCTCCAGCTGATGGCGCTCACCGCGATGGAGGAGCCGGCCGCCTTCGACGCGGGCGCGCTGCTGATGGAGAAGCTGAAGGTCCTCAAGGCCGTGAAGCTCCCCCGCGACCTCGGCCGGCACACCGTGCGCGGTCAGTACGCGGGCGGCTGGCAGGGCGGCGAGAAGGTGCGCGGCTACCTCCAGGAGGACGGCATCGACCCCAAGTCGACGACCGACACCTACGCCGCGCTCAGGCTGGAGGTCGACAACCGGCGCTGGGCCGGGGTTCCGTTCTACCTGCGCACCGGCAAGCGGCTGGGCCGCCGGGTCACCGAGATCGCGGTGGTGTTCCAGCAGGCGCCGCACTCCCCCTTCGACCACACCGCCACCGAGGAGCTGGGCAAGAACGCGATCGTCATCCGCGTCCAGCCCGACGAGGGCGTCACCGTCCGCTTCGGCTCCAAGGTGCCCGGCACCTCGATGGAGATCCGGGACGTGACGATGGACTTCGCCTACGGCGAGTCGTTCACCGAGTCCAGCCCCGAGGCGTACGAGCGGCTCATCCTGGACGTCCTGCTCGGCGACGCCAATCTGTTCCCCCGTCACCAGGAAGTGGAAGAGTCCTGGAAGATCCTCGACCCCATCGAGGAGTACTGGGCGCGGCACGGCAGGCCGGCGCAGTACGCCTCGGGCAGCTGGGGACCCGGGGAAGCCGACGAGATGCTCGCACGAGACGGACGGAGCTGGCGCAGGCCATGAAGATCGACCTGACCGACACCACGGCAAGCAAGATCAACAAGGCCCTTGTGAAGGGCCGCCGGGCCATCGGCACCCCCGCCGTGGGCATGGTCCTGACGATGGTGATCGTCACGGACGAGGAGAACGCCTACGACGCGATCAAGGCCTCCGAGGAGGCCTCGCACGAGCACCCCTCGCGCACCCTGGTCGTCATCAAGCGGCACGCCCGCACCCCGCGCGACCGCACCGCCTCCCGGCTGGACGCCGAGGTCCGGGTGGGCGCCGACGCGGGCACCGGCGAGACGGTGGTGCTGCGGACCTACGGCGAGGTCTCCGACCACGCCGACTCCGTGGTGCTGCCGCTGCTGCTGCCGGACGCCCCGGTGGTCGTGTGGTGGCCGGTGGACGCCCCCGAGATCCCCGCCAAGGACCCGCTGGGCGGGCTCGCCCAGCGCCGCATCACCGACATGTACGCCGTGGAGCGCCCACTGCACGCGCTGGAGGCCCGCGCCCGGGCCTACGCGCCGGGCGACACCGACCTCGCCTGGACCCGGCTCACCCCGTGGCGCTCGATGCTCGCCGCGGCCCTGGACCAGGCGCGGGTGGAGATCACCTCGGCGGCCGTGGAGAGCGAGGCCGACAACCCGAGCGCCGAACTGCTGGCCCGCTGGCTGGAGGCGCGCCTCGGGGTGAAGAGCGAGCGGATCGTGACCGCGGGACCGGTGGTCACGGCCGTCCGGCTGGGCACCGCGAACGGCGAGATCGTCATCGACCGCCCCGAGGGCCCGCTGGCCACGCTGTCGCTGCCGGGCCAGCCCTCGCGCACCCTCGCGCTGAAGGTCCGCTCCACCTCCGAACTCATCGCCGAGGAGCTCAGGCGCCTCGACGCGGACGAGATGTACGCCATCGCCCTGCGGGGCGAGGCCCCCAAGGAGAAGCCCTCTCATGTCTGACTACCCCAAGCCCACCCGGCGGCCCGAGTGGACCGCCCTGGAGGACCACCGCGCGGCCCTGCGCCCGCAGTTGCGCGACCTCTTCGCCGAGGACCCCGAGCGCGCGCGGCGGTACGTGGTGCGCGTCGGCGATCTGCGCATCGACTACTCCAAGCACCTCGTCGACGACGAGACCCTGGCCCTGCTCCAGGAACTGGCCGTCGCCACCGATGTGTTCGGCCTGCGTGACGCCATGTTCCGCGGGGACCGCATCAACCTCACCGAGGACCGGGCGGTTCTGCACACCGCGCTGCGCGCCCCGCGCGAGGCGGTCGTGGAGGTCGACGGCGAGAACGTCGTCCCGGCGGTGCACG
>NZ_JBEPBM010000033.1:0-81790 GCF_040299205.1 Streptomyces sp. NPDC000983 | reverse complement strand
GCGAGCATCCGCCGTGCACCTTCGCGGACGATCCCGTCGATCAGGGAGCCGTTCGGGGTGCTGCCGTCGGCATTGACTACGCTGAGCACGGGCGTGCCTTCCCGACCCGCGCTGCGAACGCGGGCCTACTCGGTGACCATCAATCGATCACTCGGGAAGGTACGCCCTCCGCGTTTCGCGAGGCACCCTTCCCGAGGCCGATCCACAGGTACTGAGCATTGCTCCGGCCGCGACCCGGTCCAGGACCAAGCGTGCAGACTGCCAAGCGCGTGGCTCTCGGCGGTTCGCATGCCGAGGGCCAGGCGTTCTGCACGAGGATGATTCCTGGCTGCCCAGCGTCAGCTGCTCGTGCCGATCCGACCTCGTGGCGGCGCACGTGCGTCGAGGTGAGAGGCTATGTCCCGCGCCGCCAGTGGATTGCGCCTCTGGTGTTCCGGGGGGAATCGGCCGGGGAAGGGCACCCGGTGTCGGCTCCGGGCTCACATGATTGTTCTGGTCGGGGCCAGGGGCTCCTGCTGCCCGTGTGAGGTCCGGGCCTGGGGGTAGGTGATGGTGCACTGACGCTCAGTGGCTACTCTCGTCCCTTTCGTCGATCGGCAGTGGAGGAGAGCAGACTGTGCGCAACGCCGCTGTGACGTCCGAGGGTGATCAGATCCGCTGGGTCGAGCTGCCGGGAGAGGAGCCGTCGCGCGTCTACGTCCATGGTCTGGGTGCCACGTCGCCGGCCTACTTCGCGGAGGTCGCGGTTCATCCCCTGCTGGCCGGACGCCGTTCGCTGCTGGTCGACTTGCTCGGGCACGGCATCAGTGACCGGCCGACCGGCTTCGACTACACCTTGGAAGCCCACGCCGATGCCCTCGCCGCGGCCTTGAACAGCGCGGGTATCGTGGGTGCCGAAGTGATCGCGCACAGCATGGGCGGCTCGGTGGCCATCGTCCTGGCCACCCGGCACCCTCAGCTGGTCTCCCGCCTGGTCCTGGTCGACGCCAACCTCGACCCGATCGTGCCCGCACCTGGTGCACCAGGCAGCAGCGGCATCGCCGCATACTCCGAGGAGGAGTTGCTGGCGGGAGGCTGGGAGGAGATCCGGGACCGGGCCGGCTCGCACTGGTGGTCCACGATGCGGCTGGCCGGCCGGGAAGCCCTGTACCGCAGCGCGGTGCACCTCACCCGCGGCACTACTCCCACCATGCGTCAGCTTCTGCTGCGTCTGAGGGTCCCCCGCACCTACTTGCTGCCTGAGGCCGATGCCCCGCTCCCGGGCACCGATGTGCTCACCGAGGCCGGGGTGGCCGTGGTCTCGATCCCGGACTGCGGGCACAACATCATGCTGGACAACCCCGAAGGGTTCGCCCGCGCCACCTCGGCGGCGCTTTCGGACCACGTCGGGCAAGAGCCCTGACCCGGTCTGCTTCGGCCCGGCGCAGCGGGGTCGAGGCGACGATGGTCGAGCCATGGCAGGCGTCGACCCTCGCGCAGGCGTTGGGGAGTTGCCTGGTGGCCTCCGGCTCCGCCGAACTTCCTTCCTCAGCCCTTGCCTTGGCGGGGGGAGCCGACACGGGCTGCGGCGCTCTTGGTGCCCCTACGGGGGAACCGTCGGGGGTCGCCCGGCACGAAGGGGCCGCCTTCTCGCTGCATGCCCTCCGGGCGAACTCCCGGCCCGGAGATCTCCCTCGTGCGCGCTCACTGCGACGGGTCATTCCAAGCGCGCCGGACTCCTCCTGTGATGGTGTGGCCGCTGTGGGGTGCCTGTCTCGGTGGTGGGCCGCCCCCTCCCTCCCGGCTGGGAGGGGACGCAGTCCGGGGGCGGCAGTGGATCGATCAGCCTGGGGTGCCGGTCGCGTCCTCCGGCGGGGCTCCGGCGTGCGTCGGTCAGGGGCTCGGGAGTGGGAACAGGGCCAGCGGGACGTGATGCTGGCCCGCGTGGATGTCGCGGTCGCGCAGGCTGCCCTGGGAAACCGGTCGCGGGAAAGAGATCTTGACGACGTGCAGTGCCGGGAGGCGGAAGATCTGCACGGTGTCCGCGTCGATGCCGTACAGCCGGGCGACAGTTGAGGCGTTGAGGTAGGCGGGGTCGGCGACGATCGTGTAGCCGACCGCGTCGCGCATGAACAGTTCCATCGTGACCCAGAAGGGGCCGGCGTTCTTGGAGCGGACCTCGAGGGCGAGGTCCGCGATGGTACGGGTCTCATGCATCGCCGACCTCCGGCAGGTTGATGCGGAACATGCTGGTGGGAGAGTCCACGTCGATGGCGTGGTGCAGTGCGAACTCGTAGACGGCGCCCCGCTCCGTCTCGGCCGGTGAGGTCGCGAACGCGAGGCTGGGCAGGTAGTTCATGTCCGGCGTGGGCAGGTGCAGCATCAGCGGGTTCGCGACTTTGGCGATGGCCGTGGCGGTCGCCTGGTCGGCGGCCCGTACGAGCAGCATGGCGCCGACCTCGCGGGGTGGCCGCCGGTCCGGCTCGATGGCGTCGAGGATGGCGTTGTGGCCGTACAGGCGCAGGTCGACGGCGTAGTCGTCGTCGCCCAGGCCGAGGGTGCGGTTCACCCATTCACCGATCATCTTGCGCATCAGGGCTGCCCACGTGTCGATCTGCCCGAGGATGTGCGGGTCGCGGATCGCGGTGAACGACATGGTTTCGTAGCCGGTGATCCGTGCGCCTTCGAGCTTGATCGTGTGCTGGTCGGCGGGTGTGAACCGGGATTTCTCAACCCTTACGCGGCGTGGGTCGAGGGCTTCGTAGACGGCGTCGGAGACGTCAATGGTGCCGGCCGGCTCGCGCATGGTGAACGGGTTGACCGTCTCGTAGAGCATGTGTGCGGCGACCGATGTGGGGGTGCAGGCGTTGTCGGGATCGAGCGGTTCGATCGTGAAGCCGTCCGCGTCGATGGTGGCCAGCACCCCGCCGGCGCGCGGGTTGGTGGTGCATTGCCCGCCGCACTCGACGATCTTCGCGGCGTGCCAGACGGGTCCGGCAGGCATGCCCTTCATCAGGGGGAACGCGGCCGCTATGGCGGTGTCGGTGGCCCGCCCGGCGAGCACCACGTCGGCGCCGGACTCAAGGGCCGCCACGATTGGTTCGTGGCCCATCATGCCGACGATGTGCCGGCAGCTGTCGAGTGTTGCGGTGTCGAGCGGTCCGACGGGAGCCAGTGGGTGGATGCGGTTGAGTCGTTCGCTGAGGTCGGCGGCCCGCTGCTCGCTGTAGATGGTGGCGACCTTCAGGTCGAGGCCCTCCTCGGCGAGGATGGCGCGGGTCATGTCGGCGACCCAGTCGACGCCCGAGTCGGTGCCGCTGGTACCGCACGAGCCGATGATCAGTGGGATTCCGGCGTCGGCGGCGGCGCGCAGGAGCAGCCGCAGGTCCTGGGCGACGGCCGCGGCTGCGGTCTTGGCGATGCCGGTGCCCAGGTAGTAGGGGCCGGAGTCGGTCGAGCCGCCGTCCACGGCGATGACGTCGGCGCCCAGTTCGAGGCCGCGGGTCAGGGTCTCGGGCGGGAATCCCGCGCCGAGCATGCCGACCGGTGTGAGGACGCGTACTTCGTTCACCGCGATGCTCCTTGTATTGGTGATGGGGCGGAGGGGCAGGGCCGCCGGGCGGCCGGGGAAGGGACGTCGGCTGAGGAAGGTGCTTTCCGGGGCGGGTAGCCGTGCGTGACTCCGCCACCGGACTCGGCGGGTTCACCGGCGTGGTGGCGGCTCACCGCGGTCCTGTCACGGCGTGGGCGGGGTGCCCGGCGAGGGCGGCGACCAGTTCGCGGGCGCCCTTCATCCCCGCGTCGCGGCGGGCCTCGGCGGTCTGCCCGGCCATGTGCGAGAAGACGGTGATCCCGGCGACGTCACGCAGCACGCTTCCGGTCGGCAGGGGCTCGGTCTCCGTGACGTCCAGGGCCGCGCCGGCGATCCGGCCGGTGCGGACGGCTTCGGCCAGGGCGTGCTCGTCGACGATGCCGCCGCGGGCGGTGTTGATCAGGTGCGCGGTTGGTTTCATCCTGGCGAGGGCCGTAGCGTCGATCAGGTGGCGGGTTCGGTCGGTGAGCGCTGTGTGGATCGACACGAAGTCCGATACGCGCAGCAGTTCTTCGAGAGGGAGACCCTGGGGCACGTTCAGGCCGAGCGCCTCGGCGAGGAACCTTGTCCGCTGGGCCACCGCGCCGCGTCCGATGATGCCGAGCATCTTGCCGCGCAGCTCGAAGCCGTCGCGGCGGGGCCAGCCGCCCGCGGCGACCCCGGCGGCCATGCCGACCAGGTCGCGGGCCTGCACGAGCAGCAGGCCGATGGTGTACTCGGCGACCGCGTTGGCGTTGACGCCGGGCAGGTTGCTGACGCTGATGCCGAGCCGTGACGCGGCGTCGACATCGACGGAGTCGTATCCGACGCCGGTACGCACGACGGCCCGCAGCAGCGGTGCCTGGCCGAGCACCTCGGCTGTCAGCGGCTCGTTGGCGACCAGCGCGCCCGTCACGCCGTCCAGGGCGGTGATGAGCTGGTCGGCGGTGCGCTGCGCGCCCATCGGGTCGTGGCGGGTGGTGAAGCCAAGGCTGGTGAGGTGGTTGTCGACCTCGTCACCCGGGGTCAGATAGTCGGTGGTGATCAAAAGGGTGGGCATAGGGCTTCACTTCAGGATCGGGGTGACGGCCAGGCGGTGGAGCCGGCCGAGTCGGAGCAGGACGAGGAGGGACAGGACGGCGAGGATCGCGATGTGGAGCATGAGCAGGTTCCAGCCGGTCAGGTCGACCGCGCCGCCGATCAGGGCGGGGCCGCCGAAGCCGCCGAGATACCAAGTCACCGCGTACAGACCGGTGTAGGTGCCGAGCACCCGGCTGGACGGGGCCAGGTTCCAAAGCGCGACGACCGCATTGATGAGGAAGGCGGCGGCGCCGACCGCGGCGATGCAGAAGACGGTGACCGTCGCCGTGGTGGTCCGCACCAGGGCACCGATGATCATCGCGGCGGCGAAGAGGGCTATCCCGGCGCCCATGGTCTTCACGCGGCCCCAGCGCTCGGCAAGGAGCGCGGCCGGGTAGGCGGCGATCAGGTAGGCGATGCCGCTGGGCAGGGTGAGGCCGCCGGCTTCGCCCCGGGACAGGTCGAGGGCTTCCATGCCGTAGGGGGTGACGAGGGATCGTGAGGCGAACCATGCGCCCCCGAACAGCATGATGGTGAGCAGCAGGAGCAGGCGCCGCCGGTCGTGGTCGGTGAGCATCTCGGTGATGACGTGACGGAACGGCTCTCGTGCGGCCTGGGGTCCGGCGGTCGCCTCCTCGGCCACTGCGGCCCGATAGGCGGCCGACCGGTTGTCGCGCACTTTGACGACGACGATGCCGGTGACCAGAAGCAGAATCGCGGACGGGATGGCGAATGCCGCCCTGGGGTGTTCGTCGACGACGAAGATGCTGATTAGTGACGCGACGATGATGGTCAGCGCGGTGGCGATCTTGACGATGGCGTTGGCGCGGCTGCGCCGTTCCGGCGCGATGAAGTCCGGTACGAGTGACTCGGCGAGCGGGCGCATGGTGTTGGCGACCAGCGCGTATCCGACCATGACCGCGATCAGCATGGCCGCCGACGTGGTCCAGGGCAGGACGGTGAAGAGCAGCGCCGCGAGGGGCATGCCGACCGCCAGGTACGGCACGCGCCGTCCCCACCTGGTGCGGGTGTTGTCGGACCGGTTGCCGATCCAGGGCTGGACGAAGATGCCGAGCAGGTTGTCCATGCCCATGAGCGCGCCGACCAGGGCGGCGCTGGTGACGTGCTCGCGCAGCAGTACCGGCACCTGACTGTCGTAGAAGTTCCAGGTTGCTTCCTGGGCGAACAGGGTGAGTGCGATGAAGAAGGTGATTCTCCGGGGGGTTTCAGCCATGTGACCTCCACGTGTCCGGCGTCACGCTATTTTGATGTAGCAAAATAATCAACAGTTGCAAGATGACTTCACCATGGCATGAGTTAGGGTGCGGTCATGAACTCCGCTGAGACCCTCGCCGACCAGGCATACCGATATGTCCGCACCGCGATCGCCAGCGGGGAGCTCGCGGCCGGGGAGAAGGTGACCGAGCGCGGCATGGCCGACCGGCTCGCCATCAGCCCCACACCGGTCCGTGAGGCCCTGCGACGCCTGGAGCTCGACGGCCTCATCGAGAGGATCGGCCCACGGACGGTGCTGGTGGCCGAGATCCGCGACGCCGCCAAGGACGACCTCGCGGAGGTCGAGGTCGGACTGCGCGGCCTGGTCGCCCGGTTCGCCGCCCGTCACGCCGCCGCCGAGCAGCTCGACGCCCTCGATGCCCTCCTCGACCGCGCCGACGACCTGCTCATCCTGCTCAAGGAGCGCAGTCGCCAGGACCGGCCAACCGACCGGCACCTGACCGAACTCCTCGACACCATGCAGGAGTTCAACGACACGGTCAGCGCCTGCGCCCACAATCCCGTACTGGTCCGCATGCTCGAACACAGCCGCGTGTTCACCCCCACCCGCCGCCGCGAGCTGCTGCTGAGCCGCGTCGCCGAGGACGAGACGTTCGGCCTGGAGCGGTACTCGAGCCACCGCGCCCTGGTCCGCGCCCTGCGTGCCCGCGACGAGGCCACCGCCGAACGCCTCGCCCTGTCGGACGCCCAGGGCGGCCTCAACGCGCTGCGGGAGGCCCGGTGAGCCGCCACCGCATCGCCGTGATTCCCGGCGACGGCATCGGCAGGGAGGTCGTGCCCGCCGCCCTGGCCGCGCTGCACGCCACCGCCGACCGCTTCGGCATCAGCCTCCACCTCGACGAATTCGGGTTCGCCAGCGCCGAGTACTGGCAGCGCCACGGCACGATGATGCCGGCCGACTGGGAAGAGACCCTGCGCGGCTACGACGCCATCTACTTCGGCGCTGTCGGCTGGCCCGAGATCGTGCCCGACCACATATCTCTGTGGGGCAGCCTCCTGCAGATCAGAAGAACCTTCGACCAGTACGTGAACCTGCGCCCCTGCCGGCTCATGCCCGGAGTGCGCAGCCCGCTGGCTGGCCGCGAGCCCGGTGACATCGACTTCGTCGTGGTGCGCGAGAACACCGAGGGCGAGTACTCCAGCGTCGGAGGGCGCGTCTTCGAGGGCACCGAACGAGAGACCGTTCTCCAGGAGACCGTCATGACCCGCATCGGCGTCGACCGGGTCCTGCGCTTCGCCTACGAGCAAGCAGCGCGCCGTCCCGCCCGGCGCCTCACCTCGGCCACCAAGAGCAACGGCATCTCCATCTCGATGCCGTACTGGGACGAGCGCGTCGCCGACATGGCCGGACAGTTCCCCGGCGTGCGGGTCGACAAGCTCCACATCGACGCGCTGGCCGCGCAGTTCGTCCTGCACCCCGACCGTTTCGACGTCGTGGTGGCCAGCAACCTCTTCGGTGACATCCTCTCCGACCTGGGCCCGGCCTGCGCCGGAACGCTCGGCATCGCCCCCAGCGCCAACATCAACCCCGAGCGCGACCACCCCAGCCTGTTCGAGCCGGTGCACGGCTCCGCCCCCGACATCGCCGGGCAGGGGATCGCCAACCCGGTGGGCCAGATCTGGTGCGCCTCGATGATGCTGGAGCACCTCGGCCACCCCGAGGCGGCCGCCCACCTGCTCGGCGCGATCGAGGACGTGTTGGCCCTCGGCCCCGCCGAGGCACCCCTCACGTTCGACCTGCACGGCAAGGGCACCACGGTCGAATTGGCCCGCGCGATAGCGGACCGGGTCCGCGAACGGCCGCCGAACTGACACCGCTGCCCGCCCCCGCGCCGATTCCTCAAGGTGCTCCCGCTGATCGGGGGGGGCGATGCCGGCCAGCGCCATCCGCATGGGGGCGGTCGGCGAGCGCTTCGACGAGTCCCGGGACGATTTCCTCAGCGCCTCGCACGAAAGCTCGACTGCTCCCCAGGGCGTGTGGGTCGATCGATTCGCGTGTGAGGTGGTGGATGCGGTTGGTGGGCGTCCGAGCTGTGTGTTGCGGCGCTCGCGGGGCATTCGCACGGGACACGGGCGAGGAGCCCCGACCGACCCGAAGGGGTGCACCTTATGCTGGCCATCGTCTCCGCAGTGCTGTTCTTCATCGCCTTCCTGATCAACGCTGCAGACATATCCACCAATGACGCGTTCAGCTCGACGAATGTGATGCTTCTGGGGCTGACGGTGCTCGCCTTGCACCTTGGTGGAATCGGCAGCGGCTGGTCGCGTGGCGGCCGCAGAAGCTGACCGCGCCCGGCCGGTCAGGCCGAGCAGCCCTCGGTACCGGCGGTCACCACCGCCTGCCTCCGTGGCGTCTCCGGGCGCCGAGTCGAAACCTCACCGAGTCCCTCGGGGCGTCGCCCAGCTCTGGAAGTTACAAGTCAGCGGGGTGGCCCAGCAGCCGACGAGCAGGTCACCGCGTTCCGCCACCTCCCGCGCGACGCGGGCCCCTGTACCGTCGTCTGGATGAGGGCCTGACCCAGAAGATGCAGGACGGCGCCGGTACACCCGATATCAATCGCGGAGCAGCCCGTTAGCACTTCACGGCTCAAGGGATCTGGTCGAGGTCGGCTGCGGCGGGGCTGCCTATCGAGATGACCGCCTGGCGTCTACTTCCATACGGCGAATGCTTCATCGTCGCTGGACCGCACCATGCCGCTCTTCACCCACTCGACCTTCTCGGGCTGCTCGGTGGAGCCCGGCTGCGAGAGGTAGACCGAGCAGCCCTCGTAGCTTTCGCCCGCCGGGGCTGCCTTGAATTCGGCGGAGTCGTGCTCGTCGAGGCACTTGTCGAAGGTCGGGGGCTCTTGGTAAGTGAGCTGTCCGTCCGCGTCGACGGTTGGCTCGGGGAAGCCGCTCATGATGTTCAGCCGAGTCAGCAGGCCGCCGTCGGACATGACATCGAAGGAGGGCCCTGTTACCTCTCCGGCCTCGGTCTTGGTGACGCGGTAGTGGACGTAGTAGGGGGTTCGATCCGCGTACTGTGCGGCGTCCTCGAGTGCGGAAAGGTCGGCAGGGGTGCCGGCTTCCACACGCAGGACGGCGACTTCTAGATTGTCCTTCTTCGCGGGTTCGCCGTAGGACAGCTCCTCGGTGCCGGAACAGCCGGCGAGTGCGAGGGCAGCGGCGATGAGGGCGGCGGGTGTGGTACGGGTTTTCAAGGCTCCCCCTGTGATGCATTTCCGGGTGGTAAGGATCGGGTGATGAATGGTCAGGTCCGGTCTGAACTGCCCCGGGCAAGAGCCAGGTCCAGGGCGACGAAGGCGGCCAGCCCCACGAATGCGCCAAGGTGCAGCACCCACCAGCCACCCTCGTATCCGCTCACCGGCGGCGCCCAGACCACGTCGGAGACGAGCAGGCGGAACGGAAGAGCCGTGGCGCAGAGGAGCCCCGCGACGCTGGCGGCACGCGAGCGCCTGTGCTGCCCGAGAGCCTGGTAGGCGACGGTCACCGCGCCCAGGAGCGGGGCCAGCAGCCAGGGCCAACCGGGTACGCCGTCCATGGGGTCGGTGGCTGGGAAGGCGGCCAGTCCCATGGCGTCGGCCATCGACACGAACATGCCCTGGTCCGAGTCGAGCAGGAATGCCCTCAGTGGCATGGCGGTGGCGAACAGCGCGGCCACCGCAGTGCACGTCAGTGCGGCACCCGCGATGATGCCCCAGCGACATCCAGGGGTGGCCGGTATCGCGGGTCCGGGGCCGCCGGGAGCCGGGGTCCGGTTCGGGTCGGCGGGCGGCGGCGGAGCGGCCGGGGACCGGCTGGCGCCCGCGTATGGTCCCAGGGCACCGGCTGCGTCCTCGACGGTGATCTCCACGTGCGCGGGTGCGTACCGGCGCGCCTTGGCGGTCAGCCGGGTGAGGTCGAACTTCCGTCGCTCGACTGCCACATGCAGGGGTGCCTGCATCGCCGGATGGGGCGGGGCGACCTGCGTCTGCGCCGGCGGGACCGCGCCGTCACGCAGCCGGGTTCCGATGAGCACCTGCGGCCCGAGCGCGGGCGAGGAAACGACGACGATGGTCGTGACGTCGTGCCACGGAAGCTCGGCACCGCCTATGCGTACTCCGGTGCGGTCGAACTGAAACAGCACGCGGCGCGCGTCGAACCACAGGAGGATGGACGGCAGCAGCAGCACGATGATCGTGCCGCCCTTCATGTCCAGCGCCCAGCCCAGGAACAGCGCGACAGCCACGAGGCCGCCCATGAGCCCCCAGAGCTTCGCGAGATCGGACGGGGAGAAGGGCCCGGTCACCCGGTAGCGTTCCCAGCGCGCTCGGCGACGCGGGGCCGTCGGCCTCGGTGCGGGCGGCAGTGGGCTCATGGTGCGTACTCCTCGATGGTTGTCGCGTGCGGCACGGGACGAGACACCATGCAGGCGGGCGCCGCTACGGGGAGGGTCGACTTGACCGGCAGCGCTGCGCGCGGTCGGGTGCCGTGCATGCCCTTTCCTGTCGGGGCGATGGCCTCCGGTCCGTTCATGACGGGGTGGGGGCGAAGGACAGCATGTGAGCTTCGGGTGTCGCGTCGTCGCCGTAGACGTCGGCCGGTGTGATGACGAGCCGGTTGTTCACGTAGGCGAGGTGCCCGGCGTACATCCCGGTTTCCGCCGCGCGGGCAGCCCTGGGGTGCCGCAGCACTTCCTGCTCCGATTCCGCGCCGCCCGGACCGAAGCGGACGATCCGGCCCGGCCGGCTGACGGAGGCAGACTCGTAGACGAGCAGTCGGCTGCCGTCCGCGCGCAGGGGGTGAAGGGTGGTGGCGCCGTCGCTCTTCACACCCCAGAGGAACTCGCCGGTGCCGAGGTCATAGGCACCGACCCGGTCGGTGCCACCGAGGTGGACCGTCCGGCCCTCGACGAGGGTGCCCCGGCAGTTCTGCATGTTCTCGTTCGACTCGCCCGCCTCGGCGCAGTACGTGAAGCCCTTCGGCCTGGGGTCGAGGGTGGTACGGAGTTTCCCACCGGGCCCCAGGGCGACCACCCGCCAGTTGTCGGTGCGTTCCTCGGCGTGGAAGGTGGTGAGGACGACGGGGTCGACGGAGAGGGCCTTGCCGATCTTCCAGCCCTGGCCGGTCCGGTAGCGCCACAGGACCTTGCCGGTGCGCGGCACGAATTCGGCGAGCTGGCTGAAGGTCTTGCTGCGGTCGATGCTGATCGCGCAGTCGTAACTCACCAGCAGCCGCGTTCCGCCCGCCACGTCGTCGGGGTAGCACTCACCGGGGTGCTCCATGGGGATGTCGTAGAGCTTCGCGCCGTCGGCGACCCGGTAGGCGGCTGCCTTCATGCTTTGTACGACCGCGAGGACGTGACCACTGATGGCACTGTTCACGATGATCGTGTCGTCCTGGGATCCGCTCTCGGTGAGCTTCTTGTGCCAGCCCAGCTTCCCGGTCCGAAGATCGATCATCTGCATCTGGTTGCACCGGTTCCCGTGCACCGCCTGGCTGCTCTTGTACACCAGCACGACCTTGCCGTCAGGGGTCGGGTTGACGGGTGTTTCGCAGACAGGAGCGGGCAGCGGCACACTCCACACCTCGGCACCGTCCGCGAGTCGGCGGGCGGTGACCCTCTTGTGCACGGCCTGGACGACGGTGTCACCGACCACCCACAGATCCTGGAGTTCGATGCTGCGCCGGGGCAGGTCCTCCGTGCCGTCGGCGATCCAGGCGGTCGCCTCGCCCGGCTTGCGGGCCGCGTTGATCTCGTCCGACGTCGGGATCCGTTCGCGCTCGGGTGCGCGGGGCCTCGGGCTGCGGTCGGCGGAGGGTGCCCCGGTGGGAGGGGCGGCTGACTCCGCCACCGGCCCGGACGACCCGCCCGGCCTGCCGCCCTGCGCGGCATACAGCCCTGCACATGTCACGAGGAGCAGGAGGACGACGGCCGTGACCATCACCGGCGGTTTGGCGAAGCGCCCGGGGCGGCTCGACGGACCCGGCGGGGTCAAGCCCTGCGGGGCGTACGGGTTGCCCTCAACCGGCTGTTGCCGCGGGCTCGTTCTGTACCAGGGCTGCGGTCCCCGCTGCATCGGTCTCACCGGCCCCTCGTCGGCCGGCGCACGACCGAGGCCGCGCACAACTCCTTGCGGGAGACGGCCCTCGACACAGCGTCGACCGCCATGGTCAGGCGCCTCACCCGGTAACCGCACCTCACGTACTTGCCCTTCCCGGCCCGCTCGTTGTGTCCGTGGTCGACGGCGAGGTCACGTCGCGACACGCTCGCCCGACGGGTCGGCGACCACGATCCGGATGTGCGGCGGGGCGTACTTGCGTGCCTTGCCGACCATCTTCGCCAGGTCGAACTTCTCGCGGAGGACGGCGACATGGACGGGGGCCGGCATGGCCGGATGCTGAGGCGGGACGGTCGTACCCGCGGGAAGGGACGCCCCGGAACTCAGCCTGGCGCCGATCAGCGCGTGCGGGTCGTCCGGCGGTGTGGCGACGACGAACTGGGTGATGTCCTCCCACGGCAGCAGCACGTCGCCGAACCGTGCCCCCGCCGCGTCGAACTGGAACGCCGTGCGCCGCTTCTCGAACCAGGCGATGACGAACGGGACGGCCGCAACGATGACGGCGCCACCCTTCATGTCCAGTGCCCAGCCGAGGAACAGGGCGACCACCACGATCCCCGCGATCAATCCCCACAGGATCGCCTGGTCCTGAAGGGAAGAGGGATGAGTGACCCGGTAGCGCTCCCAGCGCCCTCCACGACGGGTCGGCCCGGCACCGCGTGCCCGGCTGGCGTCTGTCATGACGACATGTCCTCTCTGTGTCCTGACGCGGTGACCTGACATCGGCCGCTTCAAGCACGTATGACGGTGATCACACGGGCATGCCGACCGCTGTCATCCGGATCGGCGGCGGCAGCCACCGCAACCGGTCAGACTCTGCCGTGAGGCCCTGCAAGGCCGCTGAAATCCCCATGAACCAGGGATCTGAAAGACTGCTCACACACCGAGCAGGCACGGGGCGCACGAGGGCACGGATAAGACGGGGGCTTGGCTGTGGGCGTGCAGGCGCAGCGATCGGGCGGTGATGGAGCCGAAGCGAACGGGGAACTGCGCATCGACCTGTTGGGACCGGTCCGCGCCCGTCGCGGCACCGCGCCGCTCAGGCTCGGACCGCTACGGCGCCAGGCCGTCCTCTGCGCCCTGATCCATCGCGCGCCGGCCCTGGTGACGTATGGCCAACTCCTGGCTGACGTATGGGGCGTTGATCCTCCTGGCACGGGCCACCAGGTTCTGCCGAGCTACATCTACGCACTGCGCAAGACGCTCGATGCGGCGGATGCCGGGCCGGACCGCTCGGTGATCCGCAGTGAGCGCGGTGGCTACCGGTTCGTGCTCGGCGCAGCGGGGACCGACCTCGCGGAACTCGCCGAGGAGTCCTCCCTGAGCCGGCGCGCGAAGGCCTCGGGGGACCTCGACCTGGCGCTGAGGCACGCTCAACGGGCGTTGGAGCTGTTCCGCGGCGAGCCCCTGCCCGGTCTGCCCGGGCCGCTCGCAGCCAGTGAGCGCCAACGCCTGGCCCTGCAACAGCGCATGCTGCACCACGACCGGGCCGAGTCCCTGATCTCACTGGGCCGCTACCCGGACGCCCTCGACGAACTCCTGGCCCCGGCTCTGGCTCAACCGCACGACGAGCCACTCGCCGCGCTGCGGATGCGGGCGCTCTACGGCAGCGGCCGGCAGGCCGAGGCACTGGCCATGCACCAGGAGATGCGCCGTCGGCTCCTTGAGGACCTGGGTGTGGAGCCCGGCGAGGAACTCCGCCGGACCCACCAGGCCGTCCTTCGCCGGGACGACCGGCTGCTGCTCGGTCCGTCACAGGCCGCGAAGCCGCCCGCCGTCCCAACACTCAAGGCGACTGAGCCCGAGAAACCCCCCTCCCCCGCGTCCGACCACCCCGGCGGATCCCACCCCCGGCGCAACGACCTCCCCGGCGACACAGCCTGCCTCGTCGGCCGTGAGCACGAACTCGGCCTGCTCACCGCTCCCATGCCACCAGGAGCTGTCTCCGTGGTCACGGTCGACGGCGCGGCGGGGGTGGGCAAGACCGCGCTGGTGGTGCGCGCCGCCTGGGCGCTCAGCGCTGACTACCCCGACGGCTGCCTGTTCGTCGACCTCCACGGGCACGGCGGCTCCCCCGGCCCGCAGGACCCGCAGCGGGCCCTGCGCCGACTGCTGCGTGCCGTCCACGCAGACAGTGGTGAATCTCCCGACACCCCGGAGAACGTGGAGGACCTGGTCACGGCCTGGCGCGCGGCCACGAGCGCATTGCGGCTCCTCCTCGTCATCGACGACGCTCGCAGCGCCGAGCACGTACGTCCCCTCCTGCCCGCCGGACCGGGAAGCCGGGTCCTGGTGACCGGCCGACAGCGGCTGCTCGGCCTCGACGCCGACCGCCGGTTCACCGTCGAGCCACTGAGCACGGACAACGCGGTCGCCCTGCTCCGCGAGCTCCTCGGAGCGCAGCGCGCGGACCGCGAACCCGAAGCGGCTCTCGAACTCGCCCAACGGTGCGGCGGCCTGCCACTGGCCCTGCGCATCGCGACCTCCCGGCTCCAGCACCGCCCGAGTTGGACCCTCACGCTGCTGGCCGGACGGCTGTCGGACGGCGAGCGCAGCCTCAGTGAGCTGCGGGCCGGCGACCGTAGCGTGGAAGCCGCCTTCACCATGTCCTACGACCAGCTCACACCGGCGCTGCAGCGCGGCTTCCGCGCTCTGGGCCGTGTTCCCACCGCCGACTTCGACGCGCTCTCCCTCGCCGTCATGCTGGACACTTCCCGCGAGCGAGCCGAAGACGTCCTCGAAGACCTGGTCGACACGAGTCTGTTGCAGCAGCCCCGCCCCGGCCGCTACCGGCTCCACGATCTCGTACGGGCCCACGCGCGACACCTCGCCGCCGAAATACCCGACCAGGCCGCGGCGGACCTCAACGCCGTGCTGCACCTCTACACCTCCGCGGGCCGCATGGCCGGCGATGAGGGGGACAGGAACTCCCCCATCGGTCCCGGCGTTGCCGCCTTCGACAGCCGTCGGGACGCCTCGGCATGGCTGAGAGCGGCGGGCGGGGAACTGGCCGACCTGGTGGCCTACGCGGCCGCTGCCGAGGAGTTCGACCATGCCTGCCGGATCGCCGAAGCCCTGGTCGAGCATCTGGTCCGCCAGGGCCAGTACCACGAGTGCCGTACCGCGCTGGAGCTCGCGCTGCCCCACGCGGACAGGGCCACCGATCCGCGGATGCCCGCTGCGCTGCGCAACTGCCTGGGAATGATCGACATTTACCAGGGGCGGCACCGCCTCGCCCACACCCGATTCACCGAAGCGCTACGGCACTGCCGCGCCCACGACGACCTGCGGGAGCGAGCCCGTGCGGCCACCGGAATGGGCATCGCGCACTGGGGCTTGGGCGAAGTCGAGGACGCGGTCGCCCACCTCGACGAGGCGGTGAGGCTGACGGCCCGCACCGACGACGACTGGCTGACGGGGGCGGCGCTCTGCAGCCTCGGCGCGATCCGCTCCCTCCAAGGCCGGCACGAAGAGGCGTTCGAGCTCAACGCCACCGCCCTCGCCATCGCCGAGAAGGGCGGACTGCCCAGGGCGATCAGCAACGTCCTGTGCTTCGCCGCCGACTCCCACGTGGCCGCCGGTCACCACATCCAGGCCCAGCACCTTCTGCGGCGGGCGGCCGAACTGGCCGACGAGGCGGAGGACGTTCCCCTTCGCGCGGCGAGTCTCTCGCGCCTCGCGACCGTGGAACACATCCAGGGCAGTCTGCACTCGGCTGTCGACACCCACCACAAGGCCCTGGCCACACTCACCTCGGAATCGAACGCGGGGCTGGAGATGAAGGTCCGCATCCGCCTCGGCAGCACCTACGCGGCGGCAGGCCGCCACGCCGAGGCGCGTCACGAGTATCGGACTGCCCTCTCACTGCCCGGAGCCAGTGACCATCCTCATGAACTGAGCCTTGCCCGCGAGGGCCTCGACGGCACCAACCGCCCGACGGACGAGCCCACAACGGGCTCTGACGAGACATGAGCGCCGGCCCCGGCAACCGGTTGCCGTCACCGACCACACATCGCTGACGGCGGCGCTCGGCCGGCTCCCAGGCCCGCCGTCTCACGGATCCGGTCGCGCAGCCGGGCGTGGATCTCTGGGATCAGAGGTGCACCGGCGTCACCAGCGCAAAGGCGCCAAGGCCCCTGCGGTTCCATTTTCGAGTGGAGGACCCACAGCGTGTTGCGCAAGGCTGTGGGCTCGTCGTCTCCCAGTTTGCCGTCTGTCACAGCTTTGCGGTGTGCACGGGCCGTGGGGCGTCGTTAGGGGGTTCGACCGCGGGCCATCCGGTGGCGGAGATGAGCAGGGAGGCACCAAGGGCGTAGATGTCGGCTGCCTGGGTCGGCTCGGCTCGTCCTGTTGGCGAGCACGCTGCGGGCGATCTCGGGTGTTCGTAGTGGACGAGGCAGCCGCGGAAGGGGGGGTCGTATTCGGCGGGCACCCGCCCACCCTGCACAGCTGTCGGTCATTGGAGCACCTCACAGAAGGCCTGGTCGTAGCCAGATCCCCTCCCCGGCTGAGTCGGCACTGCTGTGGGAGAGGCCCGAGACCGAGCTGTACGAGGCCGTCCGTCGCTCCGAGGATGAGCCGTTCGCGATGTCCACCGACGCGGATGTCACCGAGGCCGGCCGATGGCGGTACTGACGACTACTCCTCGGGCTCCCAGGCGATCAGCCGTTCGAACACCTGCCGGTCGCCCTCGATCTTCAGGTCGCGCAGTGTGAGGCGGCCCCAGACGAAGAGGAGCAGCTGCTCGGCCGTGCCCGTGGCTGAAGCGGAGGCGGGCGCGGCAGCCTCCGTGAGGGGTGCGGGCCAGGCGCCGGTGCCGTCCAGCGCGAGGAGCCAGGAGCGGCCCTCGGTGGCGTGGTAGTGGATGGTGGCGGCCTCGTGCGGCCAGGGGGCCGGGGTGGAGTTGCAGGTGTCGAGAAACTCGGCGACGCCGTCGATCGCGACGTCCGCCGGCATCGGCTGCACGGCGCCTGTGGCGAGCTGGGCGTCGTAGGTGTGCACCAGTACCTCGTGCACCCGGCGCCGGGCAACGCCCCACCCATTCGCCGGCGACAGGCCGGCGCTCCACCACGCCCAGCACTCGCGCTCCGGGCCGGCCTCGCGCAGCGCACTCAGCAGCAGCTCGTTCGACTCGGCGTACCAGGCCAGCAGCGCGTCAGGCTCGCGCGGCGCCTCTGCGGCATCCTTGGCCGGCGGAGCCTCGGCCGGGCCCGCGGCGACGATCGCGGCCCACCAGCGCTGGC
Source organism: Streptomyces sp. NPDC000983 (assembly GCF_040299205.1). Classification (NCBI taxonomy): domain Bacteria; kingdom Bacillati; phylum Actinomycetota; class Actinomycetes; order Kitasatosporales; family Streptomycetaceae; genus Streptomyces; species Streptomyces sp. NPDC000983. Next base: position 64,520 of record NZ_JBEPBM010000033.1, on the reverse strand, counting down.
CCGTACCCAGGTGCTGCACCAGATCGAACAACGTCCACTCGGGACAGGACGGCACCGGCACGTCAAGGCGGGGCGCAGCAGCAACCGCACTTCGGAACGCGGCCGACCGCTCGTCGATCAGTTCCAGCAGGGCCGAAAACTCAAGGCTATCTGTCACATCGCTTACCTATCACCCCCGTTCAGACGACCGCATCCTGATTTTCCAGGCCCTCAGCTGCGGGAGTTGGAGCACCGCAGAGAGATCCTGGTCGTAGCCACAGCCCCTTTCCCCCTTCCTGGATGCCTCGTTGAACGACCCATCCAGGAACGTACGCGGCCTCCGTCGACCGCGCCTCCCGCCTCCAACCGCTCTGCGCCTTTCCCAGGCAGGCCAGTCCAGTCGGGCGGGAACCATGCAGTGGTGCGTGCCGGAGGCGCAGGCCGTCTTGCGTGGACGAGCCGAACCCATCGGGCATCCGCAGCACAAACGGCTTTGCCCTGTCCGTGACGGACAGGGCAACGGAACTCGACGATGCCTACGGTTTCGGGCGATCGGCCGAGGCTTGGTGGGTGTCCGCGCCGGAGCTGACGTGCCGCTGAGTCTCCTGCGGACCGTGCCAGTCCAGGCACATCACGGTGGCATCATCCTCGAGTCGGCCACCGGCTGCGCCCCGTACCGCTGATGTCATCGCCAGAGCGGTCTCGCGAGGGTGCAGGTTTCGGGTGCGTTCCAGAAGGCAGGGAAGATCGATCTTCTCTCCGTGGCGCTCGAGCATGCCGTCGGTGAACATGAGCAGTCGGTCGCCGGGGCGCAGGTCGACGTCCTGAGCTCGGTACGGGTGGGGCACGGGCACGGAGAGGCCGAAGGGATGGTCTACCTCGCATGTGATCACCTTCGCGACCCCTTGGCGCAGTCGCAGTGGCCAGGGGTGACCGGCGTTGACGAGCTGGGCCCTGCCGGTGCGGAGGTTGATGCGCAACAGCTGACCCGTGGCGTGGCCCCGGCCATGGTCGGCCAGGGCCTTGTCCGCCAGTTGAGCCTGCTCGATCAGGCCGGCTCCTGCGCGACGGGCACCACGCAAGGCGCCGACCAGCACGGTGGCGGCCAGGGCCGCGTCGATGTCGTGCCCCATGGGGTCGGTCACCGACACATGCAGGGCGTCGCGGTCCAGGATGTAGTCGAAGGTGTCGCCGCTGAGGTCTTCGGAGGGCTCGAGACTCCCGCACAGGGTGAACTGGGCCGCCTCGCACGACAGGGACGGAGGGAGCAGCTGGTACTGGATCTCCGCAGCCAGGGTGGGCGGTCTGGAACGCTTGCCCCAGGTGAAGAGGTCCGTGAAGCGACCGTTGGCGATCACGACGTAGGCCAGGACGTGCGCGGCCTCCCCGACCGCGGTGAGGGTGTCGTTGCCGGGTCCGGCCGGCAAGAGGAGTTCCAGGAGCCCGATCGCGTCCCCCCGGTTGGTGACGGGCGCGATCACGCGGTGTCCGTGGTGGGTCGCCTCCTGGTACAGGAGCTGGGTACGGATCACATGCTCGTACACGCTGCCGAGCAAGGGAATCCGTTCCGCTTCCCGGCCGCCCTCCCCCGCAGCGGTGGTGGACAGCCGGGCCACCGCCTTCCCCGTCAGGTCCACGATGAGGAAGGAGACCTCGACGGCATCGAATCGCCGTCGCAGATCCCGCGCGACTACGTCGACAGCGTCCACCGGCGCGGCCGTCTCCGCTGCGGTCAGAAGCCGAGGAAGCTCACTCTGCCCATCACTCACGGCCACGGTCCCTTCGACGAGCCCCCTCCTGCGCCGACCCGGCAACCGCCAGGACGAGCGCCACCAGCCAGGCTCTTCACCTACACATCATCCACCAGGAGTGAGCAGGCCACAGGTCTGCTGCGTCGCGCCGCAGTAGGTTACTGGCGTGTAGGACCGTGGTCGACGACCCGTACGTGCGTTCCGGGGACGCTCAGGCCACGCGCGCGGAGCAACAGCGCGCCTGGCCGATGCCCTCGGTGCGGGGGCGGTGTGTGAAGCGGGTCAGGCGAGGTTGATGTTCTCCGCCTGGGGGCCCTTCTGGCCCTGGGTGACGTCGAACGTCACGGTCTGGCCCTCCTGGAGCTCACGGAAGCCCGTGGAGTTGATCGCCGAGTAGTGGGCGAAGACGTCCGGGCCACCGCCGTCCTGGGCGATGAAGCCGAAGCCCTTCTCAGCGTTGAACCACTTCACAGTTCCTGTAGCCATGTTCTTGTCTTCCAGTCGACTAACGCCGCCCACACAGTGTGGGAGGCGGAGGTGATTGCCCCAGCTCCTGCGGCACAGCACAGCAAGACGCCCACGCCGAAGGCGTGGGCAAGGGGAAGATCCGTACCACGACAGCTAACGGGGACGGTACACGTCCGCACACACTGTAACCAGAAGGGCTCCTCCAAGTGGGAGCGCTCAGGTCTCGGTCGGCGGGTCCGCCGCTTCGGCGGCGCGGCGGTATTCGGCGTTTATGCGCTGGGCTTCCTCCAACTGGTCTTCCAGGACGATGATGCGGCAGGCCGCTTCGATGGGCGTGCCCTGGTCGACGAGTTCGCGAGCGCGGGCGGCGATGCGCAACTGATAACGGGAATAGCGCCGGTGTCCGCCCTCGGAGCGCAGCGGGGTGATCAGGCGGGCTTCGCCGATGGCGCGGAGGAAGCCCTGGGTGGTGCCGAGCATCTCGGCGGCCCGGCCCATGGTGTAGGCGGGGTAGTCGTCGTCATCGAGACGGCCGTACGAGTCGTCTGCCGTCATCTGCACCTCTCTCTGGAACGCGTCGAGGGACCCTGGTGCCGATACCGGCACCAGGGTCCCGAAGGAATTTCTACACCATGCGCCGACCCTGAAATCGCGTCGGCAGACTGTGTCCGCCTGCCCGACCCAGTCGCTGTCGGGAGTGCGGGGACCGCGGTTGCTTGACCGGAGACCACCTCACTATCGATGTCCTGCGGTACCCGGACTCGGAACTTCCGTCCGGGCGATCCCTATGGTGCGTCATTCCTCCGTTCTTCCCTCGGTGATCAACTTCCTACCTGGGGTACTGCTGGTGAATCGAACTGCTCAGTGGCCTGTGACAGCGCCACTATTCGGCAGCCGGCACCTTTGCCCGTCCTGCGTCTGCTCTGGCTTGGAACCTCACTGCCGAACTTCCCGGTGCGCGCGTCCGCAGTCGTTGCCTTCACCGGGAGTACTGCTCACATACTTCACTGCGGGGTACTGCGCACTGCACTCACGGGCACCGCATCTGCCGTGACAGCGGTCCCGCTCCGGCGGCCCCTGATCGCTGCGGGCCACCCGGTCCGGCCGCCAGTCCCGTCGCCGTCCTGCAACCACCCTGGCTTCGAAACTCCACCGCCGCACCGTCCTGCGTACTGCAACTACAGGTACTGCTGCCCGGCAGTTCGTCTCTGCCGGGCCCTTCTGTCTCTCTGACTACGAGAGAAACCATAGCGACGCCACTACCTAATGTCTACTCCGGCCGACATAGATTTTTGAGCGTTCGAAGGTGAGGTAATCGACCGCGAGCAGTGAGACGAGCGGGGCACAGCGCATGCGCGCCGGGCTGGCCCGGCCACCTGCTGGGGCAGATACCGAGGGCAGGAAGCAACGGGCAAGGCGATCGGGAACCCAGTGGCTGGTGGCAGCGGTGCCGCAGAGAGCGCAGTAGCGCAGGGCGGTGAACTGAGCCTCGATCGGGTTCAGAATGATCTAGCGCGGAACCCCGGGCGTTCACGCCCGGGAGGAAGCGCTTCTTAACGCTGCTCTGACCCGCGCGGGTGCACGGGGCTGCGCTGTTGGCCTCAGCCGGGACGTTTCTGGTTCTCGATGTACTTCTTGATGACGGCGAGCGGGGCGCCCGTGCACGAGGCGGCGAAGTAGGACGGCGACCAGAAGTGCTCACCCCACAGGTACGTGCGGATGTGGCCGGGGAACTCCTGCCGGAGGCGCCGGGCGGAGGCACCCTTGAGGGAGCCTACGAGTCGGGAGATGGCGACCTTGGGCGGGTAGTGCACGAGCAGGTGGACGTGGTCGCGTTCGCCGTTGAACTCCCGCAACTGGGCGCCGAAGTCGGTGCACACGTCGCGCGTGACCTCTTCGCAGTGCCGGAGGATCTCGTCGGTGGATGGTCCGCGCCGATATTTGGGTGTGAAGACCAAGTGTGCGTGGAGGGTGCAGACGACGCTATTACCCCTGCGGATAGAGGGGTTCGATTCCCGATGTGGTGACATAGACCATTGCTACGATCACGCTCGTGAAGATTGTGACGCAGGTCAAACTCGTGCCGGATGCCGTGCAGGCATCCATGCTTGAGCGCACTCTGCGTACGGTCAACGACGCCGCGAACTGGGTGTCGCAGGTGGCGTTCGAGTACGGCGTGCCGCGTGAGTACGAGCTGCGCAGGCACACCTACGCCCACCTCAAGGCGCGGGGGCTGGGTGCGCAGGCCGCGCAGCACGTCATCAAGAAGGTGCGCGACGCGTACACCACGCTGGGGGCCAACATCCGTGCCGGGAACCTCGGCAGGGAAGGCTCGAGGCGTCGCCTCAGGGCGGAGTCCAAGCCGGTCGCCTTCCGGCCCGAGGCTGCCCAGCCGTATGACGACCGGTGCCTGAGCTGGCAGTACGACCAGCGGACCGTGTCCATCTGGACCGTGGACGGCCGGGTCAAGAATATCCGCTTCGCCTGCTCCGCCGACGCGCTCAAGATGCTCCAGGCGCACCGGCAGGGAGAATCCGACCTGATCGAGCGCGGCGGCGTGTTCTACCTCGTTGCCACCTGTGACGTGCCCGAGGCCGAGCAGTACGAGCCGGACGGCTTCATCGGCGTGGACCTCGGCATCGAGAACATTGCCACCGCTTCCACCGGTTACCTCGCCGCCGGGCGGGGGCTCAACCGGTACCGCAAGCGGCAGCTTGCCCTGCGTGCCAGGCTCCAGAAGAAGCGCACCAAGAGTGCCAAGCGGCGGCTCAAGGCCCGTGCCCGCAAAGAGGCGCGGCACGCAGCCAACACCAACCACATCATCTCCAAGACGATCGTGACCGAGGCTGAACGCACCGGACGCGGCCTGTCCCTTGAAGAGCTGAAGGGCATCCGCAACCGGGTACGGCTCCGCAAGCCCCAACGGGTCGCACTCCATTCCTGGGCGTTCGCCCAGCTCGGAGAGTTCATCGTCTACAAGGCCAAGCGGGCCGGTGTGCCCCTGGTCTTCGTTGATCCCGCGTACACGTCGCAGACGTGCGCCGAGTGCGGCCACGTTGACAAGCGCAACCGTGTCGACCAGGGGCTTTTCATCTGCCGGGGGTGCGGGGTCGTTGCCCACGCCGACCGGAATGCTTCCCACAACATCGCCGCCCGCGGCGAGAGCGTGTGGAACGCGGGGCGTGAGTCACGCGTCCCTGACACCCCATAACGGGGTGTCTGGACGGAGGAGTCCACCCCAGCAGCCAGCTGGGCGCTACCTCCAAGCCCGGTCCTTCAGGGCCAGGTCAAGTTGACATGTCACCCGATCGTGCAGCAGCCCCTTGCTACGCTGGAGTTGCGGCGACTGCGAGGCCGAAGGTCACCGGCGGGCGCCGTCACTCCTCAAGGCGGTCCGGCCCCAGGCCGGCGCAGCCCCCGGGGTCCAACCTTCACCAGGCCGTCCTGCCTCAAGGAGGCGTGACACGATGGCCCTCTTCCTGATCCTGCTCATCAGCATCGCCGTGGCCCTCATCGTTATCGGCGCCATCGTGGACGGAATGCTGTACCTCCTCTCCATCGGAGTGCTCCTGCTCGTCGTCGGCGTGATGTACCTGCTGGTGCGCTCGATACTGCGCTCGCGCCGACACGGACCCACCGCGTCATGACGGTGGGGGCTGGCCTCACGCCGCCCCCTTCGGACAGCCGCCAAGTGGTTGAGGCGGCCCGCGCGGCGCACCGCACGCCCTTCCTGCGCTTCCAGCGTGCCCGCAGTCGGCCCTCGGGCCACCAGCCGCTGAGGTTCCCGGTGTCCGCCTGGGGCCATGTACATCGGGTCGGCACCGGTGCAGCCAGAGTCCGAGCCGGCCGTCCCTTCACCTGCCAGGCGAGCTCGCCTGGCAGGGGCCGGCCGGGAAGAGAGCAGATATTCCGGATACGGCCCGCCTCACCGCCGTACCGGGAACCGGTCCGGTGAGGCCGGACGACCATGTCCATCTGCCAGGCCGGCACGTCGAGACCCACTTCGCAGTCGCCGGCGGACGTCTTCCACCGCACGTCCCCCGCATGGTCCGGAGGGCCGTGACCACCAGTGACGCGACGGGCCTGATCATCGTCGCAGTCCTCATCACGGAGACAAGAGTCCGGCTCGACCGGAGGACATACCGCCCGGGCCCCGAGGTCGCGCGCCACCGGTCGACGTCGTTGCGGCGTGAAAGCGTGCGGATCGTTCACGGCGCCTTGCCCTGGCCCAGTGTGAGACCTGCCTGGCAGGGAACCCGCCTTCAAACAGGAGGTCTGCGCGGCTGCGGCCGATGAAGCAGACGTCGACCTCACCACGGTCGCGCAACGCGCTTCCCGCCGTGGAGAAGCGCCTTCCTCCCAGCGGCCCGGTCTCAGCAGCTCGCAAGAGCAGCCCCGAGCCATCTGCCTCCTTTGGAGGAGAGCTTCATCATCATGAGTAGCAACGCAACCGTCGGCACCCCCCTGTCGACGCCACCCGGCAGTGACTTCGCCCGCTTGTCGAGAAAGATCGCCGATGCCGGCCTGCTGGCACGCCGCCCCGGCTACTACACACTCCGGATCATCACGGTGGCCGGGCTCTACGTCGTGGGCTGGGCCGGCGTCGCACTCGTCGGGGACAGTTGGTGGACCCTGGCGGTCGCGGCCTTCCTGGCCGTGGTCTTCGGCCAGGTCGCCCTGCTCGCCCATGACGCGGCCCATCGCCAGGTGTTCCGCCGACGCCGGGCCAGCGAGGTGTCCGGACGGATCGCCGGTGCCGGTATCGGCATGGGCTACGGGTGGTGGCAGGACAAACACACCCGCCACCACGCCAACCCCAACCACGAGGAACTCGACCCCGACCTCGACCCCGACCTGCTGGTCTGGTCCCAGGACCAGGCCAGGGCCGCCAAGGGACTCCCCCGTCTGATCGGCCGCTGGCAGGCGTTCCTGTTCTTCCCGCTGCTCACACTGGAGGGCTTCAACCTGCATGTGTCGAGCGTGCGGGCGCTGGGCAATCGCGCGCTCAAGCACAGAACACTCGACGGCGCTCTGCTGTTCGCGCACTTCGCGGTCTATGCGACCGTCCTGCTCTGGCTGCTGCCGCCCACCATGGCGATCGCCTTCGTCGCCGTCCACCAGGCCCTGTTCGGCGTCTACCTGGGCTCCCTCTTCGCGCCCAACCACAAGGGCATGCCGATACTGTCCGGCAAGGACCGCCCGGACTTCCTCCGCCGCCAGGTACTCACTTCACGCAACGTGCGCGGCGGCCTGTTCACCGACATCGCCCTGGGCGGGCTGAATCATCAGATCGAGCACCATCTGTTCCCCAGCATGCCCAGCCCCAACCTCCGCCGGGCCCGGGACCTCGTGCGACGCCACTGCCAGGAACTGGACGTCGACTACGTGGAGACCGGGCTGCTCACCGCCTACCGTCTGGCCCTGGCAAGTCTCCACCGGGCGGGAGCCCCGCTCCGCCACCCTCGCGTCCCTGCGTAGCGCTCCGGCAGGTGTGCGCCCCGTCAAGGAGCGGCGTCCGGTGGGTGCTCTCCGGCCGGCGGTGGAGGATGCCTCGTCACTCACCCCCTCACGGCCGGGCCGAGCAGCGTTCGTCAATCGGGGCGTTGGGTGCGGTTCTCATGGGCGAGGCCGTTCGGCTGGGACGTTGAGCGGGTGCCGAGGGGCAGCACCAGGGCCCTCAGCAGCACAGGGGCGGACGGCTGGCGGGCGGCGGGATCCGATGGCCGACGTACCGCCCCGATGTCCTGCCAACCCCACGACAGGAAGGCATCGCGGGCCTGGCCGTCGGCAGGGTCGACCAGCGTCGCCCCGAGCGAGGCGTAGTGGTCGCCGAGCAGGCGACGCTGGAGCCGGCGGGCGAGGTCCTCGTCGCCGCTGTGGGGGTGCACCATGATCTCGATGATCGCGAAGACGTGTCCGGACGCGGTGAGCTGTTCGACGCCGGGGGGAAGGCTCCCGTGGAACCCGCTCCACCAGGTCCCTTCGCGCGGTACGGGAAATCCGTAGGCGCACCCGGCGAAGGCCGTGCCCTCCGCGATCAGCAGGGCGAATCCTGGCCGCCTGATGGCGCTGGTGAGACGCCGTAGAAAGGCCTCCCGGCCACGGTAGCGCCGGCCCGCCCCCGTGCGTGCCGACTCCACGGACAGATCCGCCAGGTCCTCCCGCAGAGTCTCTGCCTGCCAGCGGTTCAGCCGGCGCAGCCGTAACGCTTGTACGGGAGTCGCCGTGCCCTCCGGACCCGGACGCGGCTCCCGGCGGTCCGCGGCGGTCACAGCGAACCGCCCGCGACGGCTGCCGCCCGGCGTCGGGCCGGCAGGCCCTCGTGTACGTCGAGGAGGAAGCCGGAGCCAGTCATCTCGATGACGCGGGCCAGGCCCGGAGGCGGATGGTGCAGTCGGAGGATGGTTCCCCTGTCGGCACCGAGCCGGAATGCGGTGAGAAACGCGTTCAGTCCGCTGGCATCGCAGAAGGTGACCGCCGTGAGATCGACGTCGATGGTACGCACACCGTCGCGCAGGCATCCGGCCAGTGCGCCGCGCACGAGCGGGGCGGTGGCCAGGTCGATCTCCCCCGCGAAGGTGACGAGCGAGCGGGTGGTGCGGTCGTGCCGGTAGACGTTCAACTGGGGCAGGGACATGGTTCCCTCGGTTCTCGAGATCCGCCGGCGGTTCCGGGCGGCAGGGCGAGTAGCCCTGCCCTTCGCGGTGTGCAGCCGATACGGAGGGGGTGGATACGGTGACGTACGAACAACCGTTCCGTTCACGATGGTTGGCAGGAGCGCCGACGCATCGGACGGCCGGGGAATCCCCGTGGAAGCGGCAGGACTCGGGGCGCGGCCGGTGGGCCTCGTGACCTGCCGGTGTTCCGCGCTCGGGCACGGACGGCGGTGGCGGACGACTCGTCGTCCCCCGGTCCCGGCCACCTCCGCCCCGACCGAAGCCGGGCCAAGGGCCACCGGAGCCACCGGGGCCAGGCAACTCGGGACAGTGGAAGCAGTCGGCTTGTCAACCGAGGTGCCATGCCCGGGAGCCCGGGGCACGCACCTCGTTGGCTGCTTCGGCCGGTTCTGATGGGTCCTGCAGCCTATGGGCACGCCGTGTGCGAGCGGGCCCTGACATCTCCCTGACGGGTGCGGCGCGGCAGGCGCAGGCGTCCACCTCCGGCGTCACGCCGACAGCCCGTGCCGGTCGCCCGCGTCCGGACATGGGCCTTCCGGTGAGCAGACGGTGGCGGTCCTGGGACTGACGTCCTGGGGTGGCCGTGCTGGAAGGCGGAGACACGGTCGCCGTGCTGTGAGTTGAACCGTTGGACGACGATCGCGCCGAAGGCGATGATCACGATCAGGGTCAGGATGGTCTCCACGGTTCTCACCGCCCCGACGGCTGCTGCGGCATCGCTGCGGTCATGGCCTCGATGCCCGACCCGGCAGTCGGGGCGCCGGCCTCACTTCCCCCTTCGGAATCCCAGACCGCCTCCTCGGCCCGGTCTGTCTCCGCCCCCGCCCGCAGGCGCGCCTCCACCTCCATCAACCGGCTCGCGGTCGACGTGCCCAGGGGGTCGCTCGCCGCGGCCATCAGCCGGGCTGCAGACGCGGCGGGCGTCTGCGGTGGGATCACCAAAAGGTTCCAGCGGCCCACATGGTAGGAGAGCAACAACAGTTCATGCGGGTCCTGCTCCGACCGGAACCAGCCCACCTTCACCACATGTCCCGCAACGGGCACCTTGCGCGGAACGACCGGCCAGTGGACGGGATTCACCGTCACGCGTGTGATCCGCCCCCACAGCGGGTCCAGTACGGCGGTCAGAGAGAGGAGTTCCGTCCCGAGATCGCGGGAGCGGGGCCACCAGGCACCGTCCAGCAGAGCCGGCGCGGGGCCCACGGGAGCAAGCGACAGACGGAGCGAGGGCGAGGGCGAGGACAGACGGTCAACGGCTTCGGCTGTCGGCGGGTGGTGAACGGTCACGGTCATGACACGGACCCTGCCCCGGGCCTCGGACGACCGGCCCGGCGTATTCGTTCGCCGAAAACGACACGAGCCTGAAAGCCGGTGTGCGAAGTATCCTCGGTGTGGTCGAGCCTACTCCTCGAACGGGCCCCGCGGACCACCGCTTGACGGAGACCCTTCTCCCGTACGGGAGCCCCGGTCCCGTAAGCCCCTCGAACCCCCCGGACCCCGGCAACGAAGAGCTGCATTGGCTGATTTCACGGCTCTGTCCGCAGTTCCGTGACCGAACGGCTCCCCACCCCTGACCTCTCGTCTTCCAGCGAGCGCTCGCCACCCTGGCGGCGACCGGCGCCTGACCGACCAGGGGCTGTTACGCATCGACGACCCACTCCTGGCCGCGAACCACTTCTCCGGCCTGCTGCTGTGGATCCCGGCAAACAAAGCCATGTTCGCCGGAAGAGCCCAGCACAACGGCCTCGACCGCCACGCTGCCGCCGACGTCCGTGTCTCCTCGCCGCCTGCCGCTGACCACCGGACCATCCGGGCCTCGCCGACTCGCGCGCTACCGCCGGGTGCGACAACCGACCGCAGGCTGGCCGCACACCGGGCGGCCGCGTCACCAACGTGCCGCAACGACACGGGTAGGGCCAGGCCCTACCGGGACCGTGGAGCCGAGCATCACGTCGACGCGCCCTCGCAGCAGCCCGCCTCCGTACGGCGGGTCTTCAGCACGCCGTAGAGCACCGTCCTGTCGACAAACGGTGTCTTGAGTTCGGTGCGCGGAACCGGCAGGGATGTGGGCGGCTGAGCCCAGGCGGGGCAGGAGCGATGGGCGGCGGGCGACGCCATGGGCCGGTGCTGACGGGCCGGTCCGACGGCGTCACCCTGCGGCTTGCGGGACGCTCCACCGCGGCCGGGACGGCCACGGCGCCCGGCGCCCTCCGCAAGCCGGTCAGGATTCCTCGGTGTGGGGCCCGGTGCCGCTCGGGGGCCTGCTGGCGGCCAGCCAGGACCGGGCCGGTTCGGCGGTTCGAGCGGTGTCGACGGTGAGGTGGAGTCGGGTCCCGCCGCCCGGGGCGGGATAGCTGCGCTGCTCACCGCCGGCGAAACAGCGGCGAAGGACGTCAGCCACCATCCGGGCGGCGTCCGGGGTGGCGGCGACGATACGGACCTCGGCGTACCCCGCCTGGGGCACGGCTTCGGCATCCGGCTCATTGCGGTCCAAGGCGGCACCGTCCTTTCCCAGCAGTTGCGCCCGCGAACGTCCGGCACGGCGGCCGGGCATGACTCCGTACCTCCACGGTACGTCCGAGGCCCCCGTGTCCATCGGTTTCGCGGGGTGCGGCGCGTCCGTGCAGCCCGCCGGAGTACCGTGAAGGAACGGGGCCGTCGCCCCGCCCGCCGGCCCGGCGTCCGCCGAGGCACCGGTCCGGGCGGCAACGGCACCACCCGTGGACGGGCGGACCGACATGAACGACGTAGGCATCTCACGCCACCAGGTCCCCGCGCCCCCGCGCCTCCTGCCGGACGAGGTCCATCGGGCCGCAGGACCGGGTACGGCGCTGCTCCGGCTGGAGACGACGGGGTCCCGGCAGAACCTCCTCGACGGCGCCTGGTGGCCGCGCTCACGTGACGTGGAGCAGGAGCTCCCGCCGCTGATCACCGCCCTGACCGGGTATCTCGGGCCCATCACCCGGGTCGGCCTGGACACCTCCGCCTGGAACGGCATCCCGACCCGCCTGGTCGTAGACGACCGCGTCGTGCACCTGGACTCCTTCCCCATCGGCGACGACACCGTCCTGATCACCCGCGGCGACAACGACCACTTCTCCCTCATGGTCGTGCCACCGGCCACGCCGCCCGAGGCCGCCCGAGCCGTCATGGCCCGTGTCGTCCACGCCGACAACGCCGCCCAGGCTGCCGAGATCCTCCTTGCCCAACTCCCCCGCCCCGCCGCCCCGTCGGCCGGCACCGACCTGGAGAACCACGAGACTCCAGACCCCTGACCGTCGAGGGCCGCGGGCGGCCCAACACTGCTGACCGAAGGGCATCGCCCCACCCACCCCAGCAGTCAACTGGAGACGGCGATCCGTCCACGATCCAGTGCCGAGTTCTTCGATTCGACGAGCAAAGTACCCGTCGGACGGTGCCGCGCCGAGGGCCGGTCCGCTCACTTCACTCGTGTGCAGCCGCTGCGGCGGGGCCCGGTGATGGGTCCATGCAGGTACGGCAAAGAAGGTCGGCGAGCGCGGTGGCCGGCGGCCGATCGGTCATCCGGGATGCGCGTTGAGGGATCGGACAGAAGGTCCGCACCCGCGGGCACTGTCAGGGCGTTTCCGCCGGGCCCCGACTGCCTTGTCGGCCGCCTGCTCGGAGGGCCGGGGGCGTGGGTGGACAGTAGGGCGACCGACCGACGATCTGCTCCGTACGGCGTGCCAGCCGGCCTTCTTGGCTCGGTGCCGTCCCCGGCCTGGCATTCCGGCCCGGAGGCACGGGAGACCGGAGCCGGTCATGTTCGGTGCGGGGGCCGGGGTTCCGGGCTGGGGTCGATGCCGTCGGTTCGGTCTCCTCGGTGCGTTCGGTCGGCTCGGGCCGTCCGCAGGAAGTGCATGTGGCGTGCGGTGCCACCCATTCCCGCCCGACCGCGGGCCTTCCGCGGAGTCAATGGGTCCGGTCCCGGGACGGGTGTTCCGGAACGGCCGTAGTGGTAGGCGGAGATGCGCGTGCTGTGCTGAATGTTGAGCTGGTGGATGAGGAGCACTCCGAAAGTGATCATCGCGAGGATCACGACCGCGGCCACGAAGGTCTGCATGGTTCTCACCTCCGCATCGGCCGGTTCGGCATCGCGGCGGTCACGGTCGGGCCCCATGGACGTGCGGCCGGATCACGGGCCGCATGTCCTCCTTCGGAGTCCCAGACAGCTTCCCCGGCCCGATCCGTCTCGGGCACAGCCCGCAGGCGCGCTGCCTCGTGCATCAACCGGCTCGCGGTGGAGGTGCCCAGTGGGTCGCTCGCGGCGGCCATCAGCCAGGCGGCCGAGGCGGGAGTCGTCCGCGGCGGGACCACCAAGAGGTTCCAGCGCCCCATACGGTACGAGAGCAACAGCAGTTCGTGCGGGTCCTGCTCGGCCAGGAACCAGCCCACCTTCACCACATGCCCGGCGACGGGCACCTCGCGCGGAACGACCGGCCAGTGGGTGGGATTCACCACGACCCGAGTGATCCGCCCCCACAACCGGTCCAATACGGCTGTGAGGGAAGGGAGTTCGAGCATGAGATCGCGGGAGCGAGGCCACCACGCACCGTCCAGCAGAGCCGGTGCGGGGTCGGCCGGAGCGAGCGACAGACGCAGAGAGGACGAGGAGAACGCACGGTCTGCGGCTTCGGCTGTCGTCGGGAGGGAAATGGTCGCAGTCATGATGCGAACCCTGCCCCCGGGCCGGTCATGACCGGCCCGGCGTATTCGATCGCCGAAAACGACACGAGCCTGGAAACCTGTGTACGAATTATCCTCGGTGATTTCAGCCTACTCCTCGGACACTTCCGACGGGCCGTATTCCCAGACAAGAATTAGCCCCGTGCGCCCCTGCACAGAACTTGCCTCCCAGGGCCGACAGTCCGCGCGGGCCGTACGCGGCCTTGAATCAAAGATAGGACCCGGCAGGCCCCGCGAACGGCATCCGGTCGAGTTCGGCTGCGAGAGGCGGGACTCCGTCGGAGGTGGGGGCGCGGCGAGAGGAGGGCAGCGACTGCAGTGACCGGGCTGACAAAAGCGGTTGGGCGCAAGCTCGCCGAGCGGCACCCGATGAGGAGGTAACCATCAAATGCTGATCGAGAAGCCACGGACAGTTCCCTGGCAACCCGGATTCTGGCATACGCACGCCGCCACCTCACCGATCCCGACCTCGGACCCGAACGCATCGCCGCGGAATTTAGCAGCGGCAGTTGTACGTCGTGCTGGGACGCGCGGGTATTTGTCTTGAGCAGTGACTCATCGGCGAGCGGCTCGACGCGGCCTGCCGACTGCTCGCCCCACACCGCCACGCCGCACTACCTGTCTCCGCCGTGGCGGCCCGTTCCGGCCTCACCAGGCCGAGCCAGGCCAAGCTCATGGAGCCGCACCTGCCGATGACTGAGTGCAGCCGGGCGGGTTCAGGCGGGCGGGGTGTCGGCACGAGCGTCGTACACGGCGCGGGCTGCGTCGATGTGCGCCAGGTGCGTGATGCTCCACTCCAACAGGGGAGCGGCGGCTTCGCGGAGGGTCCTGCCCATCGGAGTGAGTTGGTAACTGACGTGCGGCGGCATGACGTTGCGGACGGTCCGCGTAAGAATCCCGTCGCGTTCCAGGCCACGCAGGGTGACGGTGAGCATGCGCTGGCTGATCCCGTCGACGGCCCGCTTGAGTTCGGTGAAGCGACGCGGCCCCTGGCTGAGGTTGCGCACGATCAGCAGCGACCACTTGTCGCCGACGATGCCCAGGACCTCACGGGCCTGGCACGGGTCCTCCGGCCGTGCCGACCGCGACTCGCCGCCCGCTGTGCCGCTCATGGTTACCTCCAGAGAACCGGGGCACCGAAATGTGCCTTATTGATCGGCGTGCGGCAGGTGCAGCACGATGATCTCGGTTCCCGAAGAGTACCGAGGCACGAACAGGAACCGTAACGATCCCGCTCATCCACGCCCCGAAGACAAGGAACCTTCCCCTCATGTCAACTTTTCTGCTGGTACACGGTGCCTGGCACAGCGGCCGGTGCTGGGAGCGGGTGGTCCCGCTGCTGGAGTCGGCCGGACGGCGCGTGTTCGCACCCTCGCTGACCGGCTACGGCGACAAGACACACCTGCTCGGTCCCGAGGTGGGGCTCGACACGCACGTCGCGGATGTCGTGAAGCTGATCCACGAAGAGGACCTGACCGAGGTGGTGCTCGTGGGTCACAGCTACGCGGGGCTGGTCGTCTCGTCCGTGGCCAACGAGATACCGGAACGGATCGCGCACCTGGTGTACCTCGACGCGATGGTCCCGGAGCACGGCGAGACCGCCGTCGACGCGCAGCCCATGACCCAGAACCTGATCGACCTGGCTGCCAAGTCCGACAACGCATGGCGCATCCCCCCTCTGCCCGAGATGCCTCCGCCCCTCGGCCTGTTCGGGGTCACCGACCCTGCCGACATCGCATGGCTGCGCGCCACGCTCTCCGACCACCCAGTGCGCTGCCTGCAGCAACCGGTTCGGCTGGACAACCCCGCCGTGGACGCGGTTCCGCGCACACACATCCACTGCGTCGGCGCGGAACCGGAAGGCATCGTGCGGCGGCCCGTCCCCGCAACACAGCCCAACGGCTCCCCGGCACGGATACGGGAACTGCCGACCGGGCACGACTGCATGATCACTATGCCGGCGGACCTGAGCGGACTGCTGCTTGAACTTACCCCTCAATAGCGTCGGGACCGTGACTGCGGCCGCGAGCCGCAGAAGGCCCACCGCCATCGCACAGTGGACTCACGCAGGCCACCAGCGGCCACCCCGCCTCCCTCCACCCGCTACACCGAAGCGTTCGAGCGAAAACTCGCGGAGCCACTCGATCACCACGCGGGGGACAGCCCCCGCCAACTCGATCACCAACACCGGTCCGCTCATGGCCCGAAGCCCAATCAGCCGGGACCGTCACCCCAACTGAGACTCCTCAGCGCGGCCGCGTCGCAGACACTGGCCCTGTCTCATGTGAAAGCGCGTCGCCGCCCATCCCTGCGGATTCAGGCCGACGACCAGACCACACCGGCGATTCAGACCATCAGCGGTTCGACCGGGCACGTCGGCGGGAGTGAGAGCAAATTCAACAACGAGCGCAACACCGGTTTCCATGTGATCGTCTTCTTGGCCGTCGGTCAGGAGCCATCTGGTCGTCGCTACTTCCTGGGCTTCGACCCGGACGTCAGCCCCATGGCGGCATCCCAGACGAAGTGGAAGCCATTGGTCCTCGGTGGCACCGCGGCAAGGGTGCAGAAGTTCGACGACCAGAAAAGCGTTCAGGTCATCAAGGCCATGGTCCTCGGCGACGCGGAGAATGACCTCGGCCCGCTGGTGCGTAAGTACTACGTCCAAACGGACAGGGCCTTCCCCAAGGTCATCCCCTCCTGAGCGCGCCTCGCCCGGCCTGGTGCCGGTCCGGCGAGGGCCGTTCCACGCGGCCGCCCTCGCCTCACTCCGCCGGTTCCTCGCACCCCGGGCCGCTACCTGTACTGCCATGCCCCCCTTTGCATGGCTACGGGTGCAGCTTCTCGCCCTTCGCCAGCATCTCCACGTACTTCTCGATCCGGCGCGCCCGGGTCTCGGCCTTCTTGGCGTCCTGGATGCGGTACAGGATCGCGTAGCGGTTCTGCCGGTCCAGCGTCTCGAAGAACTCCGCCGCGGCCGAGTTGGCGGTCAGGGCCTCCGCGAGGTCGTCCGGCACCGTGGCGTTCTTCGCGCTGTCGTAGGCCGCCTCCCAGCGGCCGTCCGCCTTGGCGCGGTCGACCTCGGCCTGCCCCGGCGGACGCATCCGGCCCTGCGCGGCCAGGGCGGCCACCTTGTCCCGGTTGATCTTGGACCATTTGCTGCGGGACTTGCGCGGGGTGAACCGCTGGAGCCACCACTGGTCGTCAAACTTCTGCTTCTGGCCGTCGATCCAGCCGTAGCAGAGCGCCACGTCGAGCGCTTGAGCGTAGTCCAGCGCGACGATTCCGGGGCCCTTCTTCCGCAGCTTGAGCCAGATGCCCGGCGAGACGGCGTGATGCTCACCGAGCCATGCCTCGAACGCATCGGCAGATTCAAACGCGACGATCTCCAAGTCCTGAGTCACCCCGGCAGCGAACCACACCCGGCCAATTGTCATGACGTATTCGGGCACGGCGGTTTCCAAGGTCGGCATCCTCACCGACATCGACTTCGACCCCGAAGCGGGGACAGCCCTGGGCCTGGTCCCCTCGTTCGACGACTCCCGGCCCACGCCCTCATTGGCCCGGGCTCCTACGCCGTCGTCCTCCAGCCAAGCTGAAACACACGCGTCGTCGCACTCCCGGGTGGCGGGCGTTGTCCAATGCGCGTCTCTGCCGCATTGAGCCACTGACGGCTGCCACGGTCGGGCATCCTGGAACGGCCCATGCCCCACGTACTGAACCGAGGTGCCCTCATCGGCAAGCACAACGGATCGACTCTGGCCACATGGCTGAGCGGTCTGGACCTCGCTGCACTCGAACACGTACTCACGGCCCGTTCGGATGCCCTGCATCCCCCGCAGCCGCGTTCGTTCGGCGAACTGGCGGACCGGCTGCAACGACCGGGGGCGGTGTACTCGGCCGTGGCCGGCCTCACCCGCCCGCAGCTCCAGGTGGCCGAGGCACTGGCAGCCCTGGGACCCGCGCCCCGCACCACTCTCGCCGCTCTGCTGGGTGCGACCGGACCGCAGAGCGAGCGGGAACTGGACGCGGTGCTCGAAGCGTTGGCGAACCGGGCCCTGGTCTGGCCGGACGACGCACAGCAGCTGCGCATGGCCGCGCCACTGCGGGACGCCTGGGACCACCCTCTGGGGCTGGACGCTCCGCTCGCCCAACTGGTGGCGGACGCCACGTCCGAGGAACTGCGCAAGATGCTGGTGGCCTTGGGCGTCCCCTCCCCCGGCACCACTAAGAAGCAACGGCTCACCGCTCTCCTCGCCCATCACGCCGATCCCAAGCGCCTGACAGCGGTGCTCGACTCGGCACCCGAAGCCACCCGCGAACTCCTCCACCAGCGCGCCCGGCACCACACGGAACTGACGCCGGCGCTGCACGCGGACTCAGCCCACAGGGGGGCGCGGTGGGCCTTGGAACGCGGACTACTCGTCCAGGACCGCTACCAGTACGGGCCCGCCAGGATGCCTTCAGAGGTGGCGTTCGCGCTGCGCGGGCCCGACTGGCGGGCCCCGTTCACGGCTGCACCACCTCTGATTCCGACGGTGCCCGTGACCGCACGGGAGGTGAACGGGGAGGCCACGGCGGCGGCCACCGCATTCGCCGCCCAAGCAGCCTCGGTACTCACGGTGTGCTCCGCCCACCCGCCCACCCTGCTGAAGTCCGGCGGGGTCGGATCACGTGAACTGTCGCGGATCGCGAAGGCGGCACAGTGCGACGCCATCGCCGTACGCCTCGTCCTGGAGACGGCGTACGCCGCCGGACTGCTGGCCCGTGACGGCAGCGACGTCGTGGCGTCCAGCGCCTACGACGCCTGGGCGCAGAACGAACCGGCCGAGCAGCTCACCGCACTGCTGCGGGCGTGGCGGACTCTGCCCCTCGCCCCGTCACAGGATCGCGACGAGGACGGCAGAACCCGCCCCGCGCTGGCCGGATCGCCACCCTGCACGGGATGTGTACAGGCACGCGACGCGCTCCTGACCGCCTGTGCACGGCTCCCAGCCGGCCAAGCGGCGAACGAGCCCACCGCGCTGGGACAGCTGGTGACCTGGTACCGGCCACAGGCCCACCCGCTCCCCCAGGACACGACCCCCTTCGCCACTATGGTCCGGGAGGCGGAACTACTCGGAGTGATCGCCCGCGGCGCCCTCTCCCCCATCGGTGCCGCCGTGCGGGACGACAACGACCAGGCCCTTCTCACCGCCTGCCTCGACCTGCTGCCGACGGCCACTCGAACAGCCCGCTTCGGCGCCGATCTCACCGCCGTCGTCACCGGTACACCGTCCGCTTCGCTCGCCACGCTCCTCGACTCCGTCGCGGACCGGGAGAGCGGCGGCACGGCGAGCCTGTGGCGGTTCGCTCCGGCCACCGTCCGGCGCGCGCTGGACGCCGGTCGCGGCGCCGAGGGCATCACGTCCGACCTCGCCTCGGTCGCCGTCGGGGACCTTCCCCAGCCCTTGACCTACCTCATCCACGACACCGCACGCGGACACGGCCGCGTCCGCGTCACGTCGGCGGCATCCGTCCTTCACAGTGCGGAACCCGCGCTGCTCACCGAAGTGATGGCGCACCGCAAACTCACCAGCCTCGCACTGCGCCGACTGGCACCGACCGTACTGATCAGCCCGGCCCCCCTCGACAAAACGCTCGCCGCACTCCGGGACGCGGGCTACTTCCCCGGCGCCGAGGACACCGACGGAACCCTGCGCATCGAACGGAGCGCCCTCCGCCGCGTTGCCAGCTCCGTGCCGCCGCCCCGCGCCCCGTCGCGCCGACACCACTCCCGGGCGGACACGAAAGCGCCCCCGCCCCCTGGTGACGCGGGCCGACTGGCCGCCGCGCTGCGCGCAACGCCGTCGACAGCGCTGCACGCCGGCTCGATGACACACGCCGAGGAACTCGTCGCAGGGCACGCGAGCCTGCTCTCCCTCGCCGACGTACGTCAACTCACCCACGCCATCACTGAGAACCACGCCGTCACCATCGACTACGTCGCCGCGTCGGGCAGGCGCACCGTCCGCACCATCAGCGAACTCGACCTCGATCCGCCCTACCTGTACGCCTGGTGCCATCTGCGTGAGGACGACCGCGTCTTCGCACTCTCACGGATCCGGGGTGTCCTGCCCGACTGAACGGAATCCCCCTGCCCCCGCCGCCTCTCGTCGCACAGCATGGCCAGCTCGTCGAGAACTTTCGGACGGTGGAGGGCGAGCAGGGCCTTGCGTGCGACGAGGACGGTCTCATAGGTCCGCTCCGTGTCCGCGCTCATGCCCGCTCCCCACGCCGGTCCCCGATGGTTCGCACGATGCCGGAGAAGTCCTGCTTGTCACCGACGCTCGCAGCGAAGTCGGCGTAGAACTCGGCCGCCCGCAGGCCCAGTTCCGTTGGCCTGCGGGCCTCGCGCAGCGCGTTGGCGCCCGGTCCCAGGTCCTTCGCCACCAGGGAGGCGGCGAACCCCGGCCGGTAGTGCCCGGTTGGCCGGGCTGGCCGGAACGGGCCCGGGGCAGTTGACGCTCAACGTCCAGCACTGACCGGGCGCCGTGCAGGCGACGTCGTACAGGACCTGGTGCGACAGGCTGAGGCTCTCGCCGAGGACGAACGCCTCACCAGGCCACCTCCTCGCACCCGCCGGATCCGGGTGCGAGCCCGAGTTCACGCTCGCCGAGAGGGGTGAAGAACCGCTCGACGTCCTCGTCGGTGACCTCCTCGAGCGCCCCCGGCGACCAGCGCGGAGCGCGGTCCTTGTCGATGACCTGGGCGCGGATCCCCTCCACCAGGTCAGGTGTGGTCAGGGCGGCGCAGGAAACACGGTACTCCTGGTCCAGGACCCGCTCCAGCGGGCCGAGCCGCCGGGCGCGGCGCAGGGCCGCGAGGGTGACCTTCAGAGAGGTCGGCGACTTGGCGAGTACGGTCTCGGCAGCCTCCTTGGCGGCCGGGTCGCCGTGGGCGAGGAGCCGCCGCACGATCTCCTCGACGGTGCCGGCCGAGAAGCAGGCGTCGATCCATTCCCTGCGCCCGGCCAGCTCGCCCTCGGGCTCAGGCCTCACATGGCGGGCGACGGCCTCGCGTGCGGGCAGGTGGGCGAGGTCGTCGACGAAGGAGCCGAG
This sequence comes from Streptomyces sp. NPDC000983, assembly GCF_040299205.1. Taxonomy (NCBI): domain Bacteria; kingdom Bacillati; phylum Actinomycetota; class Actinomycetes; order Kitasatosporales; family Streptomycetaceae; genus Streptomyces; species Streptomyces sp. NPDC000983. The sequence goes on along the minus strand of NZ_JBEPBM010000033.1, from coordinate 43,844 downwards.
CCGGTCCGAGGGCACGTAGTGGTCGGCGAGCCCGCACAGCAGGGCGTCCGAGGCCCCGATCGGCGCGCCGGTCAGCGCGACGAAGGTGCCCAGTTCGCCGGGGGCGAGCGCGAGGAGGTAGGTGCCGCCGACGTCCGGGACGAACCCGATTCCCGTCTCGGGCATCGCGACCTGGGACCGCTCGGTGACGATCCGGACGCTGCCGTGCGCGGAGACACCGACGCCCCCGCCCATCACGATGCCGTCCATCACGGCGACGTACGGCTTGGGGTAATGGGCGATACGGGCGTTGAGGCGGTACTCGTCGCGCCAGAACGCCGCGGACGCGGTGCCGTCGCCGTCGCGGGCGTCGTCGTGGATGGCACGGATGTCACCGCCGGCGCACAGCCCGCGCTCTCCCGCGCCGGTGATGACGACGGTCTCGACGGCCGGGTCGTGCTCCCAGTCCGTGAGCGCCTTGTCGACGCGAAGCACCATGTCGTGCGTGAGGGAGTTCAGGACCTTGGGCCGGTTCAGGATGATGTGCCCCGCCCGGCCGGTCGTACGGAACAGGACGTCGGTCATCGAGTCTCTCCTTCGTGGATACCCCTGGCTTCAGCCGGGGAGGAAGCGAAGCTCCTGCGGAGCAGGGCAGGGGAGGCCGGTTCGCCGCCAGGGCAGACTGGCGATCTCCCCCAACTGCCTGCGCTGTCACAAACGGTTGGGTTAGCGTGTGAACCATAAAGGCCACCCATGTGAAGCGGGCGTTCAAGTACCGCTTCTATCCGACCGATGCGCAGGCGGCAGAGTTGTCGCGCACGTTCGGTTGTGTGCGGAAGGTCTACAACCTGGCTCTTGCGGCGCGCACGGAGGCGTGGGCGCGGCAGGAGCGGGTGAACTACAACCAGACGTCGGCGATGCTGACCGCCTGGAAGAAGACCGAAGAGCTCGCCTACCTCAACGACGTCTCCTGCGTCCCGCTCCAGCAGGCTCTGCGGCACCTCCAGACGGCGTTCGCGAACTTCTTCGCCAAGCGCGCGAAGTACCCGCGCTTCAAGTCTCGGAAGAAGTCCAGGAAGTCGGCGGAGTACACCAGCAGCGCGTTCCGGTTCCGGGACGGCACACTGACCCTCGCGAAGATGGATGAGCCGCTCGACATCGTCTGGACCCGTCCGCTTCCAAAGGGTGCGTCCCCGTCCACGGTGACCGTGTCGCAGGACGCGACCGGCCGGTGGTACGTGTCCCTGCTGTGCGAGGACCCTTCCGTCCAGCCGCTCCCGGCCACGGATGCGGCCGTTGGTGTCGACGTCGGGCTGGAGCACCTGCTGACGCTCTCGACCGGGGAGAAGGTCTCCAACCCCCGGCACGAGCGCCGTGACCGCACCCGCCTGGCAAGGGCTCAGCGGGAGCTGGCCCGTAAGGCGAAGGGTGACGGAGCGAACCGCGCGAAGGCACGCCGTAAGGTTGCCAGGATCTATGCCCGCATTGCCGACCGCAGGCGTGATTACCTGCACCAGCTCACCACTCGGCTCGTTCGTGAGAACCAAACGATCGTGATCGAGGACCTCACCGTCCGGAACATGGTGAAGAACAGAAGACTGGCCCGTGCCATCAGCGATGCGGCGTGGGCCGATTTCCGGAGCCTGCTGGAGTACAAGGCCTCCTGGTACGGCCGTGAAGTGATCGCGGTCGACCGCTGGTTTCCCTCCTCCCGGCTGTGCTCCGCCTGCGGCGCCCTGCGGGGCAGGATGCCGCTGAACATCCGCACATGGACGTGCGACGGCTGCGGGACCACCCATGACCGGGACGTGAACGCGGCGAAGAACATTCTGGCCGTCGGGCTGACGGCGTCTGTCTGTGGAGCCGGTGTAAGACCTCAACGGAGTAGTCCGGGCGGGCAGTCGGCGACGAAGCAGAAACCCCTACAGCGCGAGCCGTAGGAATCCCCCTCCATCAGGAGGGGGAGGAAGTCAACCGAACGCCTCCGTCAGACCTCGGGCCACGATGACGCGCATGATCTCGTTGATTCCTTCCAGGATCTGGTGACTCTACCCGCGGGTGAACGCGTCGGCCTCCTGTGCCGGTGGCTGGGCCACCTCACAGCGGGTCGGCCTGGCCCTGTTGAGGACGTTCCTCGCGCCGACGTGGTCCGCGTTCGCCACGAAGGCGCACGTCATGCACTGGCCCCTCGCTTGAGTGACACGGTTCTCCTCGCGGTCTGCCCTCATCCGGGGCCTGTGCGAGAAGTGTTGCGCGCATCCACCGAAATCACGAGGCGACCGGCGCTCACAGCCGTGTTCGCCAGGAGCAGTATCCGCACTTCTCTCCGGAAGGCACCCGGTGACAGTGACAGCAACTGCGCCTCTTTCTTGCAGGTAAGGCCCGTCGCGGACCAGGAGAGCATCAGCTCGTCCACGGGGCCCAGACGCCGCTGTTGCTTCTTGACCAGTTGAGGCTCGATCCATCCGGACCTGTCCCGCGATGGCACGGTCTCGACCGGTCCCGACTCGATGGTCACCGTCTTGGTGCCCGTTACGGTGACTGTCACGGACGCCCTCGGCCCGCTCGCCGGGCTCGCGCCCCAAGTGATCCGAGAGCTCGCGGTCCAACCCCCGAGGCGGGTGAAGACCGGTGCACAGCGAAGCCCAGGTGGTGGCGCAGAGTGACCGGGCAGCGGGCCACTCTGTGCGGAACGGCGGTGCGCCCGTGCAGGCGGGCGGTGAGCCGGCGGGCGAGCCGGCCGGTCGTGGCCTCGGGCAGGCGGCAGTGGTACGGGCGACCGAGGCACACGTCATGAATGAGGAGGCACTTCGGCTGCGTGGCGGGAGCGCATCACCCCGTGTATCTGGAGCAACCTCCCGTGGTGGAGGTGGGGGTGAGGTTCGTGTGGTACCACAGCGCAAAGAGCATGTGGTCGCGGGCGTAGGGGCCGTAGACGCCGTCGACGTTGCTCCCGGTCAGGCCCCACACGTTCTTCTGGATCCACTTGAAGGCGTCTCGGGTGCCGGCGCCGTAGACGCCGTCAGCGCCACCGCTGTTCCTGATATAGGTCGCGGCGGGCGTCCCTGAGTAACAGACGAGGATGTTGACCTGCAGTGCGTAGACATAGTCGCCGCTCATGCCCTGTTGTACGTAGCAGATCGAGACCCCGGCCCGGATCCTGGGGACAATGATCAAAGTGTTGGCGATGCGCGTCCTGATCGTGGTGTCGCTGCACGGCGTGCTCGCAGCAGCCGCAGCGGGCTCGCCGGCGAGTACGACGCCGCTCAGACCGCCGATCACGACGGCGAGCGCGGCGAGCAGACCGCGAAGGCGGTGGGTAGTACGCATGCTGGAGCGTTCCTATCTATAGAGGAAGGGGCCCGGACCGGCCGTGGTAGCAGGGGGCCTCTGCGGCGCAGGACACTCTGGGCGTCCGGCACGGCCAGGGTCGGTGCTCTGATCGGCGGTTGCTCTCCCGTACCTGGCAGCGCAGGAGTTCATGGATCTGCTGGCAGACACCGTCGCACCGATGGCGGCGAAGTCGTGGTACGTCGCCCTCTTCGTCGGCAGATCGTTCGTCAGGAGAGCCATTGGGCAGCCGGTCCGGGACTGGTCAAAGACCGAGGTCACGATCTCCCACATCGCGTAACGGCCTCCCGTGGCCGCAGGCGGAATGACGCCGGCTCTTCCAGGCCGCAAGCGCCGGTCGATCATGCTCCGTTGTTCGTCCATCGAGTCGCCCTGGTGCGGCCCGCGTTCACTCACCGCACCGATTCAGCAGACCGTTGGCACCGCCCTGGCGCGTTCCGGCCTCGTCCGCAGCATGGGGGGGGACACCAGGACCCCTCACAGACTCACGAACCGCCCGCTTGGGCACCCTCTCGCTTCACGCGCAACGGACCTTGTCGCCCGTCTCGATGCTGTACCGGCCCCAGAGCATTGCGTTGCGTGTCACGGGACCGTACTCGCCGTCCTGGCTCACGCCGGCCCTGCCCTGCGCGTATTCGAGTGCCGCCTTCGTGGCGGCCCCGAAAACCCCGTCAATCGCGATGTTCCTGCCGTAACAGTGCCGCAGTGCCTTCTGCAGGGAGGTGACACCCGCGCCGGTGCTTCCCTGGGCCATGACGCATGTGATGTTGGTGTTGCTGGTCGACGGCCGGGTGGTCCAGGTGGTGTCCGCACTCTGTGTCCAGGCGGACGAGGTGCACCACGGGTATGCCGCAGCTGCGGCAGCGGGCGCAGCAGCGACGGCCCCTCCCAGCGAAGCAGCCACCAGCCCGCCAACAACAAGTGATGTGGCGCCCTTACGAGTGCGCAGGAACATTCTCAGTCCTCTCAACGATCCCCAACTGCCGGCCAGGTCGGGGTCCCCGCCCTCCGGCTTTCCTGGACCTTAGGGTCGTCGTGGGCTTCGGACTTTGTCATTCGTGCAAGGAAATTTGTCAGTAGTGCACCGTCTCAAGTCGACGCCAGAGCCCGCAGCAGCAGGCCGCCCTCGGGCCACGTCCGCTGGAGGATGCAAGGACGGTCGCTCCGGACCGACCTGGCTTTGATGGAAACTCTGGCGGTGGCAGTACCAGCCAACCCATGGGGCGATGGCGAGCTCGACCTCGGGCGGTGTCTTCTACGGACGGTTTGCCTGGGGTGGAGTGTCGGGCGCGGTGCCGCCGCCCTGTACGGCGGCCGCGACGACCTGCCGGGCGATCCGTGACGGCCGGGGGCGTATAACCGCGGCTCCCGACTCCGGTGCCCCGTACCGCCGTCGGCAGGGTGGCGAACGGCGGTACGGGGCGGACCAGCGCGGCGGGGATGGGGGGATGCCCGTCGGCGGTCAGCGTGCCACACCGGCCGGGCGGCACCCAGGGCAACCCGGTGTCAATGTTCTGACGTTTCGTCAGAGCGTCTGCGGGGCCGCATCATCGCATCCTGCCGACGCTACCGATACGAGGAGAGATCGTGGAAGACGAGCCCTTCACCGCCGTAACCGCGGACCGCGCCTCCCCTCTGCCACCCCGCGAGGCATGGCGACGGCAGATGCGGGACGACGTACTGGACGCGGCGCGCACGATGGCGGCGGAGAAGGGCTGGGACTGCGTCAGCCTGTCGCAGGTGGCGGCCCGCGCCGAGGTGTCACGGCCGACCGTCTACAAGGAGTTCGGCAGCCGCGGTGGCCTGAGCCGGGCGCTGGTGCACCGCGAGGCGGAGCGCTTCCTCACCGGTGTGGACCACGCGCTGCGACAGCCCGCGTCCACCGCCACAGACGCACTCGCCGCGGCAATCCTGTACGCGCTGCGGGAGGCCCAGGAGAACGTGCTCGTCGCCTCAGTGATCAAGGCGGCGCGCAACGGCACCGACTCCCTGCTGCCCTACCTCACCGCGCGCTCGGAACCGGTGGTCACCGGAGCCCGGCACCTGGTGCGCTCGTGGTGCCAGACTCACTACCGGCAGTTCGACACCGTACGAACGGACCAGGCAGCCGATGTCATCGTGCGCCTCACCCTGTCGCACATCGTGCTCCCACCACCCGAGCACTCGCTGCGCGAGTCGGCCGAGGTCATCACCGCGGCAGCCACGGCCGTACTGGCCCGACCGACCACACCTGATGCTCCGTCAAAACATTGACAAGGCGTCCCCGATTGTCAGTGCTCCGGGCCGCTGAGACGCTCTGCCCCGTCGCAGTCGACCGCCCGCAAGGAGCACACCCCGATGACAGCGCCCTCGACGACGCCACCCGCGTCCCCCGCCGACACGCCCTGGCGCGACCGCAAGCGCTACGCGTGGCTGCTCGGCCTGGCGGTCCCCACCCTGCCGTTCCAGGCAGCGGCGCTGGTCGCGGTGAGCGACTGGCAGGTGCTGTGGTGGTGGGGACCGTTCTTCGCCTTCGTCATCATCCCGCTGCTCGACGCACTGATCGGCCCGGACCAGGAGAACCCCCCGGACGAGGCCATCGGCATGCTGGAGCAGGACCGCTACTACCGCTGGTGCACCTACCTCTACCTGCCCCTGCAGTACGCCGGACTCGTGTACGCATGCATGCTGTGGTCCGACGGCATGAGCGTCGCCGACGCCCTGGGCTTGGCCGCCACGGTGGGCGTCGTCGCCGGTGTCGCCATCAACACCGCCCATGAACTCGGGCACAAACGGGAGACCGTGGAACGCCGGCTCGCCCGCCTCGCGCTCGCGCAGTCCGCCTACGGCCACTTCTACGTCGAGCACAATCACGGCCATCACATCCGGGTCGCGACCCCCGAGGACCCCGCGAGCTCGCGGCTCGGTGAGAGCCTGTGGGCGTTCCTGCCCCGCACCGTCGCGGGCAGCGTGCGGTCGGCCTGGCGCCTGGAGACCCGCCGCCTAGACCGCCGCCGGCACCGCGTCTGGTCACACCGCAACGACGTACTGACCGCGTGGGCACTGACCGTGCTGATGTTCGCGACCCTTGCCGCCGCCTTCGGCACCGTGGTCCTGCCCTACCTGGTCGTCCAGGCGGCATGCGGCGTCCTGCTGCTGGAGACGGTCAACTACCTGGAGCACTACGGCCTGTTGCGCGAGCGACGCCCGGACGGACGCTACGAGCGGGTCGCCCCACGCCACAGCTGGAACAGCAACAACACCACCAGCAACATCTTCCTGTACCAGCTCCAGCGCCACTCCGACCACCACGCCAACCCCCTGCGCCGCTACCAGACCCTGCGCCACTTCGACGAAGCACCCCAACTCCCCTCCGGATACGCCTCCATGATTGTCCTGGCCTGGGTGACCCCGCTGTGGCGCCGGGTCATGGACGCCAGGGTTCTGGCGCACTACGACGGCGACGTGCAGCGCGCCAATCTGCACCACCGCGGTTCGAGCCGGAGAATTGCCTCCAAGCGGCTGACCCCGTAAGGGGCGACGCCCATCCCATGTCCAGCTGACAGGACCGCACCCTCCCATAGCCAGGCGCCGAGCAGCACTTCGAAGTCAGAACTGTTCACACGCCGAGAGGACATACGCACCCTCGCCTTGGAGCTGCGCGGCTTCCTGGAGGGGATCTGCCGGGATGCCCCAAGGTGACGGACCGCTCGCTCCACCGCGAACCGCCCATGCTTACCAACCCCCTGATGAAGCAGGCGGGTTGGATAGGGTCTACCTTCTCGGGCATGGATCACCAGGGTGAGTTTCGTCGGGCAGCACTTGAGTTGGGCATCCCGGGCGACGAGATCAGCGGATTCAGCCAGCATCTTCGTTTATCGATCGGATTGTCCGCGGGGGGTGGTTCTCCGGTCGGGCAGTTCGGTGGGTTGCCCCGGCTGCCGGTGGGCATGAAGTGGCCGTCCGCCGAGGAAACTCCGTTGCCGTTGCTCCTTTCCGTCGATTGTGGGGCGCTGCCGAGAGTCGACGGATTCGATCTGCCGGTGGACGGGACGCTGCTCTTCTTCGCGAGCCAGGAGATGGACCACGAGGACAGTTCTGGGAGGTACGCGCGAGTCGTGTACGTACCGGACGGCATTGAAACCGCTGTCGCGGACGCCCCCAGCTCCAAGTGTGTCCGCAGGCAACTCGACGTCAGTGCCGAACTCAGGGCCGAACTGCCCCTTTGGCTCCAAGAGGGCGACGAGGACTGGCACGAGTTCTGGGAGGATCTCGAGTGGGAGGATATGTCACCCTTCCAGCAGCAGTTGTTCCGCTACATGGAGCGTGACCTCCCGCACCTGGCCGGACTTCGGGATCTGGCACACCGCCTCTGGCCGTCTGCCGCCGGCATCACCATCGGCGGTTACGCCGATGACGAGGTGATCAACAGCATTGCGGAGCAGAACCTCGCGGGACGCGAGAAGGCAGGCGAGATCCCGGCCATCCCGATCGCGAAATGGCCTTCCCACCTGGAGACGGAGAAGCACCGGCTGACGAGCGAATGGATATCGCTCGTCAGTGAGGCCCGCATCTACGATGAGTACTACACGAGTTTCGTGATCCGTCACGACGACTTGGCCGCGGCCCGAGTGGACAAGGCGTTAGCAGTAACCCATTTCGAGGCCCCGTGACGAGGCTCGGTGCATCTCCACCACCGCCCAACTCTGCCGGGGATTTTGTGGATCGGGCCCCTTTCCGGATCTGACCGTGACCGGCCGGAAGACGGCCGACGTCCAACGCGCAGCCGACGCACTACCCGGACTCCCGCCACCCGACAACGCAGAAGAGGTACTCGGCCGGCGATCGACTCGGTTCAAACCCCGCACCCACCGCAGCCCGGAACGTGCTGCCCGTCGCGCGGCTCTGCCTGGTGCGGGGATACGCACCCTGGGCTGGACACCGGGCGCGGTCGCTGCCTGGCGCCGATGCCTCTTCCTTTGTGCCGACGGCCGGTTCGTACACTGCGAGGGTGGAAGACCATACGGCCACGAAAATCTGTGCACGTCCGGCGCCCGCCTTACGGCGGTACGTCGGCTCGTACGTCGGTTTCGATCTTCGTGGGTTCCCGGCGGGGGTGCATTGCGGTCCGCCGGGCCGCGTGCTCACTGCGGTGGTCAGTCTGTCCGGCCCTTTGGAGGTGGCGGCGGGCGTCGACGACGGGTCTCCGGTCACCCGGTTCGACAGCGTGGCCGGGGGTCTGATGCGCCGGTCCGTCGCGATCCACCACGACGGACGCCAGAAGGGCGTGCAGGTGTCGCTGACACCGCTCGGTGCCCGGGCCGTCTACGGCATGCCCGCCGCTGAACTCGCCCACCGGCTGGTCCCGTTCGACGTACTTCTCGGAGCGCTCGGCGCCGAGCTGGTCGACCGGCTTCGCGCGGCGACGACTTGGACCGCACGGTTCGCCGCGCTGGACGAGTTGCTCCTGCGAGCCGTCGGCCGCGGCGCCGACCCCCTCTCCCAGTTCCGTCCCGAGGTCGCCGAGGCCTGGCGCCGGCTCTTGGCCGCGCGGGGCCGCGTCCAGGTCGGGAGGCTCGCCGCAGACCTGGGCTGGAGCCGCCGGTACCTCACCGAGCGGTTCCACGGTGAGTTGGGCCTGTCGCCGAAGACCTTCGCCCGGGTGTTGCGCTTCGAGCACGCGCACGAACTCGCCACCAGGCACGACCCGCTTCCGTGGGCCGATGTGGCGACCGTCTCCGGCTACGCCGACCAGGCCCATCTCGTCCGGGACTGGAGCGAGTTCACGGGCCGAACGCCGACAGCATGGCGTCACGGCGAAGTCCTGCTCGGTACTGGGTAGGCGCCGGCCAGCAGCCCTTCGCGCCGGCTTTCGTTCCCATTCCTTCAAGACCACCCCACGGCTGTCCTGTGACGATCGTCGGCATGAGACTCGTCGATCACGAACCCAATGCCATCGATCTGCGGACCACCCCCGTGCACCTCGGGCTGGGATCGAGAGCGCAACCCGTCGAGGGCTTCGCCTGGGATCCGGAGGTGCTCCAGGCCTACAGCGCCGCGGTCGCGGCGGACGGCGCCGAGGGCCGGCTGGTGACGATCTTCGACGGCGACGGCCTCGGCGACCACTGGGAGCGCCACCCCGCCGGCGACGAACTGGTCGTCTGCCTCAGCGGGTCGGTGACGGTCACCCGCGATGGGGACGCAGGGCCCGAACGGGTGGTGCTCGGGCCGGGCGAGGCCACCGTCAACCCGGCCGGGTCCTGGCACGCGGTCGACATGGCGGGGCCGGCGTCCATCCTGACCATCACCGCCGGCCTCGGCACCGACCACCGTCCCCGGACCGAAGCCCTCCCGACCGAGCACGCCGGCACGTCCGGCCCGCGAACACCGTGACGACCCGCACCGTGACGACCCGTGTCGCGTGCCTCGGCGACAGCCTCACCCGAGCGCAACTCAGCGTGGACTACCTGGACCTTCTCCAACGACGCCGCCCTCCCGGCGACCTACGGCTCGCCCGCTTCGGCGTCAACGGCGACTTCGCCCACAACCTCTCACAGCGCCTCGATGCCGTCGTCGCGGACCGACCCGACGTGATCACCGTGCTGATCGGGACCAACGACGCCCGAGCGAGCCTCGCCGGTTACCCCGTCGAGCGGGCCATGAAGCGCAAACAGCTCCCCCAGCGCCCGTCGGCCGACTGGTTCCAGCAGTGCCTGGGAGCCGTCGTCGAACGGCTGCGGACGCAGACCGACGCGACGATCGCCCTGCTGTCCCTCCCCGTCCTCGGCCAACAACTCGACGGAGCCGCGGCGCGGGCATCACAGGCGTACAGCCGCATGATCGCCGAGGTAGCCACCACCAACAAGGCGGCCTACCTCCCGCTCCACGAACGCCAGACCGAGGAACTACGCAAGGCGGACCCGGCGCAGATCCCCTACCGGGACCCGACGCCCGCGGCGAGCGTCGGCGTCCTCGTCCGGCGCGCCTTGCTGCGCGGCAGCCTCGACACGATTTCGCGGCGCCGGGGTCTCGTGCTCACGGCCGACCACATCCATCAGAACAGCCGCGGCGCCGCCCTTGTCGCCGAGGTCATCGACACCTGGCTCCTCACCCGGAGCGCGTAGCCGGTTCCGGCGGCGGCTCCCGTCTTTCGTGCGTGGTCGGCTGTGCTCGGGTGTACCGCCGATCGGTGCGCCGGCCAGGAGGGCCCCGACCGGGTGGCACCGCGGTGCCACCCGGGGCCGATCCGGCGGCGTGGAAGCGCGGGCCCGTGGACAAGGGGCCGCAGTCGGACCGCCGTTCCCGTGGTTCAGGCGTCCGGCAGTGCGACGGATTGCTCCGCTGCGGCAGAGGCGGCCGGTTCGGAGGCACGGCAGCCGGACGCCGACGCGCATCCTTCACCCGACGCGGGGTTGCAGGCGCTGGTCCCGTGCCCGAGCGGAACGCCATTGGTGCGCAGCACCTCGCGAACGTCGAGGATCAACGGGAACACCTCGTGATTGCGGTCCTCACCCTGTTCGTCCCACGCCCGCTGTTCGGCCTCGACGGCCATGCGGTCCTCGGCGAACACCCTCTCCGTGAAGCGTCTGATCAACGGCCAGGCGAGGTGAAGCGCGCCCGGAATCCCCGGTTTCTCGATCATGAGCAGGCCGTAGGCGTGGCAAGTGCGCTGCTCGGCGTCCTTCGGCACGTAGGCGACCCAGAGGCGGAAGGCCGGGCGTGCGGCGTTCTCCGGGACCAAGTCGAGGGTCTGGTAAGGGTATTCGGTGCGGATGGTCATGACGTCGCTGGAGTTGCTCCCGCCGAGTCCTTCGCCCGCCAGCAGGCCTGCGCCCCGGTTTCGCTTCCCCCCGGCGTGGGTGAACAGATACTGGGCTTCCACCGACCGCGCCGTGGTCCGGTACTCCAGCAGCTCGGGTCGAAGCTTGCCGACCACGCCCCGGTGGAGAAACTGGTGGTTCATGTCGAGGAGGTTCTCGTGCATGAAGGAGTAGTGGCAGCGCACGGTCCGGGAGAAGGTCATGGTCTTGTACTGGCGTGAGCCGAACGCCGGCAGCACGGGCAGCGCCGTAGCAGCGGCCTTGGCCGGGTCGCCGGGGAAGACGAACACCAGGCCGTACGCCTCACGGACGGGATAGCCGCGCACCCCGCGCGGCGGGCGGGCGTCGCCTTTGGACAGGTACGGGATCTGCGAGATGCGGCCGTCACCGCGGTAGGCCCAGGCGTGATAGCAGCAGCGCAGTGTCTCGCCGTCCACCACCCCCATGCTCAGCGGCACCTGGCGGTGAGCGCACCGGTCCTCCAGCGCGTGGACGGTACCGCTCCGGCCCCGGTAGAGCGCGATGCGTTCACCTGCGAAGACGGTTCCCATCACGCGACCGGCGCGCAGTCGCCCGGACAGCGCGACCGGATACCAGAAGTCCGGGTTCGCCCCGATGCGGCGAAGATCGATCACACCGGAACTACGGACTGCCTCGCCCGGCCTGGAGGGACCACCGCGCCCCAGCTCGGCGGCAAGGGGCACAGACCCGTCGGGCTCGGTCTCAGCCATGCTCACTCCCCCACAAGGACAGAAAGAAGCGCTGAAGGTCACACATCGCGGGTACGGCTTTACGTCGATACGACGGGCTTGCCCCGGCTTCTGCATCCTTAAAGCTGCCGGACTTCCGCGCGCCCCCGGCGCGTCCGGACGAGTGAGCGGCCGGCGCGTCCACTCCGGCCTGGCCCTGTACTCAGCATGGGGGGGCAGGCAGGCGCGCCCCGAGCAAGGACCGTCCCGAATCAGCGCCCGGTCCCGGGGCGCGGGGCGGCCGCGGGTTCGTCCACCGTGGCGTCCCGTCCCTCGCCACCCCTCGAATGCGTCCGATATGCCGGGCGCGGTCTCTCGCGGGGGCACCGGGCGCGATAGGCTGCCTCGTCTTTTGTCGCACGACAACTATTCCTGACCGGTCGTGCGGCGGAGCACGGGGATGGCCCTCCGCCGGGGGGCCACAGGCCTCCACCCGTCGTCGGCGGGAGGAGCCGAGTCAGGCTGATGAGGGTGGTCATGGCTGAGACGACGGTGACGGCGGGCAAGACACGGCCGGTTCAGCGCACGGGGCCGCACGAGGGGGGCGCCGTCGGGGAGCCCGAGCTCCGGCAGTTGCTGGCGGGGCTCACGGCCGTACGGGACGGCGACTTCGGCACGCGGCTCCCCGACGACGCCGACGGCCTGCTCGGCGAGATCGCCGGCGTGTTCAACGGAATGGTCGACCAGCTCTCCCTGTTCACCTCCGAGGTGACCCGGGTCGCCCGCGAGGTGGGCACCGAGGGAACGCTCGGCGGACAGGCCGAGGTCCCCGGTGTCTCGGGCACGTGGGCGGACCTCACCGACTCGGTGAACGCCATGGCCGGCAACCTCACCACCCAGGTACGGGACATCGCCCAGGTGGCGACGGCGGTGGCGCGCGGCGATCTCTCGCAGAAGATCGACGTGGACGCCCGGGGAGAGATCCTGGAGCTGAAGGAGACCATCAACACGATGGTCGACCAGCTCTCCGCGTTCGCCGACGAGGTCACGCGCGTGGCCCGCGAGGTGGGCACCGAGGGGATCCTCGGCGGGCAGGCGGACGTCAAGGGCGTCTCCGGCACCTGGCGGGATCTGACCGACTCCGTCAACTTCATGGCCGGCAACCTCACCGCCCAGGTGCGCTCGATCGCGCAGGTCGCGACGGCGGTGGCGCGCGGCGACCTGTCGCAGAAGATCGACGTGGACGCCCGGGGAGAGATCCTGGAGCTGAAGGAGACCATCAACACGATGGTCGACCAGCTCTCCTCCTTCGCCGACGAAGTGACACGGGTCGCCCGCGAGGTGGGCACCGAGGGCCGGCTCGGCGGCCAGGCGGACGTCAAGGGCGTCTCCGGCACATGGAAGGACCTCACCGAGTCCGTGAACGTGATGGGCGACAACCTCACCGCCCAGGTGCGCTCGATCGCCCAGGTCACCACGGCTGTCGCCCAGGGCGACCTCACCCAGAAGATCCGCGTGGACGCGCGGGGGGAGATCCTGGAGCTGAAGGAGACCATCAACACGATGGTCGATCAGCTGTCCTCCTTCGCCGACGAGGTCACGCGCGTGGCCCGCGAGGTGGGCACCGAAGGCAATCTCGGCGGCCAGGCGACGGTCCGGGGCGCCTCCGGCACCTGGAAGGACCTCACCGACAACGTCAACGTCATGGCCTCCAACCTGACCGGTCAGGTGCGTTCCATCGCGCAGGTCGCCACCGCCGTGGCGCGCGGCGACCTGTCCCGGAAGATCACGGTGGAGGCCAAGGGCGAGGTCGCCGCGCTGGCCGAGGTGATCAACACCATGGTCGACACCCTCTCCGCCTTCGCCGACGAGGTCACCCGCGTCGCCCGCGAGGTGGGCACCGAGGGCCGGCTCGGCGGCCAGGCCCGCGTACCGAACGTCGCCGGTACGTGGAAGGACCTCACCGACCACGTCAACTCGATGGCGACCAACCTGACCAACCAGGTGCGCAACATCGCCCAGGTCACCACCGCCGTCGCCAACGGCGACCTGTCGAAGAAGATCGACGTGGACGCGCGGGGCGAGATCCTGGAACTGAAGACGACCATCAACACGATGGTCGACCAGCTGTCCTCGTTCGCCGCCGAGGTGACCCGTGTCGCGCGCGAGGTGGGCAGCGAGGGCCGGCTCGGCGGCCAGGCCGAGGTCGAGGGCGTCTCCGGCACCTGGAAGCGGCTCACGGAGAACGTGAACGAGCTGGCCGGGAATCTCACCCGCCAGGTCCGCGCCATCGCCGAGGTCACCAGCGCCGTCGCCGAGGGCGACCTCACCCGCTCCATCACCGTCGACGCCTCGGGCGAGGTCTCCGAACTCAAGGACAACATCAACGCGATGGTGGAGTCCCTGCGTGCCACCACCCGCGCCAACCAGGAACAGGACTGGCTCAAGACCAACCTCGCCCGGATCTCCGGGCTGATGCAGGGCCACCGCGACCTCGCGGTCGTGGCCGAGCTGGTCATGGACGAACTCACGCCGCTCGTCTCCGCCCAGTACGGCGCGTTCTACCTCGCCGAGGACACCCACCACGGCACCGAACTCAGGCTCGTCGGCTCCTACGGGCGCCCCGCCGGCATCCCCGCCGAAGGCCGCTTCGGGCTGGGCGAATCACTCGTCGGCCAGGCGGCACGCAGCCGTCGTACGATCGCCGCCGACGACGTACCGGGTGACTACGTCATCTCCTCCGGACTCGGCCGTACGACGCCGGGCAGTCTGATCGTCCTCCCCGTCGTGGTCGACGAACAGGTCCTCGGCGTCATCGAACTGGCCTCCTTCACGCCCTTCACCCCGGTCCACCGGGACTTCCTGGGGCAGCTCATGGAGATGATCGGCGTCAACGTCAACACCATCGTCGCCAACGCCCGCACCGACGAGCTGCTCGACGAGTCCCAGCGACTGGCGACGGAACTGCAGTCCCGCTCCGAGGAACTCCAGGTCCAGCAGGACGAACTGCAGCGCTCCAACGCCGAACTGGAGGAGAAGGCGGCCCTCCTGGCGGACCGCAACAGCGCCATCGAGGGCAAGAACCTCGAGATCGAGCAGGCCCGGCAGGAACTGGAGGACCGCGCACAGCAGTTGGCGCTCGCCTCCCGCTACAAGTCGGAATTCCTGGCCAATATGAGCCACGAGCTGCGCACCCCGCTCAACAGCCTGCTGATCCTCGCCCAGCTGCTGGCGCAGAACCCGACCCGCAACCTCACCACGAAGCAGGTCGAGTACGCCGGCATCATCCACTCCGCCGGTTCCGACCTGCTCCAGCTGATCAACGACATCCTCGACCTGTCCAAGGTCGAGGCGGGCAAGATGGACCTCAACCCGGAGCGCATCGCGCTGCGTCCGCTCCTCGACTACGTCGAGGCCACGTTCCGGCCGGTCACCACGCAAAAGAGCCTCGACTTCACCATCACAAGCGCGCCCGGTGTCCCCGCGGCCCTGGTGACCGACGACTCCCGGCTCCGCCAGGTGCTGCGCAACCTGATCTCCAACGCGGTCAAGTTCACCGAACGCGGCAGTGTCGAACTGCGTATCGAAGTCGCGTCCGACGCCGAGCTGCCGGGCTCCGTCCACCGTGGCGAGGCCGTGGTCGCCTTCCGTGTCAAGGACACCGGCATCGGTATCGCCGAGCAGCAGTTGGAGGGCATTTTCGGTGCCTTCCAGCAGGCGGACGGCACGACCAGCCGCAAGTACGGCGGCACCGGCCTCGGACTGTCCATCAGCCGTGAGATCGCCCATCTGCTCGGTGGCGCGGTCACCGCCGAGAGCGTCCTCGGCCAGGGCAGCACGTTCACGCTCTACCTCCCGGCCGCACGCGCCGACTTCCAGCGGCAGGCCGATGACTCGCTCCGTCCGCCGGCACTGCCCGAGGACACCGAGCAGTTGGTCCACGGCGAACGACCCGCCGCGACGTTCGGCGCAGGCCGGACCCGGCAGACCCGCCGGCTGCTGGTGATCGAGGAGCGCCCCCGCGGTCTGCTGTCCCTCGTGGCCGAGAGCGCGGTCGGCGAACTCTCCAACGGAGATCTCCCCGACCGCGACAACTTCGAGATCGTCGCCTCCGTCGGGCCGGAGGAGGCGGCCGCCGCCCTCGCGACCGACCCGTTCCACTGCGTGGTCCTCGAACTCGACATGGCCGACGGGCAAGCCCTGCGCTTCCTCGACGCCATGGACGGGGACGCCGCGCTGCGGACCGTGCCCGTACTGGCCCACAACAACCGGCGGCTCGACGCGGCGGACGAACGCATGCTGCAGTCCCGCGTCCACGACCGGCCGCTGGAGCTGCTGTCGAGCCTGGACGAACTGCGTGAACGCATCGCCCTGTACCTGTCGGCCGAGCAGCCCGGCCACGTCGTACCGCTGGTGCGGGCGGAGGAGGGCCACCAGCAGTTGCCGAGCGCGGCCGACGGGCTCCAGGGCCGCACGGTCCTCGTCGTCGACGACGACGCCCGCAACCTGTTCGCGCTCAGCGGCATCCTCGAACTGCACGGCATCCGCGTCCTGCACGCCGAGAACGGCCGCCAGAGCATCGAGAAGCTGGCCGAGCACCCCGAGATCGACCTGATCCTGATGGACGTGATGATGCCGGAGATGGACGGCTACACGGCCACGTCCAGGATCCGCCAGATGCCGCAGCACACCCAGCTGCCGATCATCACCGTCACCGCGAAGGCGATGCCCGGCGACCGGGAGAAGAGCCTCGCCGCGGGGGCCAGCGACTACGTCACCAAGCCCGTGAACGCCGACGACCTCGTGGCCTGCCTCCGCAGGTGGCTGAGTGCACCGTGACGCACGCCGCGCCGCGGCGGCACACCCGTACCGGAGCACGCACAGCCTCCCCCACCGCCCTCACTGCGAGGAGTCCGCAGCGCCATGACCCGAACCGAACCCACCGGGAACCCTCCCGGTGACGACGCGCTGCTGGCTCCCGGGCACGTGCCCGCCCCCTCCGCGGGGACGTCGCACGGCAGCGGACCCGGCACGGACCTGGCGCACACATCCACACCGGACGCGCCTTCACCGGCCGCGACCGCACCCGTCCCCCGCATGCCGTCGGCCCCGACCGGGTCCGGCGCACCGGACCGCCCCTCCGGCGTCGGCCGACTGGCCGCCACGGTGGAACGCCTGCGCGGGGAGATCCGAGACGCGCACGCGGCCGCCGAGGGACGGGCCCTGATCGAGCTCGCCAAGGGCGTCCTGGTCGAAAGGCTCCGCTTCGGACCGGCGCAGGCCGCCTCCCAACTGGCCGAACTCGCCGCCCAGGCGGGCCTGTCGCAGCTCGAACTGGCCGCGGACATCATCAACCAGGCAGCCAGCGACGACGTCGCGGACATCGCGTCCGAGTTCGTGCGACGTGCCAAGGCGGACCCGGACGCGGAGCGCTCCGGCCCGTCCGTGTCGGTGCGGCTGCGCACCGCCGAGAGCGCCGCGCTGGCCTCCGGCGACACCCAGGCCGTCGCCGAGTCACTGCTCGAGCACGCCCTCGCCCCGCTCGGGGCGACGGCCGTCGCCGTGTGGACCGCGGGTGCCGACGGCTCCCTGACCCTCAGCGGCCACGCCGGCTTCAGCCATGAGGAGGCGGCACGCTGGCGTTACGTCCCGCCCGGCGTGGCCACCGTCGCCCGCCAGGCACTCGGCGAGCGGCGTGCGGTGCGCATCCTGTCGCTCACCGAGGCGGGCATCCCCTCCATCGGCCACCACCGGGCGGAGGAGAACGGGCGGATCGCCCTGCCGGCCGGGACCGGCGGCCGCATCCACGGCGTTCTGGAGATCTGCTGGCCGCAGCTCCTCCCCGACCGGGTGCCGGCCGTGGAGCGCCAGCTCGAAGCCCTGGCCGAACTGTGCGCCCACACGCTGGACAGCGCCCCGGGCCCGCGGGCCGCGGGGGAAGGCGCCGAAGTGTCCGAACTCGTGGAGCTGGCCGAGGGACTGCACGATCCGGCGCTCGTCCTGGTGCCGCAGCTCGACGCCGACGGGCACCTCGCCGACTTCCGGGTGCGCCACGCCAACAGCCGCTTCCTCGACCCGGCGGGGCGGCCCCGCAGCGCCGTCAACGGCGCCCTGCTGCTCGAGGCGTACCCCATGGCCGCCGCGGACAGCGAACTCTTCGACAAGGTCGAACGGGTCTACGCGACGGGGGAACCGTTCCGGGCCCGGCGGATGACCCTGACCGCCCTCGTCGACCAGGTACCCCTCGACACCGTCGCCGACCTCAGCATCAGTCGGCACGGCCGAGCGGTGCTGCTCATCTGGCGCATCGAGGACGAGACGGCACGGCTGGCCAGTCTGCTGCAGCACGCCCAACGCCTGGGCCGCATAGGGGGTTTCGAAGAGAACCTGATCAGCGGCGAGGTCACCTGGAACGGCCAGCTCTACTCCCTGTACGGCCGCGCCATCACCGACAGCCCCGTCCACCTGGCGGACCTCTCCGACCACGCGCACCCCGACGACGCGGTCACCATCGGCCGCTTCCTCCAGGCGGTACTGCACCACCGGCGGGCCGCCTCGACGGCGTTCCGCCTCCAGCGGACCGACGGCGTCACCCGGCACATCCGCGTCATCGCCGAACCCGTCCTCGACGCCGAGAACCGGCTCATCGCCGTCCGCGGCGCCTACCAGGACATCTCCTCGCAGCACTGGACCGAGGTCGCGTTGGCCGCCACCCGCGACCAGCTCGAGCACACCGAGAAGGAGTCGGCCGAACGCAACCGACTCGCCCTGCAACTCCAGCACGCCATCATGCCGCCACGCAGGGCGCCCCTCGACGCCCCCGGCCTGGAAGTCGCCGTCCGCTACCGGCCGGCCGAATCGGAGTCCCTCGTCGGCGGCGACTGGTACGACACGGTCGTCCTGCCGTCCGGGCGCATCCTGCTGTGCGTGGGCGACGTCGCCGGCCACGGGATCGAGGCGGCCACGGGCATGGTCGTCCTGCGCAACGCCATGCGCGGCCTGGCCGTCACCGGCGCCGGCCCCGCCCAGCTGCTGTCCTGGCTCAACGCCGTGGCGCACCACCTGACCGAACACGTCACCGCGACCGCCGTCTGCGGCCTGTACGACCCCGAGACCCGGATGCTGCGCTGGGCCAGGGCGGGGCACCTGCCTCCGGTCCTCGTGCGCGGCACCGACTCCACCACCCTGCCCATGCCCGGCGGACTGCTCCTGGGCGCCCTCGGGGATGCCCAGTACCAGGAACTGGACGTCCAACTGGTGCCGGGTGACACGCTGCTGATGTACACCGACGGTCTCGTCGAACGCCGCGACACCTCCGTCCACGACTCCCTGACCCAGCTGCTCGGCACGGCCAGGACCGCCTCGGCGACCCTGGAACGGCGCCTGGACCATCTGCTCACCCACAGCAAGTCCGACACCGACGACGACACCTGTCTGATCGGCGTCAGGGTGCTCTGATCCGGCCCCGGGGGGCGCGTCAGCGGCAATTCGCCCCACACCGGAACGCCTCCCACGCCCGGGCCGTGCGGAAGGGCGCCCGCGTCCTGCCCTGCCCCTCTCACCGCGGCGGCCCCGTCTGTGCCCCTCCTGCGGCGGAGGTCCCGGCCCTTCGTCACCGCCCCGGCGGCGGCGCCGTGCTCTCACGGAGGACCAGGCGGGTGGGGACCAGGGTCGTGCCGTGGGTGGCGTTGCCCTGGCGCATCTGGCGCAGCACGGCCTGGACGCACAGGCGGCCGACCTCGGCGAAGTCCTGGTGGACGGTGGTGAGCGGCGGCAGGAAGGACGCCGACTCGGCGAGGTCGTCGAATCCCACGACGCTGACGTCGTCGGGGACGTGGCGGCCGCTTTTGTGCAGGGCGCGCAGGAGGCCGAGCGCCATCTGGTCGTTGGCGGCGAATACGGCCGTGCAGTCGGGTTGTCCGGCGAGTTCGAGTCCAGCGAGGTAGCCGGAGGCGGCCGACCAGTCGCCGCGGATCAGTTCGGGGGTGGGGCGCCCGGCCTCGGTGAGGGCGGCGCGCCAGGCGTCGGCGCGGCGCTGGGCGGCGAAGGAGTCGGCGGGTCCGGCGAGGTGCCAGACGGTCTCGTGGCCGAGGCTGAGCAGGTGCTCGACGGCCGTGCGGCTGCCGCCGGCCTGGTCGGTGTCGACGACCGTGTAGTGGTCGCCGGCGTCGGAGTCGACGACGAGGACCTGGACGTGGGGCGGCAGCATGATGGTCGCGGCGTCCAGGAGGTGGACCTCCATGATGACGATCACCGCGTCCACGGCCAGCTCTTCCAGGCGGCTGAACGCGCCGCTGACCTCGTCCTGGGTGGGCAGGGCGACGGGGATCAGGGTGACCGCGTAACCCTCCGCGGCGGCGGAGGTGGCGATGGCCTCCAGGGTGCGGACGTTGCCGGTGGTGGAGAGCGAGAAGGTGATCACGCCGATGGTGCGGAACTCCCCGCGTTTGAGGGCGCGGGCGGCGCTGTTGGGCCGGTAGCCGAGTTCCCTCATGGCGTCGAGCACCTGGCGGCGGGTCTCCTCGTTGACGCCCGCGTAGCCGTTGGAGACCCGGGAGACGGTCTGGGAGGAGACCCCCGCGCGCTGTGCCACGTCGGCCATGGAGACGGAGGTGCGGGGCCGCCCCCGCCGTCTCGGCGTGTCCTCTTCGGCCATCCCCACGGTGCCCCCACCTCTCCAGCAGTCTTCGCCCCGGGCTTCCCGGAAGACCCTTGACCGTCGTTAACAGGGCAGTGTAGACATGCCGCCATCAGATGTTTACGTAAACATAACAGCTCCGCGGAGATCTTCCAGCGGTTCATGTTTACGCAAACATCCGATGGCGGCGACGCGCCGGAATCCTCCGTCCGCGCCACCGCCGGTTCCAGAACCGCACGAGCGAGGAACGACATGACGACGCTGCAACACCAGGCGGCCGCAGAACCCAGGCCGGCACCCCCTCCGGCGCGAGGAAACCGCCGCTCCTGGACGGGGTGGGGTTTCATCGGACCCTTCGTGGCCGTGTTCGCCCTCGTCTTCCTCGCCCCGATCGTGTACTCGATCTACCTGAGCCTCTTCCGCGACCAGCTCATCGGCGGCACCACCTTCGTCGGCCTGGACAACTACACCCAGGCCCTCAAGGACGAGCGGTTCTGGGACTCGCTGGGGCGCGTCACCCTGTTCCTGCTGATCCAGGTCCCGATCATGCTCGGCCTCGCCCTGCTGGCGGCCCTGGCGCTGGACAGCGGACGCCTCTACGGCAAGAGCTTCTTCCGCATCACGATCTTCCTGCCGTACGCGGTGCCCGCCGTGGTCGCCACCTTGATGTGGGGCTTCATGTACGGCACCAAGTACGGCCTGGTCGGCGACCTCAACGAGGCCTTCGGCGTCACCCTGCCCGACCCGCTCTCCCCCGACCTGGTGCTGGCCTCCATCGGCAACATCGTGACCTGGGAGTTCGTCGGCTACAACATGCTGATCTTCTACTCGGCGCTCCGGGTCATCCCGCACTCGCTCTACGAGGCGGCGGAGATCGACGGCGCCGGACAGTGGCGGGTCATCAGCTCGATCAAGCTCCCCGCGATCCGGGGCGCCCTCGTCATCGCGACCATCTTCTCCATCATCGGCAGCTTCCAGCTCTTCAACGAGCCGAGCATCCTGCGCCCGCTGGCCCGCAACGCCATCACCACGGACTTCACGCCGAACTTCTACACCTACTCGCTGTCCTTCAACGGCCAGCAGCACAACTACTCCGCGACGGTGGCCATCATCATGGGCCTCATCACGATGGTGATCGCCTACATCGTGCAGCTTCGCGGCATGCGCAAGGGAGCCTGACCGATGAGCAGCCCTGCCTCGACGCCCTCCTCGGCCACGCCCGCGCCCTCCGCCAAAAGCGCACCGCGCCTGCGCGGCAAGCGGGCGAACTCCCCGGCCCGCCCCCGCCGCAGCGTCCTGATGACGGTGCTGGCCTCGCTGGTCGTCCTGTACACCGTGGTGCCGCTGATCTGGCTCGTCATCAACGCCACCAAGACCCAGGCCGGCCTCGGCGCCTCCAGCGGACTGTGGTTCGCCGACGACTTCGCGCTGTGGGACAACATCCGCGACACGTTCACCTACGACGACGGGGTGTTCGGCCGCTGGCTGCTCAACACCCTGCTGTACGTGGTGCTCGGCGCCGGCGGCGCGACCCTGCTGGCCGTGCTCGGCGGATACGCGCTGGCGAAGTTCGACTTCCCCGGCAAGCGCGGCATCTTCGCCCTGGTCATCGGAGCGGTCGCCGTCCCCGGTACGGCGCTGGCGGTGCCCACCTTCTTGATGTTCAGCAAGATGGGGCTCACCGACACCCCCTGGGCGGTGATCATCCCCTCGCTGGTGTCGCCGTTCGGCCTCTACCTGATGTGGGTCTTCGCCTCGGAGGCCATCCCCACCGAGCTGCTGGAGGCCGCCAGGATCGACGGCGCCGGCGAGGCGCGCACCTTCTTCACGGTCGTGCTGCCGCTGCTCGCCCCCGGCATCGTCACCGTGCTGCTGTTCACCACGGTCGCCACCTGGAACAACTACTTCCTGCCGCTGATCATGCTCAAGGACCCCGACTGGTACCCGCTCACCCTGGGCCTGTCCGCCTGGAACTCGCAGGCCGAGACCATCGGCGGCGACGTGATCTTCAACCTGGTGATCACCGGATCACTCCTCACCATCCTGCCGCTGATCGTCGCGTTCCTGCTGCTCCAGAGGTACTGGCAGTCGGGCCTCGCCGCCGGAAGCGTCAAGGAGTGACCCCCGCGGCCCTCGGCCGCCCCACGACCCCACCCGCCCCCGGTCTCCGGGGCAGCGCACTCCCCCACCCTCACCTGTCCCACCCACGAAGAAGTGGAAGCACCGTCATGCGTCAAAAGTCCAGCCGCGTGCTGCGCGGCATCGCCCTCCTCGCCACCCTCGCCCTCGGCGCCACCGCCTGCGGCGGCTCGGACGACGACTCCGCCACCAAGGACGTCTCCGCCTCCGACATCCAGGCCGCCCTGAAGAAGGGCGGGGACATCACGGTGTGGGCCTGGGAGCCCACCCTGAAGTCGGTCGCCGCCGACTTCCAGAAGAAGTACCCCAAGGTCAAGGTGAACCTGGTCAGCGAGCGGTCCGGCGACAAGCACTACACCGCGCTGTCCAACGCGATCTCGGCCGGCAAGGGCGTCCCGGACGTCGCCCAGGTCGAGTACTACGCGCTCGGCCAGTACTCCCTCACCAAGGGCCTCGCCGACCTCGCCCCCTACGGCGCGGACAAGCTCGCCTCGCAGTACACCGCCGGTCCCTGGAACGCGGTGAGCGAGGGTGACGCGGTCTTCGGCCTGCCGATGGACTCCGGCCCGATGGCGCTCTTCTACAACAAGAAGGTCTTCGACAAGTACAAGATCGCCGTCCCCACCACCTGGGACGAGTACCTGGACGCCGCGCGCAAGCTGCACAAGGCCGACCCGAAGGTCTACATCGCCAACGACGCCGGTGATGCCGGCTTCACCACCAGCCTGCTGTGGCAGGCCGGTTCCCGGCCCTACCAGGTCGACGGCACCAACGTGAAGATCGACTTCGAGGACGCCGGTGCCAAGAAGTTCGAGGCCGTCTGGCAGAAGCTGCTCGACGAGAAGCTCCTCGCGCCGGTCAACGGCTGGACCGACGACTGGTACAAGGGCCTGGGCGACGGCAGCATCGCCACCCTGTCCCTCGGCGCCTGGATGCCCGCCAACTTCGCCTCCGGCGTCCCGGACGCCGCGGGCGACTGGCGCGCCGCCCCCCTGCCGGCCTGGACCGCGGGCGACAAGGCCAGCGCCGAGAACGGCGGCAGCTCCCTGACGCTGCCCGCGCTCGGCGAGAACAAGGAACTCGCCTACGCCTTCACCGAGTACGCCAACTCCGGTGACGGTGTCGCCACCCGCGTGAAGGAGGGCGCCTTCCCGGCCACCAAGGCGGAGCTGGAGTCCACCGAGTTCCAGAGCAAGAAGTTCGACTACTTCGGCGGGCAGGAAGCGAACAAGATCTTCGCCGAGTCGGCCGCCAACGTCGCCGACGACTGGTCCTACCTGCCCTTCCAGCCATACGCCAACTCGATCTTCAACGACACCGTCGGCAAGGCCTACGTCTCGGACACCACGCTCGCCGACGGCCTGAAGGCCTGGCAGGACGCCTCGGTCAAGTACGGCGAGGAACAGGGCTTCACCGTCGAGAAGTAGCTCGACCAGCGGCACGTCAACGCCGGGCGGCGCGGCCCTCGGGCCCCGCCGCCCCGTGCACCACTTCGGAAGGAACGCCATGATCTCCACCCTCCAGTCCCGCATGCTCCGCGGGGCGGACGGTGACCCCACTCCCCGTCTGGCCTACGGCGCCGACTACAACCCCGAGCAGTGGCCCCGGGACGTATGGGACGAGGACATCCGGCTGATGCGGGAGGCGGGCGTCACCGTCGTCTCCGTGGGGATCTTCTCCTGGGCGCGCATCCAACCGGACGCGGACACCTACGACTTCGGCTGGCTCGACGAGGTCATGGACCTCCTCCACGCCGGCGGCATCGGCGTCGACCTCGCCACCGCCACCGCCTCCCCGCCGCCGTGGCTGTCCACGGCCCACCCCGAGATCCTCCCGGTCACCGCGACCGGCGAGACCCTGTGGCCGGGCGCCCGCCAGCACTGGCGGCCCACCTCGCCGGTCTTCCGCGAGCACGCGCTGCGCCTGGTCCGCGAGATCGCGACGCGGTACAAGGACCACCCGGCGCTCGTGGCCTGGCACGTCTCCAACGAGCTGGGCTGCCACAACGTCTACGACTACTCCGACGACGCAGCCCGCGCCTTCCGGACCTGGCTGCGCGCCCGCTACACGACGCTGGAGAACCTCAACCACGCCTGGGGCACCGCGTTCTGGTCGCAGCGCTACAGCGACTGGGAGCAGATCCTGCCTCCGCGGCAGGCCGCCTCGCACCCCAACCCGACCCAACAGCTGGACTTCAAGCGGTTCTCCTCCGACGCGCTGAAGGACTACCTGATCGCCGAGCGGGACCTCCTGCGCACGATCACGCCCGGCATTCCCGTCACCACCAACTTCATGGTGATGGGCAACACCAAGGGCATGAACTACCCGGACTGGGCGGGCGAGATCGACTTCGTCGCCAACGACCACTACGTCCACCCCGGCCCGCAGGACCGCGACGAGCTGTCCTTCTCCGCCAACCTGACCAGCGGCATCGCCCTGGGCAAGCCGTGGTTCCTGATGGAGCACTCCACCAGCGCCGTCAACTGGCAGCCGGTGAACGTGGCCAAGCGGCCCGGTGACCTCGCCCGCGACGCACTGCTCCACGTAGCACACGGCGCGGACGCGGTCTGCTACTTCCAGTGGCGCCAGTCCGCCGCGGGCGCCGAGAAGTACCACTCCGCGATGCTCCCGCACGCCGGCGCCGACAGCGACCTCTTCCGTGCGGTGACCGCACTCGGCGCCACCCTCAAGTCCCTTGCCCCGGTGGCCGGTTCGCAGCGGGAGGCGGCCTCCGTCGGCATCCTCTACGACTGGGACTCCTGGTGGGCCAGCGAGCAGGACTCGCACCCCACCGAGCTGCTCGACTACCGGCAGGAGGCCCTCGACTGGTACTCGGCGCTGCTCGCGCTCGGCATCCGCGCCGACCTGATCACCACCCGCAACGACCTCTCCCGCCACCAGGTGCTCGTCGCGCCCGTGCTGCACGTCGTCCCGGCCGAACTGGCCAAGGAACTGACGCGCTTCACGGAACAGGGCGGCCATCTGATCACCACCTACTTCTCCGGCATCGTCGACGAGCACGACCGCGTGTGGCTCGGCGGTTACCCGGGTGCCCTGCGCGATCTGCTGGGCATCCGCATCGAGGAGTTCGCGCCGCTGCTCGCCGGTGTGGGCGTGGAGCTGGACGACTCCTCCACGGGCACCCTGTGGACCGACCGGATCACCGCGACCGACGCGGACACCGAGGTCGTCGTCCGCTACGCGAGCGGCGATCTGACCGGGCTCCCGGCGATCACCCGCCGCCCCACGGGCGCCGGTTCGGCGTCGTACGTCTCCACGCGCCTCGGCGTCGACGGGCTGACCCGGCTGCTGCCGCGCCTGCTGGAGCCGGCCAGCGTGCACAGCGAACTCCCCGCCGCACTGCGGGGATCGGTCGAACTGACCGTACGCCGCGGGACCGCGGAGCGGTTCCTGTTCCTGGTCAACCGGACCGACGCGAGCGTCCCGGTCACCGACCTCGCCGGTGACGTCCTCATCGGCACGACCGGCCAGGACGGTGCCCTCGTCCTCGGCCCGCGGGAGGTCGCCGTCCTGCGGCAGCCGGCCAGCTGAGCCGAGGCACCACCACTCGACGGACACCTCCACACCCCACGACTCCTCGGCGCGGCCCCGGCCGCGCCGAGGGCCATCCCCGCGTGCCGGCACGGCACCAGGGGCCCACCACAGCGACCGCACCGCAGTTGGGAGCATTGATGGCACGCCGTACCCGCAACAGACGCACCCTGTCCGCCGCCGCACTGACCGCCCTGGCAACCGGGGCCGCCCTCCTCACCGTCCCGGTCCCGGCACACGCCGAGGCCGCCGTCACGGTGACGCCCGACCCGTCGTACGCGCACGAGGAGTTCGAGGGCTGGGGCACCAGCCTGGTCTGGTTCGCCAACGCGACCGGCGACTACCCGCCGGCCGTCCGGGAAAAGCTCGCCAAGCTCCTCTTCGGCGACGACGGTCTCGCCCTGAACATCGCCCGCTACAACATAGGCGGCGGCAACGCCCCCGACGTGACGGACTATCTGCGGGCCGGCGGCGCCGTCGAGGGGTGGTGGAACGCCCCCGAGGGCACCACCCGCGAGGACACCGACTGGTGGAGCGCCGACGACAAGGCGGACTGGAACAAGGACGCGGACGCCACCCAGCGCTGGTGGGTGAACCGCATCAAGAACGACATCGACCACTGGGAGACCTTCAGCAACTCCCCGCCGTGGTTCATGACCGTCAGCGGCTACGTCTCGGGCGGCTTCAACTCCTCGGCCGACCAGCTCAAGACCGACTCCGTCGACGACTTCGCCGCCTATCTCGCGGGCGCGACAAGGCTGTTGGAGAAGTCCGAGGGCATCAAGGTCGACACGATCGACCCGTTCAACGAGCCCAACACGAACTACTGGGGCACCACCCTCGGTGCGGACGGCGAGCCGGTCGGCGGCCGTCAGGAGGGCGCCCACATGGGGCCCGCGCTCCAGCAGAAGGTGCTCGCCGCGCTTCCGGCGGCCCTGAAGAAGGCCAAGGTCAAGGCCGCCATCTCGGCGATGGACGAGACCAACCCGAGCACGTTCGCCACCAACTGGAACTCCTACTCCCAGGAGACCAAGGACGTCGTCGACCAGATGAACGTCCACACCTACGGCACCGGGCAGCGCACCACCGTCCGCGATCTGGCCAAGGCCGCCGACAAACCGCTGTGGATGAGCGAGGTCGAGGGCGACTGGGGCGACGGGCAGAGCTTCACCGACATGCGCCCGGGCCTGGGCCTCGCCCAGCGGATGGTCGACGACCTGCGCGAACTGGAGCCCACGGCCTGGGTGTTCTGGCAGCCGGTCGAGGACTACGACAACATGAAGCCGGGCGGCGAGTCCGCCAAGGGCGGCAACTGGGGTTCCATCCAACTGCCGTTCAGCTGCACCTCCACGGACACCCTGGAGTCCTGCCCGATCTACACGAACACCAAGTTCGACACGGCGCGGAACTTCACGCACTTCATCAAGCCCGGCGACCGGCTCATCAAGGTCGACGACACCTCCAGCGCCGCCGCCGTGACCAAGGACGGCAAGGGCGCCTCGCTCGTCCACGTCAACTCCACCACCGAGGCGCGGACGGTCACCCTCGACCTGTCCAAGTTCCGCTCGATCAAGCGGGACGCGACGGTCACCCCGACCGTGACCAGCGCCGACGGCAAGCTCCAGCGCCAAGCCCCGGTCAAGGCCGTCGACGGCAGGGCGACCTACACGGTCCCCGCCCAGTCGGTGACGTCGTTCGCCGTCAAGGGCGTCTCCGGTGTCGCGAAGGACGCCGGCCTGTTCAGCAAGGGCCACTCCTACACCCTGACCGGTGTGCAGAGCGGCAAGGCGGTCACGGTCGCCACGAACGGCACGAACCTGGTCATCGGCGCGGCGAACGGCACGGTCGCGCAGGAGTGGCAGCTCGACGCCCGCTACGGCAGGACCGGCAACCGCCAGCGGTACGTCTTCGCCAACCCCGCGGAGGGCGAGCGGCTCGCGGTGCGGGACAACGTACCCGTGGTGGAACCCGACACCGGCGAGCGGGACCCCGCGACCGAGTGGATCCTGTCGTCGACCGGTGACGGCACCTGGACCCTGGTCAACGCGGCCACCGGGCGCCTGCTCGAAGTCGGCGGCCAGGCCACCCACGAGGGCGCGGCGGTCACCACCTGGCAGGCCAACTCCGGCTCCAACCAGCGCTGGCGGATCACGGACGTGTCGGCCTCGTAGGACCGCACGACGCCGTGATCAACCCCGCCCACCGGATCCGCCTGGACTGCGGATCCGGTGGGCGGACGACCACGGGAGGCGGGCAACTCACCCTGGTCGGCGCGGACTCCACCCCCGCCCGCGCCCACCACGACACCGCCGGAATGTACATCGGCGAGGAGGCCCCGGACGCCCTCAGGTTCCGGCGGATCGGCTCACCGCCGACCATGCCGGCAGTCGGACTTCCGGCCGCGGCACTACGATCACGGCCTTGGCTTCCTCCCCTCTTGAAGGAGGGGGTTCCTACGGCTCGCGCTGTAGGGGTTTCTGCTTCGTCGCCGACTGCCCGCCCGGAGTGCTCCGTTGAGATCTTATACCGGCTCCACAGACAGACGCCGTCAGCCCGACGGCCAGGATGTTCTTCGCCGCGTTCACGTCCCGGTCGTGAATCGTCCCGCAACCGTCGCACGTCCATGTGCGGATGTTCAGCGGCATCCTGTCCCGCAGGGCGCCGCATGCGGAGCACAGCCGGGAGGAGGGGAACCAGCGGTCGACCGCGATCACATCGCGGCCGTACCAGGAGGCCTTGTACTCCAGCAGGCTCCGGAAATCCGACCAGGCCGCATCGCTGATGGCACGGGCCAGCCTTCTGTTCTTCACCATGTTCCGGACGGCGAGGTCCTCGATCACAATCGTTTGGTTCTCACGAACGAGCCGAGTGGAGAGCTTGTGCAGGTGGTCACGCCTGCGGTCACTGATGCGGGCGTAGATCTTGGCGACCTTGCGGCGTGCCTTGGCCCGGTTCGCTCCGTCCCCCTTCGCCTTGCGGGCCAGCTCCCGCTGGGCCTTGGCGAGGCGGGTGCGGTCACGGCGCTCGTGCCGGGGGTTGGCGACCTTCTCCCCGGTGGAGAGGGTCAGCAGGTGGTCGAGGCCGACGTCGATGCCGACGGCCGCATCCGTGGCGGGGAGCGGCTGGACGGAGGGGTCCTCGCACAGCAGGGACACGAACCACCGCCCGGCCGCGTCCTGCGACACCGTCACCGTGGACGGGGACGCACCCTCCGGGAGCGGACGGGACCACACGATGTCGAGCGGCTCCGCCATCTTCGCCAGGGTCAGCCTGCCATCCCGGAACCGGAACGCGCTGGTGGTGTACTCCGCCGACCTCCGCGACTTCTTCCTCGACTTGAAACGCGGGTACTTCGCGTGCTTGGCGAAGAAGTTCGCGAACGCCGTCTGCAGGTGCCGCAGGGCCTGCTGGAGCGGAACGGACGAGACGTCGTTGAGGTAGGCGAGTTCCCCGGTCTTCTTCCAGGCCGTCAGCATCGCCGACGTCCGGTTGTAATTCACCCGCTCCTGCCGCGCCCACGCCTCCGTGCGCGCCGCGAGGGCGAGGTTGTAGACCTTCCGCACACAACCGAACGTGCGCGACAGCTCAACTGCCTGCGCATCGGTCGGATAGAAGCGGTACTTGAACGCCCGCTTCACATGGGTGGCCTTCATGATTCACACGCTAACCCAACTCTTTGTGATGGCGCAGGCAGTTGAGGGTGAACGTCGCTCCCGCCCTGGCGGCGAACCGGCGTTCCCTGCCCTGCTCCGCAGGAGCTTCGTTTCTCCCCCGCAAGCGGGAGGTACCCCCACCCCCGGCTGAAGCCGGGGGTATCCACGAAGGAGAGACCCGATGACGGCACTGGAACCCACCATCCTGGCGACCTCCGGCGGGCATCGAGTCGGCGGGCGCACCAGGGTGGTGTTCGATGCGCTGGTGCATCATGCGGTAGACCTGTCCGGGGTCCATGGCCGGCGCCCGCGCATCATGTACGTCGGTACCGCCATCGGGGACGCCGAGCACTTCACGACTCGCATGGCCGAGGCCGCACGCGTAGCGGGCTTCGACCTGACACCCCTGCATCTGTTCCCGATGCCCAATGTCGACGACATCGAGGGCTCGGTCCTCGACCACGACGTCGTCTGGGTCATGGGCGGTTCGGTGGTCAACCTGCTGGCTGTGTGGAGAGCACATGGCCTGGACCGCATCATGCGCCGTGCCTGGCAGGCCGGTGTCGTGCTCAGCGGGGTCAGCGCGGGCTCCATCTGCTGGTTCCAGGGAGGCCCCACCGACTCGTTCGGGCCGGAGCTGCGGCCGGTTACGAACGCACTCGGTCTCCTGCCGTACGGCAACGGCGTGCACTACGACTCGGACGAGGGGCGGCGTCCGCTGACGCACCAACTCGTGGCGGACGGCACCATCCCCACGGCCCACTGCACGGATGACGGAGTCGGCCTCGTGTACCGGGGAACGGAATTGGTCGAGGCGGTGACCGAAGTCGCCGGCAAGGGCGCCTACATCGTCAGATCCGACGGAGCCAGGGTCGTGGAGGAGCGCATCGAACCTCGTCGGCTCACCTCTGTCGGACGATGACCGCCTGCCGTCGAGATGATTACCGTCAGAACACGTCGCGGGAATCCTCGGCTCTGGATGCCTCGGCGTCGTCGGCCTCTTCGTGCTCCTCGCCGCAATCGGAGCGGCTGTCGACGGAGGCGATTCCGACACCAGCGACAAGGGCACGTCCGCAAGCGCCTCCAGCGCACCGAAGGACAAGGCCGAGAAGGCGCCGGCCGCCAAGGAGCCCACGGCCGCGGAACCCGCCCCGGCAGCCCCGGTGAAGGTCACCGCGAAGGAGACCGCGTTCACGCCGAGCATCCTCGCCGACGGCAGCGACTACACCAGCGTCAAGGTGACGATCACGAACAACAGCGAACCCTCTCCGGCGGCAGGGCCTTCGCACGCCCGGCGGTGACCGTGCAGGAGCGGGGAAAATGCAGAGGAGCGGACGGCCGCGCGCTGCTACGGTCGGGCACCATGAGCTGGCTTCCCGATGACTTCGTCCACCCTGTCCATGTCCCGCTGCCGGGCGGTGGTCATCACCTGCGGCCGATCCGGGAGGCGGACACCCCGCTCGACTATCCCGCTGTGATGGGTTCGCGCGAGCGGCTGTGGACCATCTTCGGTCCGGCCTGGGGCTGGCCAGCGGCCACCATGACCTACGAGGCCGACCAGGCCGACCTGTTGCGGCACGAGAAGGAGATCGCCGCGCACCAGTCCTTCAACTACGCGCTGTTCGACGCGGCGGAGACGGCTCTGCTCGGCTGTGTCTACATCGACCCGCCGGAGAAGGCCGGCGCGGACGGCGAGATCTCCTGGTGGGTGGTGGACGACCTGGTGGGCAGCAAGGTCGAGCAGGCCCTCGACGTGCTGGTGCCGCAGTGGATCGCCGCCGACTGGCCGTTCGAGCAGCCGCGCTTCCTCGGCCGTGAGATCTCCTGGTCGGACTGGCTCGCCCTGCCGGAGCATTCCGACGCATAGGCAGTGATGGACCCTCTCGGCCACAGCCTGCTCGTACCGGGCAGCGCGCCCGGATTGCAGCAGCCGCAGACGGAGGGCGACGAAGGCGTCGGCGGAGACCCGTTCGGAGGCCGGCGGCGTCCTCTCAAGCAGTTCGCTCGGCACCGTAGTAGCCGTGGCTCATCCGGGACCTCATGGGGTCGGTGCCGTCGGCCTCGATGTGCTCGATCAGCATCGAACGCAGCGGTTCGGGCAGGTCCGTGCCTTGCGCTGCAGTCCACTCGAAGGAGCAGAAGAGCTGGGTCGCGCCGTCGAGCTGGACCGGGCTCGGCGAGCCGGTGGCGAGCGCGGCGATGATGAGTTCGGGGTCCTCGGCCAGCAGCATCTGCTGGACCGCCATGTCGTACCACTTCATGCCACTGGTGGGCTCCCTGGCGGAGATCCCGGCCCAAGCCAGGAGAACGCGGATCCGCTCGATCACTTCGGGACACTCATCCTGGGCGATCGTGGTGAGCCGAGTCCTGGCGTCCTTGAGCCGACGTGACCAGGCTTCCAGATCGCGCCCTGGCGGGATGGAAACCTCCGTGGCCGCGTCGCGCAGCCCGGAGGGTGCGGCCTGGAGCCAACGCAGCCGACGCCGTTCCTCCTCGGCCTCCTGCGCGGCCAGCCCCGCCTGAACCTTCCGCGACCGGGTCAGGCCTCGCTCCGCCAGCCACTCGGTGAGTGCCGGACCGTCCTGAAGGTCGGCATCGCAGTCACCGATTCCTCGAAGAGCGGACTGGTGGTGCAGGGTCCAGCAGGCGATGAGCCCACCCTTGACGTCGTAAACCATGATCGTCGGCCGGCCGTCGCACAGGCACCAGTCACCGGCGCCGCCCTCCACAACTGCGAGCAGCTGGGCCAGGTCCGCAATCTCAGCACCGCTCACCACGATCCGCGCCACGTCTGCGGAGTCCGCCACGGCAGGAGAACCCTCAGCGATCACGACGCGACCGGCACGGTTCAGCACCTCGCGCACGCGCGTCGTCGTCGGAGCGCCCTCACCCATGCCGCTCGTGCCCTCGTAGATCACGCCCGCGAGGATATCCGCGCCGATCCGGGGACTGCCCACCATTCTCGACGGACCGGCTTCGACAACTCATGGACCGATCAACGAGTCGCAGCAATCCGGGGCCACGGCCACGCGACGTGACACCCGCAGCTGCATATCTCCGGGCACTGTCACCATCGCAGACATCGGCGTACGGCTCCCCTCATGGCTGACGGGGGATCTACCGCGCGGCGACAGCTTCGATCTCCAACAGCCATGCCTCGTCGTAGATGCCCGTGATGACGACCGTCAACGCCGGAGCGTGGTCGCCCAGTACCTCCCGGCGAATCGCGGAGTTCTCCTCCCGGTAGGCCCTGTCCGACAGGAAGGTGGTCACCTTGACCAGGTCGGACAGCCCCATCCCATGATGAGCCAGCGCCGCGGCCAGGTTCGCCCATACCTGACGGCACTGCGCGGCGAACGCCTCCGGAAGAGTGCCGTCCGGGGCCACGGGAATCTGCCCGGAGACGTACACCAGCCGCGCGGGAGCGGCGACCTCGTAGGAGTGACGGTACCCACCGCCATCGGGAACCACAGGGCCAGGAGTAGTCATGCGCGGATGGTTGCAGCGGGGCAGAGCCGCAGCAACCGAAATGGCCGACCTGGCCAACAGGACACATCAGCCGGCGACGTAGGCCGGGGAACGACGGGAGGCGGGCCAGGTCCCCCGGAGCCGAGGACTGCGAATGGCCGTCCCTCCTGCCGGAGTTGTGGCTGCACGAGGTCCCGGAACCGAAGAGCGGGCCGCTGTCCGGTACGGAGCCCGTACCGGACAGCGCATGGATGTCAGGCTTCGCGGGCGCCTACGTACATGGCCTCGACCAGCTCGGCGTACGCCCGCTCGACGACGGGGCGCTTGACCTTCAGACTCGGGGTGAGCTCGCCGTGCTCGATGTCGAGGTCGCGGGGCAGGACGGTGAACTTCTTGATCGTCTGCCAGCGCTGGAGGCCGCTGTTGAGGCGCTGGACGAAGCCATCGATGAGGGCGTGGACGTCGGGCGAGGTGACAACCTCGGAATAGGGTCGGTCTGCCAGGCCGTTGGCGGCGGCCCAGGGCATGATCACGCTCTCGTCGAGGGCGATCAGGGCGGTGCAGTAGTTGCGGTCGTTGCCGATGACCAGGATGTTGCTGACGAAGGGGCAGACGGCCTTGAAACGGCCCTCGATCTCGGTCGGGGCCACGTACTTGCCACCGGAGGTCTTGAACAGGTCCTTCTTGCGGTCGGTGATCCGGACGTAGCCGTCCTTGTCGATCTCCCCGATGTCCCCCGTCAGCAACCAGCCGTCGGACTCCAGGACTTCGGCGGTCTTGTCGGGGAGGTTGTGGTAGCCGCGCATGATGCCCGGCCCTCGCAGGAGAATCTCGCCGTCCTCGGCGATGCGGACCTCGGTTCCGGGGAGGGGTTTGCCGACGGTGCCCACGCGGCTGTCGTCGGCCGGGTTGACGGTGCAGCCCGCGCTGGTCTCGGTCAGCCCGTAGCCCTCCAGCACGGGGACCCCGGCACCGGCGAAGAAGTAGCCGATGTCGGGCGCGAGCGCGGCGCTGCCCGAGGCGCTGCCGCGCAGCCGGCCGCCGAAAGCCGCGCGAATCTTGCCGTAGACCAGCTTGTCGGCAACGGCGTGCCGGATGGTCAGGGACAGAGGGACAGCGCGCCGGCCGGTGGCGACCATCTGCTCCTGGCCGGTTCTGGCGTAGTCACGGGCGACTTTCGCCGCCCACTGGAAGATCTTGTACTTGGCGCCGCCCTCGGCGCGCGCCTTGGCGGCGATGCCGTTGTAGACCTTCTCGAAGACCCGCGGTGCGGACGCCATGATGGTGGGCTGGACGACCGGCAGGTTCGTGATGATCCGGTCCACCCGGCCGTCCACGGCCATGACGTGCCCGGACTGCACCTGGCCGGCGATCAGGGCCTTGCCGAAGACGTGGGACAGCGGCAGCCACAGGAACTGCACGTCGTCGGCGAGTACCAGGCCCGTCGACTCCTGGGCGACACCCTGGTACGACCAGCAGTCGTGCACCAGCCGCACGCCCTTGGGGCGGCCGGTCGTGCCGGAGGTGTAGATCAGCGTGGCGAGCTGCTCCGGACCGATGCCCTGAACCGTCGTCTCGACGGCATCGGAGTGCTTGGCGAGATACTCGGAGCCGCGCTGCTCCAGCTCGTCGAGGGTGAGCACTTCCAGCCCTTCGACCGCGGCCGCATCAGGCGCGGGGTCGAAGAGCACCATGTACTCGAGGTCCGGCAGTTCGCTCTTGTGCGCGGCGACCTTGGACAACTGCTCGGCGTCCTCCACGAAGATCGCACGACTGCCGGAGTCGGCCAGGATGTACGCCGTCTCCTCCCCCGTCGTGCTGGGGTAGACGGCCGTCGCCGCAGCGCCCGCGCACATCACGCCCATGTCGGCCAGGATCCACTCGATCCGCGTCGACGAGGAGATCGCCACCCGCTCCTCGGGCCGCAGCCCCAGCGCCAGCAGACCGGCCGCGATGGCCTTGACCCGCTGCGCCGTCTGCGCCCACGTCAGCGATCGCCACTCCTCACCGCCGCCGTCGACCGCCGCGGGATACCGGTACGCCTCCCGATCGGGGGTGGCCTCGAGCCGTGACAGGAACAGGTGCGCCACGGAAGGCGGGCGGCTTTCGAGAGGGTACTGCGCGGTACTCATGTCGACCTCCGGGCCCGAGGGCACCCATCACAGATTGATTGACTGGCAAGTAACTTGAGGGGGCAATGCCGAGGCTAGGACGTAAATCGCGGCCTGTGTAGAGGCGTTGGGTCACAAACTCGCTTCCTCCCTCACATGGATGTCGTCGAGATTGCCGGGATCAATCCGGGCAGGCTGCGGCTGCGGCCGATCGCCGGCACTGACCCCGTGGGTGTCGTGCACCTTCACCCAGCGCAGAGGGGCCCAGGTGTTGAAGCCGAGTCGAGTTCGTCGACGGAGGCGAAAAGACGTCCGGCCAGGACGTGGTTGCGAACGATCAGGACCTGACCTTCGCCCCGGCCCTTCCTCGTGGGCCGGTAGGCGGCCAGCACATCGGTGCCGGAGTCGTGGTCAGGCGAACCCGACCGCCTTCGGGCGCAGGCGTACTGCCTCGCACGGTACGACGTGGCGACGGACGACGGTCTCGGTGCGGTCGTAGGCGATCGACATCGGCACCCCCTAATGTCGCGGGTCGCGATGTCAATGCACCGACCGCTCTGAGGGTGGAGTTCATCAGAACAAAGGTGTCGAGGAGTCGGGCTGGGCCGATCTAGGGTCGGCGTCATGGTTTTCACGAAGCTCTTCGACTCCGAGCGCCGCGTCATCGAAGCTGCGGAACGGCTCGCCACCACGCTCGGAAGCGATCCGAACCACACCGTAGCCGCAGCGGCGATGGACACGGCCGGCCGGATCCATGAGGCGGTCAACGTCTACCACTTCACCGGCGGACCGTGCGCCGAACTCGTCGTACTCGGTGCCGCCGCGGCAGCGGGAGCAGGCCCGCTCGTCACGATCGCCGCCGCGGGAGATCAAGGTCGCGGCCTCATTCCGCCGTGCGGCCGCTGCCGCCAAGCACTTCTCGACCTCCATCCCGACGTCACCGTCGCCGTACCGACCGACGACGGACCGGCACTACGCCCGATTCGGAACCTTCTGCCGGACACCTACTTCCACCCGGATGCGGATGCGCGTCGAATTGTTCGGTTCAACAAGCGCTACTACGAGGACATCGCCGCCGGGCGGAAGACCTCCACCGTCCGCCATGACGATCCGATCGCACTGGGTTCCGCGATCTTTCTCTTCGAGGACGACGCAGTCCACCGCACGCTGAATGGCACCGTCACCGGCATCGAACGCCATCGGCTCGATCGCCTCACCACCGAACAAGCTCGGCTCGATGGCTTCACGAGCCTCGACGAGTTCAAGAAGGGTCTCCAGGACCACTATCCCGGCTTGCCCTCCGATGCCGAAGTCGACTTGGTGACGTTTACCATCGAAGCGTCTGACGCCGTGCGGTGATGCAGATGCTGATGCAGCGTGAATGGGTCCACGCCTGATGGGGTTTGAGTGCGGCCGGGGCTGTCGAAGGACAGACATTTCGCGGTCCGTGCGACGGTGAGTCCTGTCCCGCTTGCAATCGCCGACAGGCCCACAGCCGCGCACTCAAGCAGCCCACGGAAGCGTCGAGGCTCAACCGGTTGCTCGGCCAGCCCCACCACTGCCTCAAGATCCGCCGACTGTTCGAGAACCGCCGCTTTCGCATCCTCGGATGAAGTCCTTGGCCCGGTGGCCGCATAGGCCTCGCCCGATCAAGCGGGAGGTTTCACCCAGGGGGCCAGTCGCTCCCCGACTGCCAGATTCTCGCGCCAGTATCGGAAGACGGTTCCCTGGACAATGTCGAGCCGCCCGGCCGCTACCAGGCCGCACGCAGGACTCGGCCCGCCCGCATCGGCCTCGAAGGCAATCAACACCGGAGGGGTCTCACCGACCTGCCGGGCAATGAGAAGAACCTCCTCGGGCGTCGGCGAGCGAAACACAGGGTCCTGGAAGGCAGCCGGACACATGACGAAGACCGGGTCGCTGAACACCAACTCCAGCCTGTGCGCGTACGAGATGTCGTGCCCGGCGCCCAGACGCAACTGGCCGGGGTCCCAGGCGACAATGTCCCAATCCCACCATGACCCTGCGGGAAGCTCGATCACGGCTCGTCGACGGCCCGGGACCGCGCCGTCAATCGGGGATCACCACACCGAGCTCCCGCAGCTGCGGAAGGCAGACCTCCAGGCATGCCTCCGGGGAGACAGCATCGGTGCGAACCAGAAGATCATCCCGCAACGGAGCCCCACTCGCGACGAAGGTCCAGGGCT
The DNA here is from genome assembly GCF_040299205.1 of Streptomyces sp. NPDC000983. Classification (NCBI taxonomy): domain Bacteria; kingdom Bacillati; phylum Actinomycetota; class Actinomycetes; order Kitasatosporales; family Streptomycetaceae; genus Streptomyces; species Streptomyces sp. NPDC000983. The sequence goes on along the minus strand of NZ_JBEPBM010000033.1, from coordinate 6,258 downwards.
TCGCTCCATCGCGCATGCGCTCGGCGTCGACCTTGAACAACACCGTCACCCCCTGCTCGGCCAACGACTTCATGACCCGCGCTACGTCCAATGCATCACACCCCCTGCCAGAAATCGAAAAGCCAGGACGCCACACCGGCTCCTTACGGCTCCGGCTTGACCGCCTGGCGTCGCCAGGTGTCTCCGTCCCCGCTACCGCCACCGCCGCCACTGGAGCACAGTCGGCATCGGAGTCGTGCTCTCAGTGGACGTTAAGTCCGTTTCTGGTAGCGGCCTCGTCCGGGCTGGGTGAGGAAGCCTTGCCGGAGGAGGCGTCCGAGACGGCTGCGGGTGATGTTGACGGATGCCTCGTCGGTAGGCATGCCGAGGAGTTCGTGCAGCTCACGGGCTCGGAACTCCTGGCCGGGGTGCTGGTTGAAGGCGTTCACGATGGCCTGGTAAACGCTGTTCGTCGCGGGCGCTTCGGAGTCTTCTTGGGTCGGTGCGAGCTCGGCGATGACTTTCCGGGTGGTCGCCAGGTCCGTGAGTCGTGCTTCGATCTCGGCCAAGGCGGCGCTCAAGCGCCCGATCTGGTCGCGTAGTTCACCGGCCCGAGCCGTGGCCTGCTCGTGCTGCGTCTGGAGGTCTGCCAGGAGCTCGAGGATGTTCACGCAGCCAGCTCGAGGGTGTCGCGCCAGGCCGGACTCGGGGTGGTGAGGCGGCGGGTCATGTTCGCGATGGAGGCCCAGTAGACGCGCGAGGCAGAGGTGTCGGGCCGGTGGTCGTACTCACGGGCCAGACGCCGGTGCAGCATCAACGTGCCGTTGACCTGCTCCACGATCCACCTTTTCGGTTGCGGGACGAAGCCTTTGCCCTGGTCGGCCGGGTTGCGGCGGACGACTTCGACGTCGATGTCCAACAACGCGCCATGGATGAGGACTTCGTCCTTGAAGCCCTGGTCCACCAGGGCCTTCTCCAGCCGCATCCCGCACCGCTCGGCCGCCTGGTCGAGCAGGGCGGTGCCGGCGGTGTTGTCGTGGGCGGATGCGGCCAGCACCACGACGCCGATGATCAGCCCCAGCACGTCCACGGCCAGTCCCCGCTTGCGGCCCGACACCTTCTTGTTGGCGTCCAGCCCCGTCGTGGTCTTCGGGACACCCGCGGCCGCGTGCACGGACTGGGTATCGAGGATCACGAGGGACGGGTCCTCTAATCGCCGGGCTCTCTCCCGTACCTGGCAGCGCAGGAGTTCCTGAATCCGCTGGTCGAGCCCGTCCTGGCGCCACAGGCCGAAGTAGTAGAACACCGCCGACCAGGACGGCAGGTCATGGGGCAGATAACGCCACTGGCAGCCCGTCCGGTTCTGATAGAAGATCGCGTTCACGACCTCCCGCAGATCACAGGATCCAGGATCTCCGGTCGCTGACCGTGCCACCCGGTCCTGTTTCCAGGCCGTGATCATCGGCTCGATCAACGCCCACTGCTCGTCCGATAAGTCGCTGGGGTACGGCTCTCGCTCCATGGCCGTATCTCAGCATGCACATGCCCAGCGGATGGCCCGCCCGACGATCAGTACCTCGATCGAGCGATCACGAACCGAGAAAGATCGGACTTAACGTCCACTCAGCCCAAGCTGCCGACGGTGCGACCAAGTACGGTGCGGAACCGTTCCCGCCCCGCCTCGATGCTTGCTTCCCACACCCCTGCGGCGTCACCGGACACCGAGAGGGACTGGAGCCTGTGCTCCTGGGCGCGGAAGCCTGCACCGACCACATTCTGGTCCAGCATCCCCATCGCCGTGAGCGTCGCATGACCACAGGACACGGCGTCATCAGGGCTCCCGGAGCCGTTGGCCAGCAAGGCCCAACGCAGGACCAGGACGGAGAAGGTGGTGTAGATGCCGACGACATCGGCGATTTCCACATCGTCGCCCGTCGACCTCAGCTCCGGGAACCGCTCCAGCACACGTACGCGCTCCGCGGCATCGCAGAGCGGGCGGTCCACATGCCAGAGGTCGCGTACGGACTCCACGTAGAAATCCACGTCGCCTTTACGGCCCTCTTCACCCACTCGCAGACCCACGAACAGCGGCGCCATGCGTTCGGCGCAGGCGGCTACGTACAGACGGAGCGTCTCTGCGTTCGCGCTTCGGAGGGCCGTCGCGACATCCGGTTCTACCAATGTCTCCACGCCTCCACCTTCCTGTGAGCCGACCGTACAACCGACATGCTCGCAGGAGTCTGGCGCGCTCCAGTGCGCAGGGCACCGGTCGCGGTCGCGGTCAACGCTCGGCGGGTGGGCCAGCCGGGAAAAGCTCGGGGGTCCGGGAGTCATTGGCCGCCGAGGTCCCATGCGTCGAGTCCGCCGTGGATGCCTATCGCCAGCGCCTGGCAATGCCAATCAGCGCAAGTCTTGATCGACATGTCGAGCACCGCATAGCGTCAGGAGGGTGGAAGCAACCCACCGGCCCGCCGCCCGGGTCATCTGCCTGGACGCTGGCCACCGCGTGCTGCTCCTGCATTGGCGGGATCCATTCGACGGGACCTGGCTCTGGGAGCCGCCCGGTGGCGGCATCGAGCCCGGCGAGACACCGCTGGTGGCGGCGCGACGGGAACTGGCCGAGGAGACCGGACTCGACCCGTCTGCCGTCCTTGACCGGTGGGTCCTCGTCGACCGCGATGTGCGGTGGAACGGCAAACGGCACACCGGGACGGAACACTTCTTCGTCGCTCAGTTCGCCGTCGAACAGCCATCCCCGGTGCGGACCGGCCTGCTCCCCGACGAGCAGGCCAACCTGGACACGCATGCCTGGATCCCATGGTCGGATCTGGACTCGCTGCCGGACCAGGTCGAGCCGCCCCAGTTGCTGACCGTGCTCCGCGCCCTCGTGCCGGACGGCCCGTGGGTGTGAACGTCCAACCGACCAGGCGCGCCCCGCTCCGGTTGATGCCGATCATGAGTCCGTCTCGGGCGACGTCGGATAGTTCGCGCTCGCAGCATCCATCGGCTCGGTCGGCGACGCGCTGGACAATGCGCTGATGGAGTCGACCATCGGCCTGTACAAGACCGAGCTGATCAAGCCCCAGCGACCCTGGCGCACGCTGTCCGAGGTCGAGCTCGCCACTGCCGAGTGGGTCGACTGGTACAACCACCGCCGGCTCCACGAAAAAATAGGCCACGTCCCGCCCGCCGAATACGAAGCCGCCTCCTACCTGACAGTCACAAAACCACTGGTCACAGTCACACCATAGAGTCTCCGGCCAAGCCGGTGCGGTTCAGTTCTGCCACCTGAGTAAGGCATGCGCTGGGGTGGACGCCCGCTTGCCGCCTCGGCCCGACCACCGTGCCGGATATCGCGGTCGCAGCTCACCCTTGTGCCACGACCCCTCCCATCAAACTGGTGGAACTCGAGGAACAGGAACCTCAAAGACGAGTTCGAGACCGTCCTCCTCGTCCCATTGCTCTCCGACTTCAACGAAGCCGAAGCCCGCGATCGTGGCCAGGGATGCCGCGTTGTCGGGACTGATCGTCGCCCGCACGGTGGTGACGGCGGGTTCGGCAGCTGCCCGGCGGAGCAACTCGATCAACGTGGATCGGGCGTACCCCTGGCGCCGGAATTCCGGCGCGATGGAGTAGCCGATCTCGACCATGCCAACCTCATCGGGCGGTCCGTGGAACCCGGCATGTCCGACGACGAGACCCTCGTCGCCAACGACGGCTTGCCGCACCATCCAGCGCGCATGGTCTGGATCAGCAGCCATCTGGTTGAGCCGGAACTGCCACAGCCACCGTGCTCTGTCGGTCACGAAGTACTCGGTGAGCGAAACCCCGGCCGTCCTGCCGGCTCCGGACAGGTCTCCGTCCAGCAAAGCGGCCATCGCCCCGCCGGACAGCTCGACGAAACGGACGACTTTTGGGCTCCGCGTGAGCGGTCTCTCATGATCGGCTTCATCTGTCACCTGCGGATGTTCGCTGACCGGCCCGAAGTGTGTCCACCGATTTCAAAGCTGCCCGGCAAGCGACCCGCAGCATCGTGCGCCATCGCACGGCCACGCCGGTGAACGCCACACCGTCGCAATGCTCACGACCACCAGAACGCCCCGCCTCGCACGAGGCGGGGGCACCTTCACGCAAGGGAATCCACTCCACCCGTGCCGTACAGGCACGACCGGACGGCACGGACGCCGACAGGGTCGCCCTCGGTCAGCGGCTGTTGGGGCTCAAGCGCGCGGCAGCCGCGGCGACGAAGGCCACGGACGCTTCCTTGGCCGCATGCCGTCGGGCGTCCAGTTCGGTGCGGTCAGTGGCCTTGCGCAACGCGTACGTGGCATCCGCGGCCTGCTGGGCGGGACCGGCCAGTTCGGGGACCAGGACCTGAAGGCGCAGGTGGGGCGCGGTGATCGCCGCCCGGGTGTCGTGGGACCTCGTCTGGGCCTCCAGCTGGTGCTCGGTGCCCGCCTCGGTCAGGGCCAGACGCTCCCGATGGAAAATCGCCGAGCGGTGCGCGTCCAGGGCAGCCGCGAAGTCAGTGACGGCGCCGAGCTGGTCCTGGCGATGGCTGTCGGCGCGCTGCTCGGCGCGCGCGGTGCGTGCCGAACGGTGCTGGAGCACTCCGGCAGTCAGGGCACCGGCCAGGGTACCGAGTACAGCAACGATCGAAGGCCATATAGACATTAAGTGTCAGGTCCTCTCAGGCAGTCGGTCCGGTGGTCAGGCCTGGTGGACAGCAAGATACGCGGCGGCGATGTCAGGGGCCCGGGTCACGTCCGCAGCGCCCGGGGCCCGGCGGTCGGTATCCCGCGGCTGGCGCTTCCGAAGCTCGCCGACTGCGCGCCTCCCTGCGCGCTGTGGGAAGTTCTGTGAACCCGTACGTCGCTGCCCTCTGGTGCTGGCCGAACCCGATCCGCCTGGGCAGGACGGGTTTCCCATCGTCTGTCCGAGCGCCATGTACCGCTCGTGTCCGCGGGTGCGTGCCGGTCGCATTGTCATCGATCGCGCCAAAGATCATCAGGTGTGGCCCCTGGATCTGGCGTGCTCCGGGGACGTGCGCTTTCGGTAGCGTGACCATGTACTGCACGGGGTGTCCATGTGCCCAACTGGTCCGTGCGACGGCTTCCGGCTAATGGTGTGAGGCGGCAATGAGTGATCTGACGAAGCCCGAGGTGGACGTGCCGGAGGGAGAGGCTCCCACCGAGCTGACCATCCGGGACCTGGTCGTGGGGGACGGAGCCGAGGTGAAGCCGGGCATGGTGGTCAGGGTCCACTACGTCGGGGTGACCTTCGAGTCCGGGAAGGAGTTCGACGCGTCCTGGGACCGCGGTCAGCCGTACAAGTTCGCCCTGGGCGGCGGCAAGGTCATCAAGGGCTGGGACCGGGGGGTGCGGGGGATGAAGGTCGGCGGTCGGCGCGAGATCATCGTTCCCCCGCGTCTCGGCTACGGCAATCAGTCGCCTTCGCCGTTGATCCCGGCGGGCTCGACGCTGGTCTTCGTGGTGGACCTGCTGGACTCGTATTCCAGCACAACCGGCTGGAGCATCCCTTAGACAGAGCCGGCAGTCACAGTCAGGCCAGTTGGGGCGGCTGCGAACAGGGCACGCTTTTCGACGTCGCACGCAGACGGGGAGCGGCCGATGCATGCTCCCTCGGGGCACTGCGACGCGGGGCTCGTGTGCGAAGGGAGAGACGCGATGAGTGGCTCATGCGGGTTCCTGGCAATGACCGACCGACCGCGACGACCAGCGCAGTGTCAGCGTCGAAGACGACCTGACGGGCAATGAAGTGGCGGCAGTTCTTCACTTGTTCGGCCACCGAATGATCACGGGTGGGTACCAGGGGGCGTCAAGGAACACTGCGGGGCAGCACACGACCGTTTCTCGGCTGCCATCCGCATGGGCGCGCAAAGCACCTTCGACATGCGCACCAGCCCCAGCACATGTGGCCGGTTCCTCGCGTGCTCCACCACTGACAATTGTTCCGGAATGCGACCTTCCAGGCTTTCGGGGTGGAGTGCGGGGTACGCGAGCGATCACAGCGTGACCGACACCACTGGAGTGGCGCGCTCGACAGATGAGCCCACAGAGCGGACGAGGGAGCACAGAATGCGTTTGACCAGGCGGGTCGCGACGATGACAGTGGTCGGCATTTGCGTTTTAGGCATGGCCGGCTGCGGTTCGGACGACAGTGCCGAGGGGGCGTTCGAGGGCGAGAGTGCGGACGCGATCGCGGCGAAGGCGGTCGAGGCGACCCGGGATGCCGATTCCATGCGCATGCAGGGTGAGG
>NZ_JBEPBM010000032.1:0-83520 GCF_040299205.1 Streptomyces sp. NPDC000983 | reverse complement strand
TGCGCCAGGCCGCCGCCCACCCCGGCACCGCACTGGTGGAGATCTACCAGAACTGCAACATCTTCAACGACGGCGCCTTCGAGGTGCTGAAGGACAAGGAGCGGGCGCAGGAGTCGGTGATCCGGCTGGAGCACGGCCGGCCGATCCGCTTCGGCGCCGACGGCGCCAAGGGCGTCGTCCGCAACCGGACGACGGGGGACCTGGAGGTCGTCACGGTGACCCCGGACAACGAGGCCGAGATCCTGGTCCACGATGCCCACTCCGCGTCGCCCACGACCGCCTTCGCCCTGTCCCGGCTGGCCGATCCGGACACCCTGCACCACACCCCGATCGGCGTCTTCCGGGATGTGGAGCGGGCCGTCTACGACACGACGATGGCCGACCAGCTGGACGCGGCCGTCCAACAGCACGGCAAGGGCGACCTCGCGGCCGTTCTCGCCGGAAGCGACACCTGGCGCCGTTGACCGGCGCCCGTACCACCCTTCGTCCCTCTCGTAAGGAGTACCAGTGAGCACACTCGCTGCCGGCAACTCCGAATGGCTGACCACGACAGTGATCGGCGGCGTGGCACTGACCCTCCTGGTGGGTGTCGCCTTCGCCGCAGCCGCACGCCGGATACGCCAGCCCGCCGTCGTCGGGGAGATCACCGCGGGTATCTGCCTCGGCCCGAGCCTGCTCGGCCTGCTGCCGGGCGACCTGCCCGAGAAGTTCTTCCCGGCCGAGGCCCGCGCCCATCTGGGCACCGCGGCCCAGATCGGGCTGATCCTCTTCATGTTCGTCATCGGCTGGGAGTTCGACTCCAGCAGCTTCAGCGGACGCCGCAAGTCCACCGGCATCATCTGGCTCAGCTCGATCGCCTGCCCGCTGGCCCTGGGCATGGGCCTGGCCACCGTGATCTACGGCACCTACGGAGTCGTGAACGGCAAGCAGGTCGGGGAGTTCGAGTTCACCCTCTATCTGGGCGTGGCGATGTCGATCACTGCCTTCCCGGTGCTCGCCCGCATCGTCGCCGACCAGGGTCTGCAGTTCAGCCGCGCCGGCGCGCTGTCGCTCGCGCTCGCGGCGGCCGACGACGTCCTGGCCTGGTGCATGCTCGCCCTGGTCGTGGCGCTGGTGACGGCCAGCGGGACGGGCGCGTTCATCACGATGCTCGTGTGGTCGCTGGTGTACGTCGCCGGCATGCTGTGGGTCGTCAAGCCGGTGCTGCGCAAACTCACCGACAGGATGCCCGACTCGGCGTTGCAGTACGTCATGGTGCTCGGCGCGTGCGGTGCCTTCGGCTCGGCGTGGCTGACCTCCGAGATCGGTATCCACGCCATCTTCGGCGCGTTCTTCTTCGGTCTGGTCATGCCGCGCGACCGCAGGCTGATGCAGTCGGCCTTCGGCCCGACGGAGAAGGCCAGCAAGCTGCTGCTGCCGCTGTTCTTCGTGGTGACCGGCCTGTCCGTGGACCTCACCACGATCACCGGGAACGGACTGCTGGTGATGGTCTCGGTCATCGTGGTGGCCTGCCTCGGCAAGCTCGGCGGGGTGGCGATCCCGGCCCGGCTGACCGGCATGGACTGGCGTGACGCCACCGTGCTCGGGCTGCTGATGAACACCCGGGGTCTGACCGAGCTGGTGATCCTCAACGTCGGTCTGCAACTGGGCCTGCTGAGCGTGGAGTTGTTCAGCGCGATGGTGGTCATGGCACTGGTCACGACCGCGATGGCGGCACCGCTGCTGACGAAGCTGCTGACCAAGCAGAACGAGCGCGCCCACGAGGAGCTGCTCAACTCCCCCCCGGTGATACGCCTCACCGCATCGTCGTCCCCCAAGTGACGGAAGGACGGTCATCCACCATGGACTTCGCCTGGACCGAGGAACAGCGTCAGGCGTACGACAGCACGCTGGCCGCCGTGCGGGAGGTGTTCCCCGCGGGGGACGGCACGGCCGAGTACTACGACCGCAGCGACTTCAAACGGCTCGGCGAGCTGGGCCTGTTGGGGCTGTCCGTGCCGGCCGACTACGGCGGCGGCGGGCTGGGCGCCGTGGACACCGCTCTCAGGGTGGAGGCCTTCGGGCGCGGCTGCGACCGCACCGGGCTGGTCTTCGGCGCCTCCGCCCACCTGTTCGCCTGTGCCATGCCGATCGTCGACTTCGCCAGCGAGGCGCTCAAGTCCCGGGTGCTGCCCGGGATGTGCTCGGGCGAGCTGATCGCGGGCAACGCGATGACGGAGGACGAGGCGGGCTCCGACGTCTCCCGGCTGGCCACGGTCGCCGAGCGCACCGACGGCGGCTGGATCCTCAACGGCGAGAAGAGCTTCGTCACCAACGGGCCGGCCTCCGACGTCTTCACGACGTACGCGACGACCGATCCCAAGGCGGGCTATCTGGGCGTCACCGGGTTCGTGGTGGAGCGTGGCGCGCCCGGGCTGACGATCGGTGAGCCCTTCGAGAAGATGGGCATGGCCCATGTGCCCGCGGGACGGCTGACGTTCGAGAACTGCTTCGTGCCGGACGACCAGGTCCTCGGCGAGGAGGGACAGGGCGGCTTCATCTTCCAGCACTCGATGGGCTGGGAGCGGTGCTGTCTGTTCGCCGGGTTCCTCGGGCTCGCCGACCACCTGCTGGACCGGGCCGTCGAACACGCCCGCACCCGCAAGCAGTCGGGGCGCCGGATCGCCCGCTTCCAGGCGGTGTCGCACCGGATCGCGGACATGAAGCTGCGTACCGAGAGCGCCCGCCTGCTGCTGTACCGCGCCGCCTGGGAGATGGACCGGGGCGGCCCGGCCACCCTGTGGATCGCCCTGTCGAAACTCGCCGTCTCCGAGGGCGTGGTGGCCACCGCGCTGGACGCCGTCCGGCTCTTCGGCGGGCGCGGCTACCAGCGCGCCGAGGGCATCGAGGCGGCGCTGCGGGACGCGGTGCCCTCGGTCATCTTCTCCGGCACGTCGGACATCCAGCGCGACATCATCTCCAGGGAGCTGGGACTATGAGCAGCAACGTCAGTCTGCACCGCCTGCTGTACGACTCCGCGCGGATCAATCCGTACGCCGTCGCCGTGCACGGGGCGGACGGCCCCGTCGACTACCGCACGCTGGACCGCCGCGCGGACCGGTACGCCGAGGCCCTGCGGCAGAGCGGGGTGGGGGTCGGCGACCGGGTCGTCGTGTGGAGCAGCAAGAGCGTCGACGCGATCGCCGTGATGCAGGCCGCGCTGCGCGTCGGTGCCCTGTACGTGCCGGTCACCGGGTCCAACCCGCCGGCCCGGGTGGCCCGCATCGCGGCCGGCTGCGAACCGAAGCTGGTCGTGGCCGACGCGGCCGGTGTGGAACGGGCCCGGGCGGCGGAGTTCGACGCGGCGCCGCTGGCCGGCTTCGAGGAGCTGTTCGGCCGGGCCGAGGACGGCGCCCGTCCGACGCCGTACCGCAACGAGCCGGACGACCCGGCGTACATCCTGTACACCTCGGGTTCCACGGGTGAGCCCAAGGGCGTGGTGATCAGTCACCGCAACGCGCTGGCCTTCGTGGACTGGGCGGTCGCGGAGCTGGGCCTGAAGGTCTCGGACCGGCTGTCGAACCACGCGCCGTTCAACTTCGACCTGTCGGTCTTCGACCTGTACGGCGCGTTCGCGTCGGGCGCCTCGGTGCACCTGGTGCCGGAGGAGCTGGCCTACGCGCCGGTGCAGCTGGCCGAGTTCATGCGTCAGCGGCTGATCACGGTCTGGTACTCGGTGCCGTCGGCGATCAGCCTGATGATGCGCGAGGGCGGTCTGCTGGAGGGTCCCCCGCCGCCGTCGCTGCGGGTCTGTCTCTTCGCCGGCGAGCCGTTCGCCATCCACCACGTCCAGGAGCTGCGCAAGAGCTGGCCGGGGGTGCGGCTGCTGAACTGGTACGGCCCGACCGAGACCAACGTCTGCACCTCCTACGAGGTCACCGAGGCCGACCTGGAGCGGGACACCCCGCTGCCGATCGGCACGGCCTGCTCCGGGGACACCGTCGTCCTGGACGGGCCCGAGGGCGGTGAGGGCGAGGTCGTCGTCACCGGCCCGACGGTGATGCTGGGCTACTGGGGGCGCGGCCCCCACGAGGGCCCGTACCGCACCGGGGACATCGCCCGCCTGGACGCGGACGGGAACCTGGAGTACGTCGGACGCCGCGACCACATGGTGAAGGTCCGCGGCAACCGGATCGAGCTGGGCGAGATCGAGGCGGCCATCGGCACCCTCGAATCCGTCGCCGAGGTGACGGTGCTGGTGATCGGCACCGGTCTCACCTCCCAACTGCACGCGGTCGTCGTCCCGTCGCCGGGTCAGCGGCCGTCCCTGCTCGCCATCAAACGCCGTTGTGCGGAAAGGTTGCCCACCTATATGAACATCGACCGTTTGCACATCGCCGAGGATCTGCCGAGGACCGCCAACGGCAAGCTGCACCGGGCCGCGCTCGTCACGGCCGTCGAGGGTGGTGAGCTGTGATGCAGACCGCCATGCCCACGATGGCCTCGTCCGTCGACATCCAGCTGTTCCGTACCGTGATGGGCTCGCTGGCCAGCGGGGTCTCCATCGTGACCACGCTGGACAAGGAGGACGAGCCGCGCGGTCTGACCTGCTCCGCGGTGTGCAGTGTCTCCGTGGACCCGCCGCTGCTGCTGGCGAGCGTCAGCAACCGCAGCGGGACGCTCCGCGCGGTGCTGGACCGGGCCCAGTTCTCGGTCAACATCCTCGGCTCGCAGGGCCAGATGGCCTCGCAGCTGTTCGCCTCGGGCGCGACCGACAAGTTCGAGCGGGTCCGCTGGACGCCGGGTCCGGCCACGGGCACGCCCCTGCTGGCGGTCACGGTCGGCCACGCGGAGTGCGAGCTGCACGACGCGGTGGAGGCCGGCGACCACACCCTGCTGATCGGCCGGGTGGTCGGCGGCGGCACGGCGGAGGAGCGCTTCCCGCTCACCTACTGGCGGGGCGCGTACGCCCGCCTGCTTCCCCAGCAGATGTGACACCCGCCCTCCCTGCTCTCCCCTCCCGGCCCGCCACCGATCCCGGTGGCGGGCCGCGGGCGTGTCCCAGGCCCTCGCGTCGGGAAAGCCCGCACGCCGCCTCCCTGGTGGGGAGACGGCGTGCGGGGTGGTGCGGGGGTCGTCCGTCAGCGGGATGCCGCCGAGGTGACCGAGGTGACGTTGTCGCGGGTGAGCAGCCGGCGGAAGTCGGCGGGGGCGGAGGTCTTGACCCACCAGAGCATCTTCAGCCGCTTGGGGAGGGTGAAGTGGTAGACCTTCGCCGCCGGGTCGCCGAAGGCGTACAGCGGCGGGATGAACTTCTCGCGGCGCAGCTCGGCGAAGATGCCGTCCGCCGCCGGCACCGCGGACAGCTCGCCCGCGCCGACCCGCTCGATGGTGCGCAGCGAGCGGTCGATGACGCCCCGCAGGCCCTCGGGGACGTCGAACCAGATGCCGCCCAGCTCGAAGCGCTCCACCGGCGTCCAGTCCCGCCCCACGCCGGACTCGCAGTCCAGCCGGGCCCGCTTCAGCGAGAGGTCGGCGAGGATCTGCCAGAGCAGCCAGACCCGGGAGAAGGCGTTCCACAGCTCGAACTCGCCGGCCGCGACGCGCGCGCAGCGCAGCCAGCGGTCGTTGAAGGCGTTGAGTTCGTCCTGGAAGGCGGCCACCCGGGCGAACGGCGCCTCGGTGAAGTCGTCGCGGCGCACGGCCGGGACGAGGGCGGTGGCGAGCGCGTGCACGACCTCGGTGGCCATGGTGACGTCGCGGGAGAGGAACAGGTCGTTGCGGGCGGCGGTCCGCTCCAGCGCGAACCAGCGCTCCCCGTAGGTCCGGGAGGCGGTGCGCTGCCACAGCGGGGCGTGGGTCCAGGGCCGTACGGCCGTCGCCGAGGCGAACTGTTCCGCCAGGTCGGGGAAGCGCTCGACGACCGTGCGGAAGGCTTTCTCCGGGTCGTCGGGCAGGTGGTCCCAGCGGTCGGGGTCGAGGCTGAGGGTGACCCCGGTGGCGGGGTTGCCGCCGCCGGAGTGGTTGTCGAAGCGGACGAGCTGGACCCAGCCGCCGTCGAAGAGGTGGTGGACGGTGCCCTCGGACCAGGCGGTGGCGCGCGGGTAGTCCGCGGTGGGCCGGACCTCCTCGAACGGCTTCACACCTGTCATGTGGGTGGCGATGACCCGGGAGCGCAGGCCGAGCCGCGGCTCGGGGTCGTCGCCGCCGTTGCGCGCCACCAGGAAGGAGCCGGGGCCGCTGACGTCGACGAGGTAGCGGGCCTTCCAGACGTGCCCGTCGGTGGTCTCGACGCGCGCCCCGTCGTCCTCGGTCCACGCGTCGGTGGCGTGCACCCCGTGCGGCAGCACGGCGGCGCCGTAGCGGTGGGCGATGCGCCGGGTGTACGCGTCGACGGTGCGCCGCTCCAGGTGCCACTCGGCGTGCTCGCCGGGCACGTTGAACTGGACGCTCTCCCCGGGGCTCTGCGGCCGGCCGGGCCGGTGGTAGAGGAAGCCGAGGCTCTTCTTGACGCCGCTGTCCCGCCGTACGTCCGCCGGGAGGTCCGGGAACAGGCCGAAGGCGGCGATCTCCGGGATGTCGAAGCGCTTGGCCAGCAGCAGGAACACCTCGGCCGTGTACGGCACGGTGGTCTCGCCGGACGGCTCGCTGCGGTCCTCGGCGCTCGGCACCACGAGCACCCGTACCCCTTGGCGGGCCAGGACGGCGGCGAGCAGGCCGCCGGCCATGGTGCCGCCCAGGACGGCGACGTCGTACCTCTCCCGGGGGTCCGCGGGAGGAGCCGCGCGGTCGCCGGAAGGGGCGGTTCGGTTGGTCTTCATGGGTTCAACTCCCCTCGGTTCACGGTTCACTCCCTGGACGCGACGCAGGCGCCGGCCCCGTCGGGACCGGCGCCGGGCGCGTCGTCAGAAGATGCGCTTGCCCTTCAGCTTCGCCTTGACCGCCTCGCGTCCGTTGCCCTGCATCATCCGCTTGACGACCGGGTCGGCCTCGGTGGCCAGCCAGCGCGCGGTCTTCAGCAGGGTCTTGGGGCCGGGGATCATGAAGCGCAGTTCGCGCTCGGCGAAGCCGAAGTTCTTCGGCACGAAGTTCACGGTCTCCAACTGCTCGTAGATCGTGTCGGCCGCCTCTCGTGCGGTCCTCGTGCCGGCCTCGTAGTCCAGGACCTGGCCGACCATGAGGTCGTACAGCTCCTTGAAGCCGTCGTGGTCGGGCCAGTAGAGGCCGAGGTGCGGGGCCTTCTCCAGGTCCTTGAAGTGCTGCTCGTTGCCGTCCTTGAAGTACTTGAACAGGCCCTCGGAGAGGCGGTAGGTGCCGGCGTTGGCGCCCCACGCCCACATCCGGTAGACGGCCGTCCACAGGTCGTAGTCGTTCCAGGAGATGAACGAGGCGTTGACCAGGGAGTCGTTGTAGTCGAACAGGCCCTGCTGCATCCTGTCGACGTAGTCGAACCGCTCGCGGGAGAAGTCCCCGTCCTTGACGGCCTCCAGCAGCCGCCAGGTGAGGCTGTTGATGGCCTCGGCGGTGTTGGACAGGCCGCGGGAGTAGAGCGGGTCGATGAAGCCGGCCGCGTGGGAGAGCAGGAACCAGCGGTCGCCGGCGGTCTGCCGGGAGGAGTACTGGAGCCGGTCCGTGGAGACCCAGTTGCGCACCGCGCGGGCGCCCTCGTACTGGCGGGCGATGTCCGGGAAGCGGGCGGCGTAGGCGAGGAACTCCTCCTCCGGCGTCATGTCCGCGGACTTGGGGTACTTGCGCGGGTCGAGGGTGAGGCCGACGCTGCACAGCGGGTTGCGGGACCACTCGTGGTTGTCGAAGCCGATCACCCAGAACCAGCCGCGCTCGAACATGTGGTGGACCGTGCCCTGGTACCACGGCGAGGGCGGGGTGTCCGCGGCCGAGCGGTGGGTGAACAGGTCGTCCGTGGGGCGGACGTTGGTCATGTGGTTCCACATGGACCGGGAGTGGTGGAGGAAGCGGCAGGGGTCCTCGCGGAGGTTGAACTTGTCCGCGAGCGGCGAGCGGTAGCCGCTGGCGTCGACGACGTAGCGGGCCCGGTACTGCTCCCCCTCGGCCGTGCTCAGGGTGACCCCGCTGTCGTCGAAGTCCACGTCCGCGACCCGGAAGTTCTGCCGGGAGTGGGCCCCGTACTTCAGGGCGACGTGGAACATGTAGGAGTCGGTGTCCTGCCGGTACAGGTGGCTGGCCTCGTGCAGCAGCCCCGGGGTGCCGAACTGGTTGACTTCCTTGGGGTCCTGGTCCTGGCCCTCGTGGTGGAGCAGGAAGCTGAAGTGCTTCTTCACACCGAACTTCGGGCCCAGCACCTTGGTGCTGTTGGTGAAGGTGGCGAGTGTCTTGATCTCGGGGACGTCGTAGCGCTCGGCGATCGTGCGCAGACACACCAGGGTGTACGGGATGGTGGACTCGCCGATGGCGAAGCGGGGGTGGGCCGCGGCGTCCAGGAGCAGGACCTTGACGCCGTTGCGGGCCAGGACGGCGGCGAGCATGGAGCCGGCGATGCCGGACCCCAGGATCGCCACGTCGTAGACCGGCTCCGGGCCCTTGACCAGGGCGGGACTGTCGGACACGGGGAACTCCTCTGGCTTGGCGGGCTGCTGGTGCTCGGGATGCGGATCGGGTGCGCTCACTCGGGCTCGGGCACCCGGAAGGCCCGTCCGATCACCGGCCAGCCCGCGGCCATGTGCTTGAGTTCCTCGGCGAGTTGGAACTCGCTGCGGTCGAAGCGCTTCTTCATGAAGAGCGTGAGCCCTTCCCAGGTCAGGTCGCCGATCTCCTTCGGCGCCTTGGTGCGGGACCAGCGCAGGGTCTTCGCCAGCTTGATCGGGTTGACCTCGGTCCAGTGGACGTCGGGGTCGTCGAGGCCGAACACCGGCGGGATGAAGTCGGCCTTGCCGAGCAGCCCGATGATGTGGTCGGAGGCCTCGCGGTCGTCACGGCGGCCGTTCTGGACGTCCTGGATCGCCTCGCTCATGGACTTCAGCAGCTCGCGGGCGGGCGCGTAGTCGGGGATGGCCCCGTTCGGCGCCTGGCGCTCCAGCCGGTCCAGGACCTTGGGGTCGTGGTTCTCCAGGAAGCGCGCGTAGGCCCGGTTGATCTCGAAGGTGGCGAGCGCCTGGCTGAGCACCCAGGACCTGTAGTACGCGTTCCACAGGAACCAGCTCTTGGTGCCGGTGTAGGCGTTGGCGACGAGGTCGTCGTTGAAGTCCAGCAGGCCCTGCTCCAGCTCCTGGACGTACTCGAAGCGCTCGACGGCGAAGTCGTCGTCCTTGATGGCGTCCAGCAGCCGCCAGGTCAGGGCGTGGATGATCTCCATGGTGTTGGACAGGCCGCGGGAGAAGAGCGCGTCGACGAAGCCGGCCGCGTGCGAGGTCAGGCACCAGCGGTAGCCGACCGTCTGCTTGGAGGAGTACTGCAGCCGGTCGGTGCTCACCCAGTCCCGGACCGTGACGGCGTCCGCGAACTGCGGCGCGATGTCGGGGTACTTGGCGATGAAGTTGCGGAACTCCTCCTCGGGGGAGCAGTCCGGCTTGGGGTGGATGCGCGGGTCGAGGTTGAGGCCGACGCTGCACAGCGGGTTCGTGGCGCGGGGGTGGTTGTCGAAGGGGATGACCCACATCCAGCCGCCCTCGAACATGTGGTGCAGGGTGCCCTGGCTCCACGGGCTGGGGTTCTTGTGGCTGCCCTTGGGGACGGTGTCCTCCCAGGGCTTGACGTTGATCATGTGGGTGAACAGCGAGCGCGACTGGTGGCGCAGCCGGCTGGGCTCCTCGCGCAGGCCGAACTTCTCGGCCAGCGGAGAGCGGTGGCCGCTGGCGTCCACGATGAACTTGACCCGCACCGGGTCGCCGGAGGTGGGGATGACGGTCACGCCGTCGTCGTCGAACTCCGCGTCGACGATCTTCGTCTGCTGGCGGACGTCGGCGCCGTACTTGATGGCCACGGCGAGCATCCAGGCGTCGACGTCCTGGCGGAAGAAGTGGTTCTCGGTGTGGGTGATCTTCGGGATCGGGAACATGTTGGTTTCCAGCGGGTTCTGCCGGGCGCCCTCGCGGTGGTACAGGAAGCCGAAGTTGCGCTTGACCCCGCAGTTGGTGGAGATCTTCGACTGCACGGACTCGAAGGTCGTCAGCCACTTGATCTCCGGCACGTCGTACCGCTCGCTGACCAGCCGCATCAGCATCGACGTGTACGGGATGGTCGACTCGCCGACGGCGAAGCGGGGGTGGGTGCCCGCGTCGAGGACGAGGACCTTCGCGCCGTTGCGGGCGAGACAGGCGGCCAGCGTGGTGCCCGCCAGACCCGACCCCAGGATGGCCACGTCGTACTGCGGCGACGTGGGGTGCTTCGAGCGAGTCGGCATGAGCCTCTCCTTGGTCGATCCGCGCATCCGTTTCGGGCAAGTTAGGGCCACCGACTCAAGCCCCACTCAGCCACCGCTCAGGGCCGCAGCACATCGGGTGCGCCGTGCCCGCGGTGTGCCGCCGCCGGGGAGGCGGCGGCACGGTCCGCGCGATATCCCGGATCAGCCCTGGATCCAGCGGAGATAGGTGTTGGACAACTGGCCCCGGGCGTGCTCGCGCGAGCCCGCCCAGGCGCAGTAGCCGTCGGGACGGATCAGCACCACCTCGGGCTTGCGCCACGGCCCGGAGTCGGCGACTATGCGCCCGCCGATCCGCAGCAGGCCGGGGTCCCCCTCGGGCACCGACGGCAGCAGCGGGGCGCCGTCGGTGCGGTCGATCAGTACGAAGCCGCCCTTGCGCATCTCCTCGTGCAGGCGCCTCGGGCGGCCTCCCCCGGCGATGGTGAGATCGGGGACCCGGGTGCCGACCAGGGACGACGCGCCGACGGCCGCGGCCATCGTCGGGTAGGAGGTGGCGATGCCGGACAGGTGCCCGACCGCGAGCCGGTGGGTCACCGGCACCCGGCTGGCCACGGACATCACGGTCTTGCGGGCGATCCGCGCGGGCAACTGGTCGGAGGTCATCATGCGGGTGGCGATGTCCGTCACCTTGATCACCCCCTGGGAGACCCGCCGCCGCTCCAGTTCGAAGGTGTCGAGGAGGTCGTCGCCGGCCCGGCCGCCCACCACGGCGGCCAGTTTCCAGCCGAGGTTCACGGCGTCCTGGATGCCGAGGTTGAGCCCCTGGCCGCCGAGCGGGGAGTGCACGTGCGCGGCGTCGCCGGCGATGAGCATGCGCCCCTGGCGGTAGGAGGACGCCTGCCGCTCCTGGATGTGGAAGCGGGACGTCCACAGGGGCTCGCTGGGCCGCATGTCCCGGCCGAACAGCTTGGCCAGGGTCTGGTCGACCTCGGCGAGCGTGACGGGCTCGTCCGACCAGGGCTTGTCCCGGTCGATGACGCCCATGCGGTACCAGCCGTTGCCGAAGTCGGTCGCCACGACCAGTCCGGCGCGGCCGACGCGGATGAGCAGCTGGTCGTCGAGCGGCACGCCCAGCTTCACGTCGGCGACGATGATCGTGTACGGGTAGGTGGCGCCGGTGAAGTCGGCGCCCATGGCCTCGCGGACACGGCTGCGCGAGCCGTCGCAGCCGACCAGCCAGGAGGCGGTCTCCTCCCAGACCCGGCCGTCCTGTTCCAGGGTGCACACCACCGACCGGCCGGACTGCCAGCAGTCGGTGAGGGCGACCCCGCGGTCCACGACGACGCCGAGTTCCGTGGCGCGCTTCTCCAGGATCTCCTCGGTCTCCCCCTGCGGAATGATGGTCAGTTGTCCGTAGTCGGTGGCGAGTCGGCCCATGTCGAAAAGGGAGGAGCCGAGCGACACACGGACCTGCGGGATGGGGTTGGCGCGTGCCAGTACCTCCTCGGCCATCCCGCGCATGTTGAGGACCTCCATGGTCCTTCCGTGCAGTCCGAGTGCCCGGGACTCCCTGGTGCGGTCCTGGCGGCGTTCGACGACGCGGCAGCGTACGCCGGCCATGGCGAGTTCGCCCGCCAGCATCAGGCCCGTGGGGCCGGCGCCGGCGACTACGACGTCGAAAGCGGGGGTCTTCTCGTCCAAAACAATGACCTCTCAATCCGGTTGCCGGGAGGGACGGCCGACGCGACGGCGTCGGTGCCGACGGCCGGGTGGGCGCGGGGCGGTGGCGCCCGCGCGGGTGGCGGCGGTCCCTCGACCGCGCCTTGACCGCGACGCGAGCGCCGCCTCGCATGATCCGTTCCGCCATGTGGATGGCACGGGTCGGCCGACCCGGAGGTGCGGCCGGCGGGACTGGGCATCCCGCCGACCGCGGGCGGCCTGCCGCGGAAGTCAGAAGATCCGTTTTCCTTTGACGAAGTGCTTGATCGCCTCGACGGCCGTGCCCACCATGTACGGCCGCATGTCGGCGGGCGCTTTGGTACGTGACCAGAGCAGCATGTTGCGCAGCCTCGACGGGCTGGGGTCGATGAACCTGACGTCGCGCTGCGCGATCTGCAGGGACGGAGGGATCCAGTCGGCCTTGCGCATCTTGTCGAACAGCCGGTCAGCGGCGTCCTGGGAGCTCATCTCGCCGGCCTCGACGGCCTCGCAGTAGTCGGCGGCCTCGTCGAAGATCTCCCGGTACTCACGCTTGTCCGGCCACCACAGTCCGGGGTTCGGTACGTCCTCCAGCCCCCGCCAGATGTCGTGGTCGTCGTTGTTGCGGCGGGCCTTGAGGTCCTCGTGGATGATCCGGAAGGCGCCGGGCAGCGAACCGTAGCTCCAGATACGGAAGACGGCGTTCCAAAGGTCGTAGTCGGAGAAGCTGATGAACGCGGAGTTGACGAGGCGGTCGTTGAAGTGCAGCAGGTTCTGTTCGAGCTTCTCGACGTACTCGAACTGGGCGGGGTCGAAGTCGTCCCGCTTCAGCGCCCGGATCAGGCGCCAGGCGAGCACGTTGAGGATCTCGGCCGTGTTGGACAGCCCGCGCGAGAACAGGGGGTCGACGAAGCCCGCCGCGTGCGGCAGCAGCACCCAGCGCTCGCCGACGACCTGCTTGGAGGAGTACTGCAGCCGGCCGGTGCCCACCCACGGGCGGACGCTGCGCGCCCTGGCCAGCTGCCGCTTCACCAGCGGGAACCGGTCGACGTGGTGCCAGAACTCCTCCTCGGGCGTCATGTCGCCGGGCTGGGGGTAGCGCCGGGGGTCGAGCTGGAGGCCCACACTGCACAGGGGGTTGGTGCTCTTGGGGTGGTTGTCGAACGGGATGATCCAGAACCACCCGCGGTCGAACATGTGGTGCATCGTGCCCTCGTGCCAGGGCCGCGGGGGGACGTCGTCGGGGCCCATGCGGACGTGGTCGTCGACGCGGTCCACGTTGATCATGTGGGTGAAGATCGAGCGGGCGTGGTGCTTGAGCCGGGTCGGTTCGTCGCGCAGGCCGAGCTGCTCGGCGAGCGGGGAGCGGAAGCCGCTGCCGTCGACGACGAAGCGGGCGCGGTGCGTGGTGCCGTCCACGCCGATGACGGTGACGCCCGTGTCGTCGAAGTCGACCTTCTCCACCCGGTAGTTCTGCAGCGCGGTGCAGCCGTACTTCAGGGCGACGTGGAAGAGGTACTGGTCGATGTCCTGGCGGAAGTAGTGGCTGGCCAGGTGGAGGACCTTGGGCAGCCGGAACTGGTTGATCTCCCGCGGGTCGGGCTCCTGGCCGTCGCGGTGGATCATGAAGCCGAAGTGCCGCTTCAGTCCGGAGGAGGTGCTGATGTACTCGTTGCACTCCTCCAGGCTGCCGAGGTGCCCGATCTCCGGCACACCGTAGCGGTGGGCCAGCATCCTGAGGTGGACGAGGGTGTAGCCGACGGTGGACTCACCGATGGCGAACCTCGGGTGCGACCCCGCGTCCAGGAGCAGAACCTTGTTTCCGGCCTTGGCCAGGATGGCGCCGAGGACGGAACCGGCTAAGCCCGTCCCTAAGATCACTACGTCGTAGGTCGTGCTCGACTGCTGCTTCATCTCACTCCCCTGATCGATGATTCTCAGCTCGCACTGGCGGAACGCCGCTTGATGACCTGGCCGACGACCGGCCAGTACGCGGCGATGTGCTTCAGCTCCTCGGTGACCTTGAACTCCTCCTTGTCGAACCGCTTGCGCAGGAACAGCGTGAGCCCGTCGTGGACCAGGTCGCCGATCTCGTCCGGGGCGCCGTTCTTCGCCCACCGCAGCGTCTGGAGGACCTTGAGCGTCGAGGCGTCCGTCCAGTGGTTGTCGGGGTCGGCGAGACCGAAGGCGGGCGGTACGAAGTCGGCCGCGCGCAGCTGCGCGAGGATCTCCTCCGAGGCGTCCCTGGGGTCGAGTTCGCCCTTCTGCACCTCCTGCACGAGGGTGCTGACGTTCTTCAGCAGCCGGCGGACCGGTGCGTAGTCGGGGATCGCGCCGTCCGGTGCCTGGCGCTCCAGCCGCACGAGCCCGGCCGGGTCCCGGTCGTCGAGGTAGGTGGCGTAGGCCCGGTTGATCTCGAACGTGGCGAGGATCTGGCCGAGCGACCACACCCTGAACCAGGCGTTCCACAGGAACCAGTTGCCGAACGACGTGTACGCGTTGGCGACGAGGTCGTCGTTGAAGTCCAGCAGTCCCTGCTCCAGCTCCTGGACGTACCCGAAGCGCTCGACGGCGAAGTCGTCGTCCTTGATGGCGTCCAGCAGCCGCCAGCCCAGCGCGTGGATGATCTCCATGGTGTTGGACAGGCCGCGGGAGAAGAGCGCGTCGACGAAGCCGGCCGCGTGCGAGGTCAGGCACCAGCGGTAGCCGACCGTCTGCTTGGAGGAGTACTGCAGCCGCCCGGTGCGCACCCAGTCGCGGGTGGCGACGGCGCCCTCGAACTGCGGCGCGATGTCGGGGTACTTGGCGATGAAGTTGCGGAACTCCTCCTCCGGGGTGCAGTCCGGCGTCGGGTGGATCCGCGGGTCGAGGTTGAGGCCGACGCTGCACAGCTGGCTGGTGGCCAGCGGGTGGTTGTCGAAGGGGATGACCCACATCCAGCCGCCCTCGAACATGTGGTGCAGGGTGCCCTCGCTCCACGGGCTGGGGTTCTTGTGCGTGCCCTTGGGAAGCGTGTCCTCGTACCGCTTCACGCCGATCATGTGGGTGAACAGCGAGCGCGACTGGTGGCGCAGCCGACTGGGCTCCTCGCGCAGCCCGAACTTCTCGGCCAGCGGCGAGCGGTGACCGCTGGCGTCCACGATGAACTTCACCCGCACCGGGTCGCCGTGGTCGGGGATGACCGTGACGCCGTCGTCGTCGATGTCGACGTCGACGATCCGCGTCTGCTGGCGGACCTCGGCGCCGTACTTGACGGCGACGTTCAGCATCCAGGCGTCGGTGTCCTGGCGGTAGAAGTGGTTCTCGGTGTGGGTGATCTTGGGGATCGGGAACATGTTGGTTTCCAGCGGGTTCTGCCGGGCGCCCTCGCGGTGGTAGAGGAACCCGAAGTTGCGCTTGACCCCGCTGTTGGTGGAGATCTTCGACTGGACCGCCTCGAAGGTGGTCAGCCACTTGATCTCCGGCACGTTGTACCGCTCGCTGACCAGCCGCATCATCATCGAGGTGTACGGGATGGTCGACTCGCCGATGGCGAAGCGGGGGTGGGTGCCCGCGTCCAGGACGAGTACCTTCGCCCCGCCCTGCGCGAGACAGGCCGCCAGCGTGGTGCCGGCCAGGCCGGACCCCAGGATCGCGACGTCGTACTGGGGTGATGGCATAAGCCTCTCCTTGGTCGCATTTAGCCGCTCGGGCGTCTGATCCGGCCAAGCTAGAAGCAGTGCCTCAAAGAGCACTCACGTCCCGGTCGGGTGGAACGTAGGCGCAGGTACGGGCGGGTGGACACAGGAACGGGCCGGCCTCCCCGAGGGGCGGCCGGCCATGGTTGAGCGGTGTCCACGCACGCCGGCGGCCGGCCTCCCCCCGAAGGGGAAGACCGGCCGCCGGGGTGTCGTCGGCAGACGTCAGCCCATGTGCGCCGCCGATCCGGACCCGACCTCGCCGGGCTGCGGCTTGGGCGTGTTCATCAGTGCCGCGATGGCCACCGCGCCACAGGCCATGATCACGCCGGCCCAGGTGAAGGCCGTGGTGAAGCCCTCGGTCATCGCCTGGTGGACGAGGGCCGGGTTCTTGCCCTGCGTGGCGTGTTCCGCCAGGTACTCCGCCGCGGCGTCCGCGGCGAGGGTGCTGAGCAGCGCCGTACCGATCGAACCGCCGATCTGCTGCGCGGTGTTGACGGTGCCGGAGGCCACGCCCGCGTGTTCGTCGGCGATCCGGTACGTCGCGTAGTTCATCGCCGTCGCGATCACCAGACCCATGCCCGCGCCCTGGACGTACAGGGCGGGCGCGACCATCGCCCAGTAGGAGGAGCCCGGGTCCAGCGCGGCCAGCCAGAACAGTGCGCAGGTCGCGATGATCATGCCGGGCACCACCAGGGCGCGCGGCGGCACCTTGGGGATGAGCTTGGTGGAGACACCGCCGGCGAACATGCCGACGCCCAGCGGCAGCGGCAGGAAGGCCAGACCGGTCTTCACCGGCGAGTAGCCCTTGACGAGCTGGAGGTAGAAGGTCAGGAAGAACAGCGCGCCGAGCATGGCGATCATCGCGATGCCCACCGCGAGGTAGGAGCTGCCCCGGGTGCGGTCGCTGATCACGCTCAGCGGCAGCAGCGGATGCGAGGAACGCGCCTCCACCGCCACGAACGCCGCCAGCAGCACACCTCCGGTGACGAACAACCCCAGCACCAGACCGGAGCCCCAGCCCTCGGACTCGGCCTCGCTGCACGCGTACACGATCGCGACGAGACCGGTGGTGACCAGCAGGACGCCGGGGATGTCGAACTTGGCCCGCACCGCGGCGCGCTGCTCCGGACCGAGGTACAGCACGCCGAACGCGGCGATCACGGCGATCGGGGCGTTCACGTACATGCACCAGGTCCAGTCCATGTACTCCGTCAGCAGACCGCCGAGCAGCAGGCCGATGACGGCGCCGCTGGCGACGATGCCGCCGAAGATGCTGAAGGCCTTGGCCCGTTCACGCTGGTCGGTGAAGTTGACCGTGATGAGCGAGAGCGCGGTGGGCGCCAGGAGGGCGCCGAACACGCCCTGGAGCGCACGCGCGGTGAGCAGCATCTCGATGTTCCCGGCCGCGCCGCCCAGGCAGGAGGCGATCGCGAAGCCGGCCAGGGCGATCAGGAAGGCACGCTTGCGGCCGGTGTAGTCGGCGATGCGGCCGCCGAGCAGCAGGAGGCTGCCGAAGGCCAGGGTGTACGAGGTGACGACCCACTGCCGGTTCTCGTTGGAGAAGCCCAGGTCGGCCTGCATCTCCGGCAGCGCGATGTTCACGATGGTGATGTCGAGGACCACCATGAGCTGCGCCAGGCAGATGAAGACAAGGGCCGTCCAGCGCTTGGGGTTCGCTAATGGGGCTGAGCCGGCGGCGGTGCCGCCGGGGACCCGGTCTTCGGATGTGGTCATGGGGGGAGATGCCTTTCTCCGTCGTGTTCCGCGGCCCCCCGGTCGGGGGCCGCGGACCTTGGCTCGGCCGTGCGGGTCGGCCGCCGCAAGGGGCGGTGGCGTCACCGCGACATGAATTCACCCGTTGATGGATTCATCCTGCCATGAATTATTCTCCCTGCGCGACGGTGCGGGCAAGTACCCAGTTCGGACCATCCACTCGAAGTACAGGGACAGCAGTGACCCGTCGAGCGGAGGACAAGCGATCCCCGAGCCCGCCAGTCCCGCGACGGTGTTGGTCGCGTCGTAGTCGATGGCCTCCTCACCTCCGACGACGAACTCCTCGACCACCCCCATGACCGGGTGCAACTCGTTGTCGTTGACGGCGAAGGAGTCCTGGAGCGCCTTCCACCACTGCTCGACCGGCACCGTGCGGAACTCCCAGCCGTGCCGGCCCATCGCGCCCAGCAGTTCCCCGAAGCCCGCCTTGCGCCGGTTGACCAGGTGGTACGTCAGTCCCCAGGTGTGCTCCCGGCGGGAGATCCGCACCAGGGCCGAGGTGACGTAGTCGACCGGGGTCATCTCGATCTCCAGATCGAGATCGGGAGCCAGGCCCAGCTGCACACAGCCCTTGATCACCCGGGTGGTGAAGTGGGTGGTCAGGCAGGCACCGGTGCGGGAGTCGCCGAGCACCCGGCCGGGCCGGTGCACATCGACCGGGATACCGCGCTCCTGCGCCTGCCGGACCAGCAGCTCGGCCGCCCACTTGGTCTGGACGTACCCGGTGACCAGCTTGCCGGCACCGAGGATGTCGTCCCCCTCGCCGATCACGGTGCGGCCGTCCGCGGGGATGCCCCAGATGCCGTACGTCGACACGTACGAGACCGGGATCTGCGCCGGTCCGGCGCAGGCGAGCCGGAGGATCTCCTCGGTGCCGGTCAGGTTCGCCGGGCGCAACTGCTCGTAGGTGTAGGAGAAGTTGACCCAGGCGCCGTTGTGGTAGATCGCGTCCACGGTGCCCGCGAGCCGGCCGAAGTCCGCCTCCGACAGGCCCAGCCGGGGCTTGCCCAGGTCACCGGGGACCACCGTGATCCGGGCCTCGGCGTCCTCGCGCCAGGGCAGGTACTGCTCCAGGTTCCGCCGGAGCCTGGCCAGGCCCGACTCCGGGGTGTCGCAGCGGACCAGGCAGTGCACGGTCGCCCCGGTGGTCGACAGCAGTTCGTCGAGGAGGTAGGCGCCGAGGAAGCCGGTGGCGCCGGTGAGCAGGACGTCGCCCGGGTCGGTGTACCCGGCACCGACCGGTCCGGCCGGGACGATCGCCGGGTCGAGGGCGACGTCGGCGGCGATCAGCTCCGGTTCCGTCCAGTCGGCCGCCGGGGCCGGAGCGGCCTCGCCCTCGCCGCCGAGCACGGTGTCCAGCAGCCGCACCCAGTCCTCCAGCGCGGTCCGCTCGAAGAACTGGCCGGGCTTCAGACCGATGCCCAGATCGCCCTTGCAGCGCTTGACGACCTCCATGACCATCAGCGAGTCCAGGCCGTGCGACATCACGTCCGCCTCCGGCAGCAGCGACTGCGGGTCCACCGCGAGCACCTCGCCGAGCACCTGCTGGAGGTAGCCGGTCAGCACGGCCGTGCGGCCCGCCGGGTCGGCGCCCTCCAGCGCCTGGAGCACCGCGGTGGACGTACCGCCGCCGACGCCCTCGTCGATCTCGACGGTGCGCAGCACCGGACGGTCGGCCCGGGCCTCCATGACCGGCTTGTAGACCGACCAGTCGGCGGCGCACACCACGGCCTGCGGCGCGTCCCCGGCGAGCAGCGCGTCCAGCAGCCGCAGGCACTGCGGCGCGGAGAGCGTGCGCAGACCGGTGGAGGTGAGGAACTCCAGGACGTCGGCGCCGAACAGGTTGGACGCCAGTTCCCACGGGCCCCAGCTCACGGTGAGCGCGCTGAGCCCCTGCGCGTGCCGGTACTCGGCGAGCGCGTCCAGGAACGAGTTGCCGGCCGCGTAGCTGGTCAGGTGCTGCGAGCCCCAGGTGGCGGCGATCGAGGAGAAGCCCAGGAAGAAGTCGAGCTCCAGCCCCTCCGTCAGCTGGTGCAGCAGCCAGCCGCCGACCACCTTGGGGCGCCACACGGCGTCGTACTCGTGCGGGTCGGACACCGGGATGTCCCGCAGGAACTGCGGCACGGAGGCGCCGGCCGCGTGCACGACACCGCGCAGCGGCATCAGGCCGGTCGACAGGCCCTGGACGACCGGCAGCATCTCCTCGATGTCGTTGACATCGGCGGCGATCACGTCGACGAGGACGCCGGTCTCCTCCAGCGCGGACACGAAGTCGACGCGTTCGCGGACCGAGCCGGTCAGGGCGGGGTCGCTCCACTGCTGCCGGGGCGGCAGCGGCGTACGGCCGAGCAGGACGATCCGGCCCGCGCCGTGGTCGGCGAGGTTGCGGGCGAGGGTCTGGCCGATGCCGCCGAACGCGCCGGTGATCAGATAGGTGCCCTGCCGGTCGATGCGCGGCCGCCGCTGGAGTTCCGCGGCGTCGAGCACGAGCTTGACCAGCCGGGCCACCCGGCGCCCGTCCCCACGCAGCGCCTGCTGGTCCTCGGCGGCGGTGTCGGCGAGCGCCGCGGCCAGCGCGGCCCCCTCGTCGGCGGTGTCCGCCGCGGGGTCCAGGTCGACCGCTCCGGCCCAGTGCTCGGGGTGCTCCAGCGCGACCACCCGGCCCAGGCCCCACAGGGTGCCGGCGAAGGGCTGGGTGACGCCCTGCTCGGGCAGGGCGGGCACGGCGCCCCTGGTGACCAGGCTGAGCCCGGTCGCGGTGCAGGCCGAGCGGGCCGTCAGGCCCTGCACCAGGGCGACCGCGGCCAGCTCGGCGCGGTCCCGGAACGCGGTCAGCGACTCCTCGTCGGCGGCGTCCGGGCGCGGCGCGTCGAGGCCGGTCAGCAGCACCACCCGGTGCGGGGCGATCCCCTCGGGCAGCTCGCCCAGCCAGTCGTCCAGGTCGGGTGCGCCGGACTCCTCGATCCGGCAGTGCGCGCCGCGGGCCCGCAGCGCCGAGGCCAGCCGGCGGGCGGTGCCGGTGCGGTCGGGCACCAGCAGCCAGCCCTGCCCGGTCAGGTCCGGTTCCGCCGCGGCCGGTGCGGCCTCCTGCCATTCGAGGCGGGTGAGCAGCTCGTCCGGGTGGCGCCAGGGCGCCGGGGCGGTGGCGGGGCCGGACGCCGGCTCGCTGACGACCACCAGTTCGCGGATGCCGCCCAGGTAGGCGCCGTCCTCGGAGAACAGGTCGACGCTGCCGCTGACCCGGCCGGGCTCGTTGCCGGGCTGGGCGACGGCCCGGACGTACCGGGCCCGGGTCAGGGAGTCGAGGGTGGCCTCGGTGATCCGCCCGGCGAAGCCCGCCTGGCTCAGGCCCGCGTCCCAGGAGACGGCGGCGACGGCCGCGTCCAGGACCTGTACGGCGTGGTCGGCGATCTCCTCGCTGTCCAGCCCGAGCGCCACCAGCACGCCCTCGTCGCCGCGCCGCGCGGACACCACGGAGCCGATCAGCGCGTCCGACAACGAGGCCGTCTCGTAGTGGAGTTCGTCGCTGTACTCCTGTCCGGCCAGGCTCGGGTCCTTACTGCCGGAGTGCCGCGAGCGGGTGCTCGCCCGGCGCCTGAGAACCGCGCGGGCGTGCCGCTTCCAGGGTGCGCCGGCGGCCGCCTCGGCCGGGGTCTGGCTGTGCAGTTCGACGATCGCGCAGCCGTCGTCGTCCCCGTTGACGATGATCTGGAGCACCCGGCCGGCCCGGTCCATCGGCGGCGGCTGGAACACTTCGAGGACCTCGACGCAGGACCAGCTCCCGCCGAGCGCGTCGGCGGCCGCCGCCCGCGCCGCCCGCCCCAGCGAGCCGACCGGCAGGAACCGGTGGCCGTGCGCGTCGGTGCGGGCGAAGCGGTCCCAGTCCGGCTCGTCGAGCTGGAGTTCGTAGGTCGGTACGGCGCTGCGCAGCCGGACCCCGGCCTGCGGCACGGGGGTTCCGGCGGACGCGCGGGGTGCCGCCTCGCGGCGCTCCTCGTACCAGTAGCGCTCGCCGTGCCAGGGGGTGACCGGCAGGGCCACCCGGGCCGGGGTGCGGCCCGAACCCGAGTGCACCGCCGTCCAGTCCACGGTCTCGCCGCGCAGGTGCAGCGATCCCAGCGCCCGCTGGACGGCGGTGCGGTCCTCGGGTGCGCCGGCCCTCGGCTTGTACAGGGACGGCACGTACAGGCAGTCGCCGTCCAGGCCGGTGCGGTCCCCGATGCCGCTGAGCACCGGGGCGGGGCCGATCTCCAGGAAGGTGCGGGCCCCCTCCGCGTGCAGCGCGGTGAGGCCGTCGTGGAAGCGGACCGTGCCGGCCGCGTGCCGCACCCAGTACTCCGGGCCGCCGTCCTCGGCGGTCCAGGGGCGGCCGGTGTGGTCGGAGATCAGCGGCAGGGTCGGCGCCTTGTAGGTCAGCGACTCGGCGACCGTGCGGAACTCCGCCAGCATGGGCGCCAGCAGCGGGGAGTGGAAGGCGTGGCTGACGGTGAGCCGGGTGGTGCGGACGCCGCGCCGCTGGAGCTCGGCGGTCACCGCCTCCACATCGGCCTCGGCGCCCGAGATCACCACGCTGGAGGGGCCGTTGACCCCGGCCAGCGACACCGTGTCGCGGTGGCCGGCGATGGCCGCGCGGGCGGTGGCCTCGTCGCAGTCGAGCGCCGCCATCGCGCCGCCCGCGGGCAGTTCGGCCATCAGGGCGGCGCGGGCCGCGACCAGCCGGACGGCGTCCGGCAGATCGAAGACACCTGCGACGCAGGCCGCGACGATGCCGCCGATGCTGTGGCCGAGCAGGCCGCTGGGCCTGAGCCCCCAGGACTGCCACATCCGGGCGAGCGCGTACTCGACGGCGAACAGCGCGGGCTGGGTGTAGCGGGTGTCGTCGACCGGTGAGTCCTGGCCGGGCTCCGGCCACACCACGGAGGCCAGCGGGCGGTCCAGGTGCACGTCGAAGAGGGCCGCCGCCTCGTCGAAGGGGCCGCGGAAGGCGGGCTCCCCGGCAAGTCCGCTCGCCATTCCGGCGTACTGCGAACCCTGGCCGGTGAACAGCCATGCCGTCTTGCGGTGCTTGTGGACGGGGAGTTCGGCGGTGACGATACCGGAGGCCCGCTCACCGCGGGCGAATGCGGCCAGCGCGTCGGCGAGTTCACCCGCCGTGGAGCCGGTGACGGCGAGTCCGTTGCGCTGCCGGGAGCGGCCGACCTGGCTGGTCCAGCCGATGTCGGCGAGCGGCGTGGTGGGGTGGGCGCGCAGGTGGTCGGCGTAGCGTCCGGCGAGGCGGGCGAGGCCCTCGGCGGAGTGCGCGGACAGGGTCAGCACCTCGGGACCCGAGGACCCTGCGGTTCCGGCCGCCGCGGGGGCCGCGCTGATCACGGCGTGCGCGTTGGTGCCGCTGGCGCCGAAGCTGCTGATGCCGCCGACGCGCGGCCGGTCACCCGTCTCGCCCCAGGCGCCGCCGTCCTTGGTGACCTCGACGTTCAGCTTGCCCCAGTCGACGTTCGGGTTGGGCTCGTTGAAGTGCAGGTGCGGCGGGAGTTCGCCGTGCTGGAGGGCGAGGACCAGCTTGAGCACACCGGCGATGCCGGCCGCCGACTCCAGATGGCCGATGTTGGTCTTGATCGAGCCGACCTTCAGCGGGCTGTCCGCGGGGCGGTTGCGCCCGATCACGGCCTGGAGCGCCCGCAGTTCGATCGGGTCGCCGAGCGCGGTGCCGGTGCCGTGCGCCTCGACGTAGTCGACGTCGCCGGGGGCGATGCCGGCCTGTTCCAGCGCGCCCCGGATGACGCCCTGCTGGGCGGCCGGGTTGGGCACGGTCAGCCCGCTGCTGCGCCCGTCGTGGTTGACGGCCGAGCCGCGCACCAGCGCCAGCACCGGGTCGCCGTCGCGCAGCGCGTCGGAGTAGCGCTTGAGGACGACCACGCCGGCGCCCTCGCCGCGCACATAGCCGTTGGCGCCCGCGTCGAAGGTCTTGCAGCGGCCGTCCGGGGAGAGCCCGCCGAACTTGCTCATCATGACGAAGCCGTACGGCGAGAGCATCAGGTTGACGCCGCCGGCGAGCGCCATGTCGCACTCGCCGGTGCGCAGGTCCTGGCAGGCCTCGTGCAGCGCGACCAGGGAGGAGGAGCAGGTCGTGTCGACGACCTTGCTCGGTCCCATCAGGCCGAGGGTGTAGGAGATCCGGCCGGCGACGAAGCTGGGCTCGCCGACGAGCTGGTAGGCGTCGACGTCACGGATGTCGCCCTCGCTCTGGCGCAGCCGGGCGTAGTCGGTGGTGGAGACGCCGAAGTAGACGCCGGTGGCGCTGCCGTTGAGCCGGTCCGGGGCGTAGCCGGCCCGCTCCAGCGCCTCCCAGGCCACCTCCAGCACGATCCGCTGCTGCGGGTCCATGCCGACCGCCTCGCGCGGCGAGATCCCGAACACGCCGGGCTCGAAGACGTCCACGCGCTCGTCGAGGAAGCCGCCCTGGGTGACGTACGCCTTGCCGGGCCGGTCGGGGTCGTCGTCGAAGACGGCCTGCGCGTCGCCGCGTTCGGCCGGGAACTCGCGGATGGTGTCGGTGCCGTTCACCAGCATCCGCCACAGCGAGTCGGGGCCGTCGGCGCCGCCCGGCAGCCGGCAGCCGAGTCCGATCACGGCGATCGGCTCGTCCAGCGGGCGGCTGCGGTTCTTCGCCACCTCGCCCTGGAGCCGCTCGATCGTGCGGACGGCTTCGACGAGTTTGGCCCGGTAGTCCGGGGTCGTCATGGTCAGTCTCCCTCGGTCAACAGGGCTTCGGACGACGCCAGGGCGTCGTCGAGACGGCTCAGCAGAGAGTCGTCGTCGAGGTCTGCGGGATCTTCCAGGACCTCGGCCGGCTCCTCGGGCGCGAGGTCCGCGCCGGCGGATTCGGTCAGGTCCTGCGGTTCGGGTTCGGTGAGCACCTCGTCGAGGACGAAGCGGGCGAACGAGGTGACGTTGGGGCACTCGAACATGACGGTGCCGGGGAGTTCGAGTCCCAGCTCGCGCTCGGCGCGCTGCTTCAGGTCCTGCGAGAGCACCGAGTCCATACCGAGGTCGAAGAAGCCCTGGTCGGGCGAGACGTCGGCCTCCTCACCGAGGACCTGCGCGACGAGCACCAGCAGCAGGTCGACCAGTCGCTCCTCCCGCCGGTCGGGCGGCAGCGCGAGCAGTTCGGTGGCGAGATCACCGGCGGGCTCCGGCGCGGTCACGGCCTCGGGCCGCGCTTCGGAGTGCGGCTCGGACTGCGGACGGGGTTCCGCCGAGTAGGGAGTCTCCACCCAATAGGCCTTGCGCTGCCAGGGGTAGGCGGGCAGCGGTACCGTCCGGTGCGGTCCCGGCACCAGCCGGTCCCAGTCGACGCCGACGCCGTGGGCGTGCAGCGACGCGGCCAGTTCCAGCAGTTCGACCGGGCCGAGGTAGGCCTTCTCGACGCCGCTGGGCTGGCGCCGGCGCGGTGCGGTGAGCTGCACCGGGACGGCCTCCCCCGGCTCCACGGAGGCGTCCAGGGCGGCGCCGAGCATGCGGATCGCGCGGCTGCCGGTGCCGATGTCCAGCAGGACGTCGAGGCCGTTGAGGATGACCTCGTTGGCCGGCGGGGTCCAGCCGTCGGCGGCGGAGTGCCGGGCCACCCGGGCCCCGCCGGGCTGCGCGGGGACGGGAACCCCGGCGGCGAGCAGCCGTACCGCGTCGACGACGGTGAGGTCGCCGGCGACGACGGCCGCCGCGTACTCGCCGATGTCCCAGCCGACGACCGCGTCGGGCCGCACGCCCAGCACCTTCCACAGGGCCGTGGTGGCGAGCTGGCCGGCGAAGACCTCGCCCGCGTGCTCCACGCTGCCCGGGTGCGGCGGGCCGTCGGGCTCGCCGAGTTCGGCACGCAGCGCCTCGTGGGCCTCGGCGAGCGCCGTGCGGTACGTCTCGGCGGCCTCCGGGTCCCCGGCGAGCGCCTCCTCGTACGCCGACAGGTCGGCGGGGGTGCGGCCGTAGACGAAGAGCACCGTGGCCTCGTCGCGGGCCTGCACCGGGCGGGCCCGGTCCAGTGCGGCGAGCAGCTCCTCGCGGGTGCGTCCGACGGCGGTGACCCGGTGCGCGAGGTGGGCGCGGCGGGCGCCGGCCGTCCAGCACAGGTCGGCGAGGTCGCTGTCGGCGGTGGCCTCGACCCGCTCGCGCATCAGGGCCACGGCGTCGGCCAGGGCGTCCGGGGTGGCGGCCGACACGGTCAGCACGCAGGGCCGTACGGGCCGGGGCGCCACCGGGGGTTCGGCCCGGTAGGGGGCCTCCTGGACCAGGACGTGGGCGTTGGTGCCGGTGAAGCCGAACGCGCTGACGCCCGCGATCCGGGGCCGTTCGCCGCGGGGCCACGGGACCGGCTCGCCGGCCACGGTCAGCGGCAGTTTCGCCCAGTCGAGCTGGCTGGTCGGCTCGGTCAGGTGCAGTTGGGCGGGGATCCGCTCGTGGCCGAGGGCCAGCACCGTCTTGATCAGACCGGTGACTCCGGCGGCGGCCTCCAGATGGCCGACGTTGGTCTTCACCGAGCCCACGACGAGCGGGCTGCGCGCGGTGCGCCCGGTGCCCAGCGCCCCGGCCAGCGCGCGCAGTTCGACCGCGTCGCCGAGCCGGGTTCCGGTGCCGTGCGCCTCGACGTACGACACCTCGTGCGGTTCGACGCCGGCCTGGTCGAGGGCGGTGAGGATGACCTCTTCCTGGGCGGTGCCGCTGGGCACGGTGAAGCCGCCGCTGGCCCCGTCCTGGTTGACCGCGCTGCCGCGGATGATCGCGTACACCCGGTCACCGTCGCGCAGCGCGGTCGAGAGCTTCTTGAGAACGACCACTCCGGCGCCCTCGCCCCGGCCGTAGCCGTCGGCGGAGTCGTCGAAGGTCTTGCACCGCCCGTCGGGGGCGAGCGCCCCGGCCGCGCCCATGGAGAGGAACACCGTCGGGGTGGCCATCACGTTGACGCCACCGGCCAGCGCCAGCCTGCTCTCCCCCGCGCGCAGGCTCTGGCAGGCCAGGTGCACGGCGGTGAGGGAGGACGAGCAGGCGGTGTCGACGGCGAGGCTCGGGCCGCGCAGTCCCAGGAAGTAGGAGATCCGGCCGGCGGTGGCGCTGAAGGAGTTGCCGGTGCCGTAGTAGAGGTCGACATCGGCCTCCCGGCGGGTCACCAGCTGCTGGTAGTCGGTGGTGTTGAGGCCGACGAAGACACCGGTGCGGGTGCCGCTCATCCGGTCGGCCCGGACCCCGGCGTCCTCCAGGGCCTCCCAGGCCACCTCCAGGAACAGCCGCTGCTGCGGGTCCATGGTGCGGGCCTCGCGGGGCGAGATCCGGAAGAAGGAGTTGTCGAACCCGTCGACCTCGTCGAGGAACGACCCCCGAGCGGGCACACCGGCGAGCGCCGAAGCATCCCACCGCTCAAGGGGAACATCCCCACTGGCATCGACCCGCCCCTCGAGCAGCCGCCAGAACCCCTCTCCCCCACTGACCCCACCGGGCAACCGACACCCGATCCCGATCACGGCAACCGGCTCGACCCCGTCGACATCGTCCCCCGGCTCAAGACCGACAGCCGGCGCAGCCAGGACTCCGTCCCGGGAAGCCCCCTGAAGGGGCGCGGGGAACTGCGCAACACCAGCGCCAGCGGACGGCTCAGTCACAACCCCGCCCGGGGAAGCCCCCTGAAGGGGCGCGGGGAACTGCGCGACACCAGCGCCAACGGACGCCCCACTCCCCACTCCGCCCCCGGCAACCCCCTCAAGGGGCGCGGGGAACTGCGCGACCGGCCCGGACGGCGCGACAGCCGCCACCGTCTCCTCGGCCACGGCCGGACCCCCGGCGCTCTCAAGGGGCGCGGGGAACTGCGCGACCGGCCCCGACGCCGCCGCACCCGCCCCCGGAGTCAACGTGACGATGTAATCCGCAAACCCATCGATCGTGCCGTGCGCCAACGCATCCGCCCCATCGACAGGAACACCGAGCTCCTCCGCCACCCGCCGCCCGAACTCCGCCACGGAGATCGAGTCGATCCCCAACTCGAAGAACCCCCGAGTGCGCGGCAGCCGCTTCCGCGGCCCATGCCCGAGCACCTTCACCAGCACGGCATGCACCGTGGACGCGACCTGCTCCCGATCAAGCACGACCGGCACGACAGCCTCACCGCCCGTACCGGCCTCGGCGGACTCCTCCACGGCGGGCGCCAAAGCCACCGGCGCCGAAGAAGGCACCGCAACCGGAGCAGGCACCGCGGAAGAAGCAGGCACCGCAACCGAAGAAGGCGCCGCAACCGCGTCGCCCCCAAGCTCGGCAACCACCCTCCCCCGCGCATCAACCAGCCGGACCTCCGCCCGCAACCCCTCCAGATCCCCCCGCCCGGAGGCACCCTGCTCCCCCCGCTCCACCCCGTCCAGCCAGAACCGCTCGTCCGCCCACCGATGGGGCGGCAACGAAACCGGCCGAACAGAACGCCCGTGCACACCGGCCCAGTCGACGTCGACCCCCGCCGCGTGCAGCACGGCCCGCGACCGGGCCAGCGCCGTCGGCCCGTCCTGCCCCCGCACCAGCGAGGAGACGACAGGCCCGCGCAGCGAGCGATGGGCGAGCGCGGACCGCAGCGGCCGCGCGAGCACCGGATGCGCACCGATCTCGACGAACACCGTCTCCCGCTCGGCGAGCAGCGCGTCGACGACGGGCCAGAGCCGCACCGGCTCCCGCAGGTTGGCACTCCAGTAGGCGGCGTCGAGCGGCACGTCCTGCCCCGGCAGCGCGGTCGACAGGAACGGCACCGACACCGAAGACGGAGTCAAGTCCGCGAGCAGCAGACCGAGTTCATCGGCATAGGGCTGCATCAGCGGCGAGTGGAAGGCGTAGTCGACCGGAAGGGCGACCACGTTCACCCCGTCCGCGGCAAGCTCCCGCACCGCGGCCTCCACCGCTCCGGCGGGCCCGGCGACCACGACGGAGTCGGGCCCGTTCTCGGTGGCGACGCACACCTCGGGGTGCCGGGCGGCGAGCCGCTCGCGGACCTGGTCGGCGCCGAGCTCGACGTTGGCCATCCGTCCGGTCCCGGCGGCGCGGTGCATCAGCCGCCCGCGGTGGGCCACCAGCCGTACCGCGTCCTCCAGTTCGAGCGCGCCGGCCATGTGGGCCGCGGCGACCTCGCCCATGCTGTGGCCGATCACCGCGTCGGGGCGCACGCCCCAGGACTGCCAGAGCCGGGCCAGCGCGACCTGGACCGCGAACACCGCGGGCTGGGCGACGTCGGTGGCCTTGACCCGGGCCGGGTCGGCGTCGCGCAGGACGTCGTAGAGGGACCAGCCGGCCTCGGCGCGCAGCAGTTCGTCGATGTCGTCGAGGGTGTCGCGGACGACGGGTTCGCTCCGGGCGAGGTCGAGGCCCATCTGCGGCCACTGCGAGCCCTGGCCGGAGAAGACGTGGACGACCCTGGGCCGGATGTCGGCCGCGCGGCCGCCCTCGGCGTCGGCGAGGGCCGCGCCGAGTTCGGCGGCGTCGTTGCCGACGACGGCGATCCGGTGCCGGTGGTGGGTGCGGCGTACCGCGGAGGCGGCGGCGATCGGTCCGACCGGGTCGGCGAGCACGCCGGCGTAGTCGGCGGCGAGGTCGCGCAGCCCCTCGGCGGTGGTCGCGGAGATCAGCAGCGTGTGCGGTCCGGCCGTCTCCACGGCGGGCTCGGGCTGCGGCGCGCTGCCGAGGACGATGTGCGCGTTGGTGCCGGAGAGCCCGAAGGCGCTGACTCCGGCGGTCAACGGCTGACCGTCGTCCGGCAGTTGTACGTGGTCCACGGGGACGCGCGTCCCGGACGACTCCCAGTCGATCATCGGCGCCGGGTAGACGTGGTGGATCTGGCCCGGGACCGTACGGTGCCTGAGCACCAGCAGGGTCTTGAGCAGGCCGGCGATGCCGGCGGCGGAGTCCATGTGCCCGAAGTGGGCCTTGTGGGAGCCGACCAGCAGCGGTTCCCCGTCGATCCTGGTCCGGCCGATGACCTCGGTGAGCGCGGAGATCTCCAGCGGGTCCCCGAGCGGGGTGCCGGTGCCGTGGGCCTCCACGAAGACCGGTTCCTCGGGGGTGACGGACGCCGACGCGAGCGCGGAGCGCAGCAGTTCCTGCTGGGCCAGCGCGTTGGGGGCGGTCAGTCCGGCGCTGCGGCCGTCCTGGTTGACGGCGGAGCCGCGGATCAGTCCGTGGATGCGGTCGTGGTCGCGTACGGCGTCGGCGTAGCGCTTGAGGACGACGACGCCGCAGCCCTCGCCGCGGACGATTCCGTCGGCGCGGGCGTCGAAGGGGCGGCAGCGTCCGGTGGGCGACAGCGCCTGCACCTTGCCCATGAAGACGGAGAGTTCGGGCGCGACGATCACGTTGACGCCGCCGGCGAGCGCGGTGTCGGCCTCGCCGTTGCGCAGCGCCTGGCAGGCGAGGTGGACGGCGACCAGGGAGGAGGAGCACGCGGTGTTGACGGTCATCGCCGGGCCGTGCAGGCCGAAGGTGTAGGCGATGCGTCCGGCGGCGAAGCTGAACTCCTTGCCGGAGGCGAAGTAGGGGTCGATGGCGCGGATCCCGGAGGTCCGCGCGTGCAGCAGCAGATAGTCGGAGCCGAGGATGCCCATGTGGACGCTGGTGCGGGTGCCCTCCCAGCCGGCGCGGGGCAGTCCGGCGTCCTCCATGGCCTCCGAGCACACCTCCAGCAGCAGCCGCTGCTGGGGGTCCATGCCGCGGGCCTCGCGCGGGGAGACGCCGAAGTAGTCGGCGTCGAACCGGTCGATCCCGTCGAGGAAGCCGCCCTCCCGGCTGTACGTGGTGCCGGGGTTGTGGCGGTCGGGGTGGTGGAAGTCGTCGCTCCAGCGGTCTGCGGGCACCGGGGTGATGACGTCGACGCCGTCGATCAGTACGCGCCACAGCCCGTCCAGGTCGCGGACGCCGCCGGGGAAGCGGCAGCCCGCCCCGACGACCGCGATGTCGTCGGGGCGGGGCTCGAACCGTCGGTTCTCAGCCATGGACCGGAGTACCTCCCGTTGTGACCTGACGGTGCCGGCCCGCCAGGTATCCCGCCAGGGACCGGATCGTCGGGTACCTGACGAAGGTGTGCGGATCCACCTGGTCGCCGAGCCAGTCCTTCAGGGCGGTGGTGATGACCAGGCTGTCCGCGGAGTCGATGTCGAACTCGTCGAAGCGGAGGTGGACCGAGACTGTCGCCGGGGGCAGCAGGGTTCGTTGGGCAATCTGCTCCACCAGCCAGTTCTCCACCGCTTCCGGGGTGATCTCCTGGGGGGTGACCCCCTGCGCAGTTCCGCTCACCGTGGCACCTCTCTCCCTCAAGTGCGGCCGGAAGCGACGGTAGGCAGACGGACTCAAGACGCCCTTGAGAGAGCCCGGTGGCGGGCGGTGTCCGCCCGTTGTGGGGAGCGTTGCCCGGTGTGCACGGGTTCTCGCCCGACGGGTGCCGGGTGCGTCCGGCCCGCCGGACGCTGCGGTGCGGGGGACTCCGGAACGGCCTCGCCGGTTGGATGCATTCCGGCCAGCGGTGGGCCCCCTCCCACACCGCTGTCGACGGTGACTCGAGCGCCCCCTGTTCCGATCCCGGTCGAGCGACGCCCTCCCGGCGCGCGATCCGAGTACGCGATGCCCGTGGGCGATCCGAGTACGGAATCCGAGTACGCGATCCGAGTACGCAGTCCCAGTGCGGAACCCAAGTGCGGAAGGACCTCCCTTGACGACCGAAGCCCCCCTGACGCTGTTCTGCCTCGCCCACGCGGGCGGCAGCGCGTACCCCTACCGGCAGCTCGCCGCCGACCTGCCCGGCCGTGTCACCGTCGTGCCGCTGGAAATGCCCGGCCACGGAACCCGGTTACGAGAACCCCTGCTGCACCGGCTCGGGGCGCTGACCGAGGAGGCGGTACGGCTGATCGGCGAGCGCCGGCACGAGCCGTACGCGCTGTACGGGCACAGCTTCGGCTCGCTGCTCGGCTACGAGGCGGCCCGGGTGCTGACCCGACTGGGCACTCCGCCCGAGCTGTTGCTGGTCTCCGGCCGCAACGGGCCGACGGAGCCGCTGTCGCACCGCCCCTTCCACCATCTGCCCGACGACGGGTTCGTCCGGGGGCTCCAGCGGATCGGGGGTCTGCCCGAGGCGCTGCTGGCCGAGCCGGACCTGCTGCGCTGCTATCTGCCCGCCATCCGCGCCGACCTCGGGGTGGTGGAGACGTACACACACGTCCCGGGCCCGCGGCTGGCGGTGCCGGTGGCCGCGTTCGCCGGGCGGGAGGACGTGCTGACCGACGCCTCCTCGATGGCGGCCTGGTCGCGGATCACCACCGGTGTCTTCGACCTCACCCTGGTGCCCGGCGGCCATTTCTTCCTCCAGCAACCGGAGTTCAGGTCCGCGCTGAGGGCGCGTCTGACCAGGTCGGCGGGGGCGCCGGTGCCGGTGGCGGCGGCCGCCGGCGCGGCCTCCCGAGCGGTTGCCGAGTGAACCTCAACCGACAGCACCCAGCATCTCGGGCTGTACGGCTCTTCCCGCACGCTCAAGTCAGAGACCAACAGGAGGCCCCAGTGGCGGCGCTGTCGCATGAAGAGATCCGTCGCAGGATCGGCGAGTACATCGAGCAGCAGTTCCTCGGCGAGAGCGAGGTCTCGGAGCTCACGGACGACACCCCGCTGCTGGAGTGGAGCGTCCTGACCTCCATGAACACCTCCCTGCTGCTCTCGTTCATCCGCACCGAGCTGGGGGTCGTCGTGCCCCCGACCCACATCACCGGCCGGCACTTCGCGAACCTGGCGGCGATCACGGACATGGTCTACTCCCTGGCCCCGCAGCCCGCTGCCTGAACCGACCGAAGGAAGAGAGAGCATCGTGGACGCACAATTCGACGTCGCAGTCATCGGCGGCGGCCCCGCGGGATCGACCGTGGCCTCGTACCTGGCCAAGGCAGGGCTGTCCGTGGCCGTGTTCGAGGCGGAGAACTTTCCCCGTGAGCACGTCGGCGAGTCCCTGGTCCCGGCCACCACCCCGGTGCTCCTGGAGATCGGGGCCATGGAGAAGATCGAGGCCGCGGGCTTCCCGAAGAAGTTCGGTGCCGCCTGGACCTCCGCCGAGGACCGCGACATCAACCACAACGGCTTCCGCGGCCTGAACCACGACTTCCGTGCCGCCGAGGTCCTGTTCAGCGAGCGGGACCAGGAGGGCGTGGACCGCGACCACACGTTCCACGTCGACCGCAGCAAGTTCGACCACATCCTCCTCAAGCACGCGGAGGAGCTGGGCGCCAAGGTGTTCCAGGGCGTCCGGGTCGGCAAGGTCGACTTCGACGGCGAACTGCCCGTCGTGGAGGTGAAGGTCGGCTCCTCGTCGACGCAGATCCCGGTGAAGATGGTCGTCGACGCCAGTGGCCGGCAGACCCGGCTGGGCACCCAGCTCAAGTCCAAGATCCCGGACCCGGTCTTCAACCAGTACGCCGTGCACACGTGGTTCGACGGTCTGGACCGCAAGGCCCTCGCCGTCAACAAGGACCAGGCCGACTACATCTTCATCCACTTCCTGCCCCTGCTCGACACCTGGGTGTGGCAGATCCCGATCACCGACACCATCACCTCGATCGGTGTCGTCAGCCAGAAGAAGCGGTTCCAGGAGTACGGCGGCGACCGCGAGAAGTACTTCTGGGAGACCGTGGCGTCCCGCCCCGAGCTGCTCGACGTGCTGAAGAACTGCGAGCAGGTCAAGCCGATGAAGACGGAGGGGGACTACAGCTACGGCATGAAGCAGATCGCCGGTGACAACTACGTCCTCATCGGTGACGCCGCCCGCTTCGTGGACCCGATCTTCTCCTCGGGTGTCTCCGTGGCGCTCAACAGCGCCCGGCTCGCGGCGAAGGACATCATCGCCGCCGCCGAGGCCGGCGACTTCAAGCACGAGCGCTTCGCCGCCTACGAGAACAAGCTCCGCAAGGCGGTCGGCTACTGGCACCGCTTCATCGAGGCGTACTACCGCCTCAACATCCTGTTCACGGCCTTCGTCCAGGACGACCGCTACCGGCTGGACATCCTCAAGATGCTCCAGGGCGACGTCTACGACGACCAGGAGCC
The DNA here is from genome assembly GCF_040299205.1 of Streptomyces sp. NPDC000983. Lineage (NCBI taxonomy): Bacteria > Bacillati > Actinomycetota > Actinomycetes > Kitasatosporales > Streptomycetaceae > Streptomyces > Streptomyces sp. NPDC000983. The sequence continues at coordinate 49,965 of NZ_JBEPBM010000032.1, read as the reverse complement.
GAAGGCGCTCTCCGCGATGTGGGAGATCATCGAGGCCGTGGAGAACGACCCGACCCACCTGTGGCACCCGTACCTGGGTCAGCTGAGGTCGCCCACCGCCGCGCCCAGCTTCTGACGGTCCCGGCCCTCCCCCAGCCGGGAGAGCGGCAGGGCTGGAGCGCAGACGCCGGCCGCGCACATTCTCCGGAGAGATCCGGGAATGTGCGCGGCCGGCACTGTTTTCGGCGCCCGCCGCGCGGGGTGTCAGGCGGCACGCGCGTGCGCGATGACGGTGAGCAGGGCGCGCGGGGTCGGGGCGTCGGCGACGATCGTGTCGGGCAGCATCAGCCCGTACTCGCGCTTGAGCCGTCCGGTGACCTGGAGCAGCGCGAGCGAGTCGTAGCCGAGCCGGTAGAAGGGCGTGTCGACGACGTCGTCGGCGTCGAGGTCGATGCCCTCGGGGACGCCGGCGCTCTCGCTGAGCAGCCGGAGCAGGTCGGCGAGGGTGAAGCCGTCGCGGGAGTCGGACAGGGCCATGGCGGATGCCTCCTGAGGGATGGGTGACGGTGCGGACCCCGGCGGGATGCCGGGGTCGGGTGGTACGGGAAGGGTGCGGCGGTTCAGAGCCGGCCGAGCAGCACGCCCAGCAGGCTCTGGTCCAGTACGGTGTCGGCGGCCGTGTCGGCGGCGGCGCCGAAGCCCTCGTCGCGCAGGGCGGCGCTGACCACGTAGTCGGACTCCAGGGCGTAGGTGGCGAAGCTCCACTCCGGACCGGTGCCCGGGGAGCCGTCCGGCCGCTGGAGCCGGATGCGCGCGTCGTCCAGGGTGAACCCGAACTCGGTGAACCTAAAGCGCAGTCCCTGGCCGATGGCCTTGCTGTACGCCTCCTTGAGCGTCCAGAGCCGGACCAGGGCGCTGTTGCGGGTGGTCTCGGGGAGCGACTCCAGCAGGGCGCGTTCGTGCGGGGTGCAGGCCTGGAACTCGACACCGGTGCCGACCATGGGGCGCTCGGCGCGCTCCACGTCCACCCCGAGCAGCCCGCGCCGGGTGACGCCGACGACCATGACCTCCTCGGTGTGGCTGAGGCTGATGTCGATCTGGTCGCAGCCGCGCAGATAGGGCCGCCCGCCCGGTTTGTAGGCGAGGTCGACGGCCTCGGGACGGCTGGAGAGCACCCGGGCCGCGGTGTGCTTGAGCAGCAGCCGGGAGGCGAGGAAGCCCTCCCGCACCCGGCGGTGGGTCAGCCGTTGGAACCGGTCCCAGTCACGGGGGCCGAGCAAGGGGCGCAGAACCCTTTCTCCAGTGTCCTCGGGGAGCCAGTCGGTGACCCTGCCGTAGGTCACGACGGTGCCGCGTGCGGCGAGCGGTTCCAGCACCGCGTCCCACTGTCCGTGGGGACCGGTCACCGGCACGGGGGCGCCGGCGGCGGGAGCGGCCATCAGACAGCCGCCTTCACCAGGCGGGCGCGCAGGTAGGCGACCAGGGAACCGACGGAGGTCATGCTGTCGACCATGTCGGGTAAGGAGAGTTCGCCCAGCTCCGGCACGGCCTGCTCCACGCGGTACTTCAGCTGCATGATGAGGACGGAGTCGAACCCCAGGTCCTCCCTGAGCAGCGAGTCCGTGCCCACCTCGGCCACCGGGTCGTCGATGACCCGTCGCACCGCCTGGACCACCGCGGGGATCAGATCGCCGGACCCGTCGTCGGCAGGTGTCCGCTCGGCGTGCGCACCGTGGCTCATGGGCCGCTTCCTTCCGGTCAGGATTCGAGAGAGGTCTCGTACAGGTCGTAGGAACGCCGTCGCTCGTAGCGGTCCATGACCGTCTCGAACAGCAGCCGCTCGACCGACTCCGACGGAGCCTTCGGTACGTCGAGCCCGAGCAGGACGCCCAGCCGGTGCAGGGCGCCGGTGATCCAGGCGGGGTCGGCGAGGAAGCTGCCGGGCCGTTCGGCCCGGTGCTCGCGCCAGACGCCGAGGCTCGCGGCCGCGGCACAGACCAGGGCGTAGCGGTCGGTGAGGGCGAGGGTGTCCGGGGAGGACAGGCCGTCGCCGGGGGTGATCCGGGCGAACCGGTCGCGCAGTTCGCGCAGTTCGCCGAGGAAGGCGGTGACGAGCGCGCCCAGCTCGCCGTCGGCGCCGTCGCAGGCCGAAAGCACCGGCACGACGGGGTCCGAGGCGCCGGCGGGGGCCAGCGCGGCTAGGTCGGCGGACGGGAGGTCCTCCCAGGGGCGCAGCAGCGCGGCGGGCGGTTCCTCGTCGTTCAGCCAGGAGTTCCGGGCCAGGTGCGGGAGTTGGGCGAGGAGCATGGCCTGGCGGGCGGCGGTACCGGCGTGGCCCTGGCCCAGGAGGGGCAGGTCGCGCACCATCCGGCCGAAGGCGCCGTAGCGACCCTTGGTGTCGAAGTACGCCTCGCCGAGCACGGTCGACAGGTCGTGCGCGGAGTCCTGGAGCAGCTTGGGCACGGTGTAGGCGGCGGCCGCTGCGCAGGCACTGACCCGGTCGGGCAGGAGGTGGATGCCGCGGGCGGCGGCCAGCGTGATGCTGTCGCCGATCAGCAGGTCCAGCAGCGCGCCGGTCAGCACCTCCCGCCCGTACGGCGACCTGAGCGGGCCGTAGGGGTCCTCGGCGCGGTGGTCCACGGCGAACCGTACGGCGGTGCGCAGGACGGTGTCGCCGGCCGCGACCATCACGGAGGGCAGCAGGGCGCGGGTGACGACGGAGCAGCGTACGACCAGGTTCATGCCCTGGCCGGGCTCGCCCACCACGGCCTCCTCGGGCACCGGGCAGCCGGCGAACTCCAGGCCGCCGAACTCGCAGCCGTCGAGGCCGACGGTGCGGTACCGGTGCAGGGTGCGCAGCGTGTCCGCGGGCAGGATCTCGCGGTCGACGAGCAGCACCTCGTGGCTGCCGTCCTCGGTGCCCGCGACGACGGTGAGCCCGCGCGCGCGTGCGTAGTTGCACACGGCGGTCTTGGCGCCGTCGAGCCGTCGGCGGCCCCCGTCGCGGCGCAGCACGAACTCGTCGCGCACGAAGTCGTTGGCGTGCGAGACGGCGGGCCGGGCGACGGCGATGCGCCCGCCGCCCATCAGCAGGGCGGCGGTCCACTCGCGCTGCGCGAAGTCCCCGGCGGTCCACACGGGGGTGGCGGCGAAGTAGCAGTTGAGCCCGTACCCGAACCCCAGCGAGAGGTCCCGTCGGCACGCGGGCCGTACGACGCGGCCGAGCCCGTCGATCCGTTCGAGCCGTCCGCCGAGTTCGGCGGGCACGAACTCCGCGCCGAACCCCGCGTCGTCCAGGGCGAGTTCGGCACGGGCCCGGTCGTCCGGCCGGAACGCCCGGCCGCCGAACGGGGCCAGCGCCCGTTCCAGTTCGTCCGTACGGCTCCGGATCCGCCCCTCGGCCGTGGTCGCTCGCACAGCTCGCTCCACCGGGTGTCACTCCTCGCGGTCCGTAGGTCCGATCCGCCCCGTGCGCCGCGCCCGCCCGCACAAGAACGACCCCAGACTCCGCCGCCCCGCTCAAGCCCTGGTGGACCCCCCAACCACACCCTGTCGCGCACATATCGACACCCCGTCAACCCCGGCATCTTCGGGGCCTGCCGCGCGCACGAGGGCACCCTTCAACTCCCATAGCCACGCCCAGCCGTACGGCTGGACAGACCACTCCACACAGCTGCGGGCAGCCGCACGGAACCCACCCACCCAGCCGCGGGCAGTCGCACGGAACCCACCCACCCAGCTGCGGGCAGTCGTGCCGCTGGGGCGGCACGGGTGGGCGCAGCGGCACCCGCCCACCGGCGGCAAGCCACCCCCACCCCCACACGCCCCCGCGGAAAGACCTACCCCGGCCCTCCGCCCCGCGGCCGCGGCCGCAGCCGAGCCACCGTCGCACCGGGCGCACACTCACCCCGCTGCTCCTCGGGATCACCCAACACCAGCCGATCCAGACCCCGCCGCACCCGCTCCCGTTCCTCCCGAGGCGCACCAACACAGCCGTCCAACAGGGAAACCGCCCGATGCCCATGCCGCCGGGCCTGCACGGCAAGCCCATGCCCGGGCCCGACCTCGGCACACAACAGAACGCCCACCGTGGCAAGTTGCCCAACGGCCGCATCCAACAGCACCGGCCGCGAAGGCAGCAGAGCCCAGAACTCGGGATCCACGGCCCGCTCCGGCTCGGGCCGCCCGCCCGCACAACCGGACAGCAGCGGCGTATGAGGAAGGGAGAACACGGACTCCCGGAAGTCCGCCAGCGTCCCCCGGCACGCCTCCCCGACCAGCGGCCCGTGCAACCCGGCCGGCACCTGCACCCGCATCCAGGTCAACCCGGCCCCCTCCAGCGCCCGCCGAGTAGCCGCGAGGGCGAACTCCGAACCGGAGACGATCGTCTGCCCCGGCCCGTTGGCCGCCGCGACGGCCGCCCCGCCCCGCAGACAGGACGTGACCGCGGGCGCCGGCGCGGCGACCGCGAGGGCCCCTCCGGCGGGCGCAGCGGCCAGCGCCCGCGACTGCAGGGCGACCAGCCGTACCGCGTCCGCCAGCGGAAGCACCCCGGCCTGAACGGCGGCGACCATCTCACCGACGCTCTGGCCGAGGACCGCGCCGGGGCGCAGTCCTCGGTCCCGCACCGTCTCGCTGAGCGCGTGGCAGACCGCGAACAGCAGCGGATGCACCTCGGCCACGGTGCGCAGCCGCGCACCGGAGGACCACAGCCGGTACAGCCGTTCCCCGTCCTCGCCCATCAGCTCAAGAACAGCGTCCATGGCCGTGGTGAAGGCGGGCTCGTACCGGTACAGGCCATGGCCCATGGCCGGGTACTGGGCTCCCGCACCGGGCAGGAGCAGCGCCACCGCGGGCACCGGGACGTCAGTACCGGCCCGGCGCCCGCACCCGGAAGAGCGAGAGCGGCTGGTCCAGCCGGAGTTCGGAGGAGGAGTCCAGCAACGCCCCCTGGAGCGACTGCAGTTCGTAGCTCGGATCGAGCCCGAGCTCCCCGGCGAGCACGTCCCGCAGCCGCTGGTAGACCTCCAGGGCCGTGGTGCGCCGGCCGGCCCGGTACAGCGCGAGCATCAACTGCAGGTGGATGCCCTCGTGCAGCGGGTGCCGGGCGGCGAGCCCGAACAGCTCCCCGATGATCTCGTGGTGGCGTCCGAGGAGCAGGTCCGCCTCGATCCGGCGGCACAGTATGCCCATCCGGGACTCCTCCAGGCGGGTCACCTCGACGTCCAGCACCCGTCCGCACTCCACGTCGGCGAGCGCGGGGCCGCGCCACATCGACAGGGCCTTGCGGAACAGGTCCGCCGCCGCCTCGTAGTCCCCCTTCTCCAGGGCCCGATGACCGCCGCCGGAGAGCCGCTCGTACTCCCGGACGTCGACGGAACCGCCCTGGGTGTCCAGCAGATAGCCGCCGGGCTGGGTCACGAGCACACTTTTCGCGCCCAGAGGCATATCAGGAGATGGGCCTCCGATGGCGGAGGTGATAAGGTTGCGAAGTTGAAGAATGTACGTCTGCAAGGTAGTTGCGACGCTGGGTGGTGGGGTCTCGCCCCAGACCTCCTCCACCAGCATCCCTACGGAGACGGGACGGTCCGGGTTGAGGGCCAGTACTGCGAGCACCTTGCGTGGCTTGACCGCGGAAGGCACCACAGACTTGCCGGTCTGCATCACTCTGCACGCGCCGAGCACTTCGATGTCCATCGGCATCCTCTCTGTTGCCTGCACTCCGCTGCTGAACGTCCGCAGCGCTGATTGCGCTCTGTGATGTGATGGTGGCTCAGGGTCCGTCGAGCTTCCGGAAGGTCGCTCAATGCGGACTCAAGTCGGCCTGGAACGCCGGGACTTGAGGAAACAGCGGCCGGATACCGCCGCTGCGCAGCAGTCCGCGCATGGCCGAACGCTGAAGCTTGCCGCTGGTGGTGCGCCGTACCACGCCCTGCCGGACGAGCAGGATCTCGGCGTCGGGGATTCCGAACTCCCCGTCCAGATGGGTCCGTACGGCCTCGACGAGCGACGGCAGTTCACCGTCGAGCAGGCCGTTCTCGCGCACTTCCTGGATCACGATGAGCCGATCGCGTTCCGGCCCCGTGGTGATGGCCGCGGTCACCCCGAACGTGGGGTTCAGGCCCTGGACCGAGGTCTCGATGTCCTCCGGCGCGACATCCACCCCGTTGACGACGACGCCTTCCTTGAGCCGTCCGATCACGAACAGTTCGCCGTGTTCGTCGACGGCGCCCAGGTCGCCGCTTCGCAAAAACGATCCATCATGGGCGGAGGTGACCGCTCCGAACGACTCCTCGGTCTCGGTGCGGCGCCGCCAGTAGCCGGTGGCGACGCTCTCGCCCCGGATCCATATCTCGCCCACCCGCCCCGGCTCCAGCACCTGCCGGGTCTCCGGGTCGACGATCCGCAGCTCCACCCCGTGCGGCCGGCCGACGCCGACCAGGGTCCGGCTGAGGGCGCCGCCCGTCGGCTCCGTCATCCGGCCGGCGGCCAGCGCGGCACAGTCCGCCTCCCGCTCCACCGGCGCCCGTTCCGGTGAGCCGCCCGTCACCAGCAGGGTCGCCTCGGCGAGCCCGTACGCCGGGTAGAACGCCTCGGGCCGGAACCCGGCCGGGGCGAAGCGCTTGGCGAAGGCCGTCATGGTGGCCTCCCGCACCGGCTCGGCCCCGTTGACGGCGACCCGCCAGGAGGTCAGATCGAGCCGGTCGACCTCGTCGTCCGTCGCCGCCCGTACGCACATGTCGTACGCGTAGTCCGGGCCGCCGGACAGGGTGACGCCGTACGCCTCGATCATCCGCAGCCAGCTCAGCGGCCGGGCGGCGAAGGTGGCGGCGGGCATCAGCACCCCGCGCGCCCCGACATGGAGCGGATGGAGCAACTGCCCCACCAGGCCCATGTCGTGGTACGCCGGCAGCCAGCCGCCGATCACGGCGTGCTCGTCGCTGCCCAGCGCCCTGGCGATGGCCTCCTGGCCGGCCAGCAGATTGCGCTGGCTGATCAGGACCCCCTTCACCTGGGTCACCGAGCCGGACGTGTACTGGATGAGCGCGAGGTCGTCGTCGGCCGCCACCGTGGGCCGCCAGTCCTCCGGGTCGGGCAGGGCCGCCCGGTCCGCCGCGAGGCAGACCAGGTCGCTGCCCGCGAAGAGCCGGGACAGTTCGGCCGCCACCGCGGAGTCGGCGAGCGCGAGCGCCACGTCGGCGTCCTTGGCGACGGCGGTCAGCCGGCGCGCGTTGCGCCCGCCGTCCAGCGGCGACGGACAGGGCACCGCGGTGGCCCCGGCATAGAGACAGCCGAGCAACGCGGCGATCTGCAGCGGCCCTTCGCAGCTCGGCAGCAGCACCCGCTGTCCCGCGCCGCCCCGCGACTGCACCCAGGCCGCCAACTGCCGTGCCTGCCGGTCGAGTTCACCGTAGGTCAGGGAGCGGGCCGATGGGCCCGGGCTCTCGTCCCCGCGCGTGGCCGACTCGGCGCCGACGAAGCTGAAGGCCTCGCGGCTCGGATCCGCCGCCTCCAGGCGGCGTCGTAATGCGCCAAGAAAACCACCCATTTCGAACCGCCCCCGTTCGACTCAATGGCGTGAAGCTAGCGGCCGATGCTCGAAGAACGCATGACCTCACCTCGACCCCCAGAAGGGAGTCGGGCCCGTGAGACGCATCATAACGAGGCACGATGCCGTCGCGGTACGGGTAATTCATGACGTGTTGAGGAATCGATCCGGTCGGTTCCTGTCCGCGATGAGCCACCGCACCCGCGCTGAACTTGGCAAGTATCGCTCGGAGTCGGTGAGTCCGGATCGGCACTGATTTTCGAAAATCACGACTCGACCACGATCGAGACCGTCTTGGATCTCCAGCGCGGGGCCGGTCGGCTCCGAGATCCGACCGAGTTCCCCTTCAGCGAGCACCCGCCCGGGGCCGACCGACCGGCCCGTTTGTGTCCGGTCGAACACGGACGAGGGTCGCCGCAGGACCTCCGCGGCGCCTCGGCCGCGGTGCGCGCGGTGAAGTCGCCACCGCCGTCGCGACCGCCGTCGCCACCCCGCACGCCGCGTCCGGGGGTTAGTCCGCCGGCAGGGCGGGCGGACGACGAGGTTGGGGTACTTCGCGCGCCCCGGACGACGGGGGCGCAGGCGGCGGCGCCCCTACGGTGCCCGGCGAACGGGCCGGCCATGAGGCCCGTACGCGGCCCCGTCGGCAACCGGCGCGCACGCCGATCGGGCCGCTCCCCCGGTCCGACACCCGGCAAGGGGCCGTCCCACCCCGCCCGGCACCGTCCGGCACCGCCCGCCGAACGAGCCGCCCCGCCGGCACTCGTCGACACCCGGCGATCGGGCCGCCCCTCGGGTCCGGCAACCGGCAGCGGGTCGGACCACGGCACCCCCCGCTTCAGCCCCGCCGTCTCCGCGGCCCCGCGGCGGAGCGGGCCGGGGTGTCACGGGGACGGGTGTCGCGGGGGCGGATCACATCGTGCGGGGTGACGCCCTCGCGTGTGCCGTCGGTGTCGGGCCGGGCCAGCCAGAGCCGTAGCTGATGGCTCCGGAGCCCGGGCCGCTCGTGGTCCTCGAAGGCGCCGCGGGCGTACAGCACCGCGTGCGTGTTGAGCAGCAGCAGGTCACCGGCGCGCAGATCGATGTCGAGCCGGAGGCCGGGCGCGGCCGCCACCTCGTCGACGAGGTCGAACAGCTCGGTGTCCGCCGGCCGAAGCCGGGGCACCCGGGGAAAGCGCTGGGCGGATTCCAGGCAGCGGCGGTCGTACATCATGCTCACCGCCTCGCCCCGCCGGACCACGAGCGGGGCGGCCGTCCAGGGCGGCTCCCCGGGGGCGTGCTCCTCACGGCGGTCGAAGTGGTACGTGCGGTACAGCCGCTCGGCCAGGTCGGGCCGGAGCGCCAGCACCGCGTTGTGCACGGCGGCCGCGCTGACCAGGGAGACCCGCCCGCCGCTGCGGGGCGGACGCAGGCACAGCAGGGCCAGCAGATCGGCCCGGTCGGTGTGGAAGGGCAGCGCGTCCCGGGTCTGGTGGCCACGGGTCGCCGGATCGGCGGGGCCGCGGCCGGTGTCCCTGACATGGCCGAGCATGTCGCCGTACGCGGTCTGCGGGACCGGCCGCCCCAGATGCCGGCCGAGGCCCCAGAAGACCGTGCTCGCGGCCGGCTCCCCCAGCCGCTCGACCGGGACGCCCCGGACCAGTGTGAAGCCCCGGCCGTACTCCAGTTCCTCGGCGACCCGGTCCAGTTCCGGGGCGAGGGTGGGCAGCGGGAAGTCGGCGGCGGTCAGCCTGAGCAGGGTGAGGTCGCGTCGGCGGGCCTCCCGCGCGGCGGCGTCGATCTCGGCCAGCTGCGGCGGGGAGAGCCTCAGCGTCCACCGCTCGGGGCGGTCCGCCAGCTCCCCGCCGCGCCACACCGAGCGTCCCGCGCAGGGCGCGCCCAGCGCCTCCTCCGTGTCCGCCGTACCGGCCATGTGCGCCTCCGTACCCTCGCGACTCCCCGGTCCGCGGGGCGGTGCGTGCCTGGACCGGGCCGGGTGAACGGCGCCATGCTAGGTTGCCCTCCCCCGCTTCGCTTGTCCTGACGTGACAGAGGACTTTTCATTTCGGGACACCCCCGTACGTCCTGGAGCGCGCCCATGAAACCCCTGGTCCGCACGGCGGCCCTCAGCGGCTACGTCGAGCTGTGCCGCTCGCTCGGCATCGACCCGCAGACCCTGATGAAGCGTGTGGGCCTGGACACCGCGGCCCTGGCGGTCCAGGACCGGTGGATCTCCGGCGCGGCGGCGGTCCGGCTGCTGGAGCTGTCGGCGGCGGACTCGGGCCGCGAGGACTTCGGCGTCCGGATGGCGCGGTTCCGGCGCTTCTCCAATCTCGGCCCGGTGAGTCTGGTGGTCCGCGAGGAGCCCGACGTGCGCAGCGCGGTGGGGCTGCTGATCCGCCATCAGCACATGTACAACGAGATTCTGCACGCCCGGCTGTCCGAGGCCGACGGACTGGCCACCCTCAAGGTCGACCTGCGGCTCGGCGAGCCGGCCCGCACCCGGCAGGCGACCGAACTGGCCGTCGGCGCCTTCCACCGCATCCTGCACGGTTTCCTCAGCCCACAGTGGCAGCCGCTCTCCGTCTGGTTCAGGCATCCGACGCCGGCGGACACCACCGCCCACCGGCAGCTGTTCGGACCGAAGGTGGAGTTCGGCCGGGAGTTCGACGGCCTCGTCTTCTTCGCCGACGACCTCGACGCGCCCAACGCCATGGCGGACCCGCAGCTGCGGGCCTACGCCCGTCAGTACTTCGAGACCATCGCGGTCCCCGCGGACACCACCGTCGCGGACCGGGTGCGGGAGCTGATCGAGGTGCTGCTGCCGAGCGGGCGCTGCTCGATCGAACAGGTCGCCCGGAGCCTGGGCGTCGACCGGCGCACGGTCCACCGCCATCTGGCCGCCTCGGACGAGACCTTCTCCTCGCTCCTCAACGCCACCCGCATGGAGCTGGCGGAGCAGTTCGTGGCGAACCCGCGGCGCTCGCTGACGGAGATCGCCGAGCTGCTGGGCTTCTCGTCGCTGAGCGCCTTCTCCCGCTGGTTCAGCGAGCGCTTCGGTTGCAGCCCGCGGGCGTGGCGGGCGGGCCGGGGCGAGCGGCAGGGGCCTGGGCAGGAGCCTGGGCGGGGCTGAAGCCCGCACCCGGCCGGGACTGAAGCCCACGGGACGCCGGGGCTGAAGCCCGCAGGACGCCGGGGCTGAAGGGGCTGGACCCCGCACCCGGCCAGGACCACCGACCCCCGCACCCGGTCGGCGCGACCTGCACCCGGCCGACGCCGAAACCCTCACCCGGCCAGGACCGAGACCGGCGGGCGCCACGCACCCCGCGCGGCCGGCCCGCCTCCGCCCAGCCCCGCGCGCCCAGCCCGGCCCCACCGCTCGTCCGTCCGCCCCCGCCCCTCCGGGTGTCCCGAAATGGCAAGTTATCCGTCCCGGAGGGTCAAGCGGTCGCCGGAGCCCGCCCCTACCTTGGCACCACCGCAGTGAAGCGGTCGGCCGCCGGAGGAGGGCCCGGTACTTCCCCCTGTGTACCTCTCCTCCGGCCCGGCCGAGCGTATCGGGGCCATATCGCCCCCCGCCCCTGTCCCGGTGACCCGCAACGATCCCCGCCGGCCTCTCGCTCCTCGCGCCGCACACGACGGCGCCCCGGCGGACGATCACCGATCGCACGAAGGAGACGGACCGTGCACTTCCACGACGACTCACTCTTCCCGGAGAACCAGGAGAAGCTGGTGATCCAGGCCGCCCCGTACGGGCCGGAGTGGCTGCCCGGGGACGCCGACGACCTTCCCCTGACGATGGACGAGCACGTCCAGGCAGCCGTCGACTGCCACAACGCCGGCGCCACCGTGCTCCACATCCACGTACGGGAGTTGGACGGCAAGGGCTCCAAGCGGATGTCCATGTTCAACGAGTTGCTGGCCCGGCTGCGGGAGGCCGTACCGGACATGGTCCTGCAGATCGGCGGCTCGATCTCGTTCGCCCCCGAGGACGAGGGCAGCGAGGCGAAGTGGCTCAGCTACGACACCCGCCACCTGCTGGCCGACCTCACCCCGGCGCCGGACCAGGTGACGATCGCGATCAACACCAGCCAGATGAACATCGTCGAGATCATGAACGACGACGACCTGGAGGGCACTTCGATCGGGAAGCCCGAGTACTACAAGGCGTACCGCGACATGGTCGTGGAGGCGGGCCCGGACTTCTACCTGGAGCACCTGAAGCGGCTGCGGGCGAGCGGCATCCAGCCGCACTTCCAACTCGCCACGCTCGCCCAGCTGGAGACCGTGGAACGGCTCATCCGGTCCGGCGTGTACACGGGGCCCCTGGTCCTCAACTACGTGGCCATCGGCGGCGGTTTCGCGGGCCGTCACCCCGCCGACCTGATCGAGTTCGTGCGCCGCACCCCCGACGGCGCGGTCCTCACCATCGAGAGCTCCATGCGCGCGGTGGCGCCGATGAACGCGATCGGCATCGCGCTCGGCGTCCACGTCCGGGTCGGCAACGAGGACAACCTGTGGCGGCGCAAGGGCGAGCGCATGACCTCCGTGGCGCAGGTCGAGCAGATGGTGCAGATCTCCGAGGCGCTCGGCCGCGACATCGCCACCGCCGCCGACGCCCGCAGGATCTACAAGCTCGGCGAGTACTACTCCGACGCCGACGAGACCCTGGCCCGCCTGGGCATGGTGCCGAACCGGCGCCCCGGCCGACGCGGCTTCATGCTCCGCGACGACGCCTGAGCAACGCCCCCTTTTCCCCACCGATCCCACGGAGCACGCCCATGGCGCACGCCATCCGCTTCCAGGCCACCGGCGGTCCTGACGTCCTGAGCTGGGAGAAGGTCGCCGTCGGCGACCCCGGCCCGGGCGAGGTACGGATCCGTCACGAAGCCGTCGGACTCAACTTCGCCGACACCTACTTCCGCAGCGGCCTCTATCCCGCAGCACTCCCCGCCGGGCTGGGCGTGGAGGCGGCCGGAGTGGTCGAGGCGGTGGGCGAGGGCGTCACCGGCGTCGGCGAGGGCGACCGGGTCACGTACACGGGCAGCCCGCTCGGCGCGTACAGCACCGAGCGGGTGATGCCGGCCGGCTCCCTGATCCGGCTGCCGGACGGCATCGGCTTCGAGACCGCCGCCGCGATGACCATGCGCGGTCTCACCTCCGCGTACCTGCTGCGCAGGATCCACCCGCTGGCGGCCGGCGACACCATCCTGCTGACCGCGGCGGCGGGCGGCGTCGGCCTCATCGTCTGCCAGTGGGCCAAGCTGCTCGGGCTGCGGGTCATCGGCACCGTCTCCACCGAGGAGAAGGCCGAACTCGCCCGCGCCCACGGCTGCGACCACGTCATCCACCACGGACGCGAGGACGTGGCCGAGCGGGTGCGGGAGCTGACCGACGGCGCCGGCGTCCCGGTCGCCCTCGACAGCGTCGGCCGCACCAGCTACGCCGCCTCGCTGGCCTCGCTGAAGCGCCGGGGTCTGCTGGTCTGCTTCGGCACGGCCTCCGGTCCGGTCCCGCCCATCGACGCCATGCAACTCGCCGTCGGCGGCTCCCTGTTCGTCACCCGGCCGGCGCTCGCCGACTACATCGCCGATCCGGCGGAACGGGCGGAGCTGGCGGGCGAGCTGTTCGACCACGTCACCTCCGGCCGCATCACCATCGAGATCAACCAGCGCTACGCGCTCCCGGACGCCGTACGGGCCCACCGCGAGCTGGAGTCGGGGCGGACCACCGGATCGTCCGTCTTCGTCCTCTGAACCCCACGGGCCCGAAGCGCCCCGATCCGTGAGCGACTCCGGGCCGCCGAACCCATTTCCAGGAGGAAGCACGATGGAACTCTCCGTCGCCCCGGTGTGCGGCGCCCCCGCCCCGGTGCGCGCCCACTCCCTCGGCTCGATCAAGGTCGAGCCGCTGACCTGCACGATCGGCGCCGAACTCACCGGTGTGAGCCTCGCCGACGCCGCCCGCGACGACGACCTGTTCGCCGAGATCAGAACCCTGCTGCTGCGCCACAAGGTGCTGTTCCTGCGGGACCAGGACATCACCCGCGCCGAACACGTCGCCTTCGCCGAGCGGTTCGGGGCGCTGGAGGACCACCCGGTGGCGGGCAGCGACCCCGACCACCCCGGCCTGGTGCGGATCTACAAGGATCTGGACAGCCCGGCGGAGCACTACGAGAACGCGCTCCACACCGACGGCACCTGGCGCGAGAACCCGTCCATGGGCGCCGTGCTGCGCTGCGTGGAGACACCCCCGGTGGGCGGCGACACGATCTGGGTCAACATGGTGGAGGCGTACCGCCGGCTGCCGGAGCACCTCCGGGCGCAGATCCAGGACCTGCGGGCCCGGCACAGCATCGAGGCCACGTTCGGCGCCGTCATGCCGCGGGAGAAGCGGCACGCGCTCAAGGCGCAGTTCCCCGACGCGGAGCACCCGGTGGTGCGCACCCACCCCGAGACCGGCGAACAGATCCTCTTCGTCAACGCGTTCACCACGCACTTCGTCAACTACCACACCCCCGCCAACGTGCGCTTCGGGCAGGACTACGCCCCCGGCGCGAGCCTGCTGCTCAACCACCTGATCAGCCAGGCCGCGGTCCCCGAGTACCAGGTGCGCTGGCGCTGGACGCCGAACAGCTTCGCCATCTGGGACAACCGCTCCACCCAGCACTACGCCGTCCAGGACTACTGGCCCGCCGTCCGACGGATGGAACGCGCCGGAATCGTCGGCGACCGCCCGTTCTGAGCCACCCTCACGCCCCCTCCCGCTTCCCCCCTTCCCGGCCTTCCCCCTTCCTTCCATTCCGACAAGAGCAGTCGAGGTGATGACAATGGGGTTTCTCACCACTGCGGAATCCGCCCCGGGCAGAACCGGTTCCAGTTCCGGTTCCGCTTCCTCCGGGTGGCCCGTGTCCCGGCGCTACGCCTGGGTCGTCTTCGCACTGAGTTTCGGTCTCCTGCTGTCGGACTACATGTCCCGGCAGGTCCTCAACGCCGTCTTCCCGATGCTGAAGGCCGACTGGTTGCTGTCGGACGCCCGGCTGGGCTCCCTCAGCGGCATCGTGGCCCTGATGGTCGGCGTGTTCACCTTCCCCCTCTCCCTGCTGGCCGACCGCTGGGGCCGGGTGCGGTCCCTGGTGCTGGCGGCGACCCTGTGGAGCGTGGCCACGCTGGGCTGCGCGGTCGCCGCGAGCTACGGCCAGATGTTCGTCGGCCGGCTCCTCGTCGGCATCGGCGAGGCCGCGTACGGCAGTGTCGGTATCGCCGTGGTCCTCAGCGTCTTCCCGCGGGCCCTGCGGGCGACGCTCTCGGGTGCCTTCATCGCCGGCGGCGCCTTCGGGTCGGTCCTCGGCATCTCCATCGGCGGCGCCGTGGCCGAGGCGTACGGCTGGCGCTGGGCGTTCGGCGTGATGGGCGTCTTCGGGCTGGTCCTCGCGGCCGTCTACGCGGTCGTGGTCACGGAGAAGCGGCTGGCCCCGCGCGGCGGCCCGGCCGACGAGGCGTCCGGCGCCGGCGGGCCGGAACCCCTGCGGGTGCTCCTCCCCCGGCTGCTCTCCTCCGTCTCCGTCGTGAGCGCCTACGTCGGCAGCGGACTGCAACTGTTCATCGCGGGCTCCCTCATCGCCTGGCTGCCCAGCTACTTCAACCGCTACTACGACATGCCCACCGCCAAGGCGGGCGCGACCGCGGGACTGTTCGCCCTGGTCATCGGGATCGGCATGATCGGCGGGGGCTTCCTCGCGGACCGGATCAGCAGACGCGCCCCGATCCGCAAGTGGGCCGTGGCCATCGGCTGCAGCCTGGGCTCACTGGTCCTGCTGACGGCCGCGTTCCGGCTGCCGGCCGGGCAGGCGCAGTTGGTGGTGCTGGCGCTCGGCGCGCTGCTGTGCGCCGGTACGGCGGGGCCTGGTGCGGCGATGGTGGCCAATCTGACGCCGGCGGCCATCGCGGCCACGGCCTTCGCCACCCTCACCCTCGCCCAGAGCCTGCTGGGTCTGGCCCCCGGTCCCGCCGTCACCGGCGCGCTCGCCGACCGGCTCGGCCTGCTCGGCGCCCTCCGGCTCGTCCCCCTGATCGCCCTGGCCGCCACCGCGGCGTTCCTCATCGGCCGCCACCACTACGACCGGGACCTGATCCGCCTGACCGAACTCGCCTCAGCCCGCAGCCAGTCCGGACCGCCCAAGCCCGAACCCGCGGTAGCGCACGAGGGATGGGAAGCGAGCCACCTCGGATCCGCCTCACCCCTGCACGATCTGAAAGCGCCCCGCCCCGAACCCACAGCGGCTCACTCCGAGCCAGCACTGCCCCACCCCGAGCCCACCGCGGCTCACTCCGAGTCGGCAGCACCCGAGCCCGAGCCCGCCTCGGCTCACTCCAAGTCCGCAGCTCCCCAGCCCGAGCCCGCCTCGGCTCACTCCGAGTCAGCGCTGCCCCATCCCCAGCACACCTCGGTTCAGCCCGAACCCACAGCAGCAAGCGCCGAGTTGGCAGCAAGTCGCGTCGGACCTGTGCCGTCCCTGCCCGAGTTGAAAGCGCCCCAGCCCGAACTCACGCGGGCCCAGGCAGAGTCAGCACCGACCGAGCGCGAAACCGAGGCGGCGGCCCCGCCCGAGCCGGAAGCAGCCCAGCCCGAACCCACGGCGGCCCGGCCCGAGTCAGCACCGACCGAGCGCGAACCCGCGGCGGCGGCCCCGCCCGAGCCGGAAGCAGCCCAGCCCGAACGGTCAGCGTCCCAACTTGCGGCCGACTCGGCCGAGTCCGAGGCCGCCTCGGCCCAGTCGGAGCCCCCGGCGCCCCACTCCGAACCCGCCTCGGCCCCGCCCGAGCCCGACCCGGCTCACCCCGAGCCCCCGACGCCCCACTCCGAGCCGACCTCACCCCACTCCGAGTCCACCCCCTCCCAGCCCCGATCCACCCCTCCCCACCCCAAGGGTGCGAAGGAGCCGGAGGTCTCCGCATGAGCCGTCACCTTCCCGCCGCACCGACGGTCGTGATCGTGCCCGGACTGCGCGACCACGTCGAGGAGCACTGGCAGACCCTCCTGGCCGCCGACCTCACCGAGGCCGGGCGTGCCGTCCGCACCGTCCCCCCGCTCACGAAGGACCGGCTGAGCCGAGAGGCCCGCGTCGCCGCGCTCGCTCAGGTGATCGAGAAGATCGACGGCCCCGTCGTCCTGGTCGCCCACAGCGCCGGCGTGATCACCGTCGTCCACTGGTCCCAGGAGCACCGCGCCGACGTACGCGGAGCGCTGCTGGTGACCCCGCCGGACTTCGAGGTGCCGCTGCCGGAGGGCTACCCCACCCCCGAACTGCTCGACGAGCACGGCTGGACCCCGGTGCCCCGCGCCGTCCTGCCCTTCCCCGGCATCGTCGCCGCCAGCTCCGACGACCCCCTGGCCGCCCTCGACCGGGTGACCGAGCTGGCCCGGCACTGGGCGTGCCGGCTCGTCGAGGTCGGCGCGGTCGGCCACCTCAACCCCGCCTCCGGTCACGGCCCGTGGCCCCGGGCCGCGGACCTCCTCCGGGACCTCGAACCGAGCTGACCCCCGTACGGCCCCCGTTCAGCCCCCGCACGGCCCCCGCGAAAGGCACCGATGAACACCGACACCGATCTGCTGTGGTCCCCTGGCCGCCGCGAGCTGGAGGATTCCAACGTCGCGTGCTTCATGGCATGGCTGGACGAGGAACGGGGGCTGCGCTTCCCCGACTACGCCGCCCTGTGGCGGTGGAGCGCCACCGACCTGCCGGGTTTCTGGTCGGCGGTCTGGGAGTTCTACGGGCTCGACGCCGTCACCGGGTACGACGAGGTGCTGGCCGACGCGTCGATGCCGGGGGCCGTGTGGTTCCCCGGCGCCCGGCTGAACTTCGCCGAGCGCTGCCTGGCCGCGGCGACCGACGCCCGCCCGGCACTGGTCGCCGTGGCCGAGGGCGGCGAGCCGGCCGAGATCTCGTGGCCGGAGCTGCGCCGCCGGGTCACGGACGTCGCCGCCGCGCTGCGCCGGATGGGCGTCGGTCCCGGCGACCGCGTCGCCGGATACCTCCCCAACCTCCCCGAGACGGTGGTGGCCCTGCTGGCCACGGCCGCCGTCGGCGCCGTATGGACCGTGTGCTCCCCGGACTTCGGCACGCCCAGCGTGCTGGCCCGGCTCCGGCAGGCGGAGCCGGTCGTCCTGGTCGCGGCGGACGGCTACCGCCACGGCGGCCGCACCCACGACCGCCGTGCGACGGTCGCCGAACTCGCCGAGGGACTGCCGACCCTCCGCCACGTCCTCGCCGTCGACCACCTCTTCCCGCCAACGGCCCAACCCTGGTCGGCGCGCGAGGACCTCACGCAGCACACCTGGTCTCGACTGCCGTCTGCCGAGGCGCCCCTGGACTTCGCCGACGTGCCCTTCGACCACCCGCTGTGGATCCTGTGGTCGTCGGGCACCACGGGCGTGCCGAAGGGGATCGTGCAGGGCCACGGCGGCATCGTGACCGAACTCCTCAAGGCCCTCGGACTCGGCGCCGACCTGCGCCCCGACGACCGCTACCTCTTCCTGACCTCCACGAGCTGGATGGTCTGGAACTTCCTGGTCGCGGGCCTGCTGCACGGCAGCACAGTCGTCCTGTACGACGGCAGTCCCACGTTCCCCGACGTCAACGGGGCCTGGCGGGCGGCCGAACGGACCGGCGCCACGATGGTCGGCGTGGGCGCGGCCTACCTCACGGCCGTGGAGAAGTCCGGCACCCGCCCGACGGCCGAGTACGACCTGGGCCGGCTGCGCGGCATCCTCCAGACGGGGTCGTCGCTGCCGCCGAGCACCTGGCGGTGGGTGCACGAGGAGTTCGCCGACGGCGTACGGCTCCAGTCGATCTGCGGCGGCACCGACATCTGCTCGGTGCTGGCGGGCGGTTCGGCCCTGCTGCCGGTCCGCGCCGGCCGGATCCAGGCGCCCGCGCTCGGTGTGGCGCTGGCGTCCTGGGACCCGGACGGCAACGCCCTCACCTCGCGGCAGGGCGAGCTGGTGGTGACGGCGCCGCTGCCGTCCATGCCGCTGTACTTCGTCGGCGACCCCGACCGCACCCGCTACCGGGCCGCCTACTTCGACACCTACCCCGGGATCTGGCGCCACGGCGACTGGATCACGATCGACCCGGACCTGTCGGTGACCGTGTCCGGCCGTTCCGACTCCACCCTCAACCGGATGGGCGTGCGGATGGGTTCCGCCGACATCTACGCCGTGGTGGAACAGCTCCCCGAGGTGGCGGACAGCCTGGTCCTGGGCGTGGAACAGCCGGACGGCGGCTACTTCATGCCGCTGTTCGTCGTCCCCGCCGAGGGCGCCGTGCTCGACGAGGCCCTGCGCGGCCGGATCACCGCGGCCCTGCGAAGCGCCCTGTCCCCCCGTCACGTACCGGATGTGATCCTGCCGGTCCCGGCCGTGCCGCGCACCCTCACCGGCAAGAAGCTGGAAGTCCCCGTCAAGCGCGTCCTCCAGGGCGCCCCGCCGGCGGAGGTCGCCGCCGAGGGCGCGGTGACCCACCCCGGGATGCTGACCTGGTTCGCGGAGTTCGCCCGAGGCAGGGCGGCCGTCACACCAGGCGCCTGATCTCCCCGCGCACCCGGTAGAAGCCGCCCGCGGAGGTGTGCAGCGAGTCGACCACGTACCGGGCGCCGGGCTCGCGTATCGCCCGCGGGAACTGCACGTTCCAGCCGGGCTCGTAGCCCTCGGAGAGGACCCGCACCCGCACCCGGCCGCCCTGCTCGAAGCACTCCACGACGACGCCGCCCGCCTCGGGAACGACGCTGACGGTGGCGACCGAGGCCGGGGTGGTCAGGGGCGCGTAGGTCGGCAGTGCGGCGGCCAGCTTGATGTCGGCCGCGACCGGGACGGTGCCCGACTGGGCGGCGTTGATGGCGGCCTCACTGGCGTCGATGCAGGCGAGCGAGCCGTCCGTGGAGACGATGTACAGCCGCTCGTCGTGGTACTGCATGGAGAGCGCCGAGCCGCCGCCCGTGCCGAGCTTCCACAGCCGGGTGCCGTCGGCGGTGAAGCAGTAGACGGAGGAGGCGGAGTCGCCCGCGAAGACGTACCGCCCGCCGGGGGAGGTGGCGCAGGAGTACACGGCGGCGTCGCACTGGTAGGAGGCGTCGATCGCGCCGGTGTACTTGTCGAGCCGCTGCACGACCCGCCGCCCGGTCCCGGCGTAGACCGCGTCCCGTTCCTGCCAGCCGAAGAGGACGTTGCCGCTGGTCGAGGTGTGCCAGAGCTGGCGGGCGCCGTCGACCGCGTAGGCCGTCACACCGCCGCTGTGCCCGTGGTAGACGGCGCGGTCGTCGGCCCGCACCATCCAGCCGTGCTCCCCGGAGGAGTTGCGCGACCACTGGAGCTCGTCCTCGTGGTCGATGACCGTCAGCCCGCCGTCGCGGTCGGAGACGTTGAGCACGCCGGCGTGGATGTCGAGCCAGAAGATGTCCACCTCGGCGGCGATCTCGTACGCGGCGAACGGCACCTTCGCCGAGAGGTCGTAGACCCGGCCGTCGTCACAGCCCGCGTAGATCCAGAAGTCGTCCGCGACCAGGCACTTCACCCCGTCGGGCAGGGAGTAGTGGGCCAGCACCTCGCCGTCGTGGCTGAGGTTGTAGACGTCGCCGTTCTGGTTGCCGACCCAGCAGCGGTCCTCGTCGACATGGATGCCGAACGCCGAGTTGCCGGTGCGGAACCGCCACAGCACCGGGGCGGTCGCCCGCGCGGTGGACGGGGCGGACGTCACCTGGCGCCGTGTGACGGGCCGTGCCGCGCGCTGCCCCTGCACGGCCGGGGCGTACCCCTTGCGCACCTTCTCGGCCACCTTCTTCGCCGCCGCGGCGCGCGCCTTCTCGACGGTCGGGAAGGCGGAGCTCTGCCGCTGCCCGTCGACACCGATCCGCCCGTACCGGACGGAGACGGTGGTCCCCTCGACGATCACCTCGTAGAACTTGTGCGCCCCGCCGCCCTCCTGGGACAGCTCCAGATAGTTCCGGTCCCCCGACTGCCCTGCCTGCGCTGCGGACACAGCACACCCCTCCCCAAAGCCCCGACCGACCGTCCCGGCCGATCTCCAGTGACGCCAAAGCTAGCGGCCCCCACTGACAACGGGCGGGCTGTTCAGGCACGAACCGGAACGGGCGCCTGCCGCACACGGGCGACGGTCGTGGCGTACAGGATCAGACCCCCGGTGGTGAGGGCGAAGCCGGCCCACACGGTGGACAGGGTTCCGAGCCGGCCCTGGTCAGAACGGGCTCTTCACATCACACGGCCATTCCGCGATCTCTGCGGGAATACCGGCATCGCCGCTCAGGAGCAGCGCAGCCTGCCCCTGAGCGATCTCGCGCATCTGCGCAGCCGTAGCAAGGGGTGACCGAATCAGCTTGGCACGGTGGGCACCACGACAGGAGTCAGAAGCGATCAAGGCCCTTCCCCACTGATCCGGTTCCGCTGACACAGGGAGCGTTTTCAGCGTTGCCTCTCCAGAGTGAGGACGGCCTTGGCGATTGACGTCATGCGGTTGGGGCCAATCCGGGATCCTCGGAAGTTGTGCCATGACTTCACTCGCGCCATGCCCCGTGCAACGGGTGCCGGGAGATCCACAGCGCCTGCCCGAGCGGGTCGGCCACGACCTGCGCGTTCACGCCGTGGCGGCGGTGCTTGTGCGAGTAGTCGGCCCGGCCGTCATCCACGCGGTCGCGCTCGGCCAGGGTCCCGTCGAGCAGGACGCACTCCGGTTCATGCTCGCGCACGGCCTTGAGCAGGCCAGGCGCCCGGGCAGCCAGGAGGTCGATCACCGCGGCGGTGTAGGCGTGGGCGGTGCCGACCGAGATGCCGAAGTCCGGCTGCCATCTGGGCCAGGGTGTCGTGCTTGCGCAGGTACACCAGAGCGACGAGAGGGCGTTGGTGCGGCAGGAGCTTGCAGCGGCGGTCACTCTCGCGGGTGACGATGAGCATCCTTACCCACGCGATCGGGGACCGGCCCGCAAGCCCACACGCGGCGTGCAGCGCGAGAGCCGTCATACCAGTACGCGGTGGCCTTGACACCGCGTACTGAGCGAGGATCGCCGACCCTGGACAGACTCAACGCCTCTCCAGTTCCTGAAATCAGCAGGCGGTGGAGTCGGACACCGGCCGAATGCCGGCCCGACGCAGCGTTGTGGTCACCGAGACCGGCGTTCTCGCGGGGCACGCAGCAGGCCGTACCAGAGCCAGAACCTGACCACCCCGCCAAGGGACCGACCCGGGCCGCACAAGCCGAACCGGTGGAGCGCGTCTCCGCCCACGGAGCTCTCGGTCCTGGCCTCCAAGGCGGAGCGGCCGGCCTTCAGTCGGTGGAGTCCAGGACTTCGTAGACATGCCTGATGTAGTCATGGGTGCGCTCCGAGCCGAGGATTCCGCCGCCCAGCCGGTTCATCGTGTACGAGAACGTGACGCGCCGGTCCAGGTCCATCATGACGATCGAACCGCCCCGGCCGACCCAGAAGCAGACCCTTCCAGTGGGCATGTGCGGCATCGTCCTCGCATCGGCGAGCGCGAAGCCGATGCCCCAGCGCACGGGAACACCCAGGAACAGGTCGACCCCGTCTGCCTGTACGTCGAGGACCTTCTCCACCGTCTCCTCGGAGAGGAGTTGGTGGCCGTTCACCTGGCCGCGTCGTGAGATCGCCGAGAGGGCGCGAGCCATGCCTCGTGCGTTGCCGTGTCCGTTGACGGCGCCGAGTTCGGCGCGGCGCCACTGCGGGGTGTCGACATGCTCGTCCCTGGCGGGACTTCCGAGCAATGTCTTGGTGAAGATCCCCTCGGGATCGAGGCCGACGGGTATGCCGGAGAGCTGCGACGGGGCCACCAGCTCGGCGATGCGCGACCAGTCGGCCTGCCGCGCACCGATCTGGACGTCGGCTCGCGACGGCTTGGCGATCTCCGTGTCGACGAACTCGGTCAGGGTACGGCCGCTGACCCGCCGGACGAGCTCTCCCACAAGCTGTCCCTGAGTCTGGACGTGATAGCCCGAGGCACTGCCCGGCTCCCACCAGGGCACCTGCGCGGCCAGCCGGGCGCTCGCGGTCGGCCAGTCGTACAGATCGTCCATGGTGAAGGGCTGCTGCCAGCCGGAGAGCCCCGAGGTGTGTGCCAGGACATGCCGCACTTCGATGTCCTGCTTGCCCTGAGCAGCGAATTCGGGCCAGTAGTGCGCGACCGGGCGGTGGAGATCCAGTGCCCCCCGGTCGACGAGGACGAGGGCCGCCAGACTGCTCAGGGTCTTGGTGGTCGACCACAGGTTAACCAATGTGTCCCGGCGCCACGGAACGGTCCGCGCTTCATCGGCGTGCCCACCCCACAGATCGACTTCCATGACGCCGTCGACATCGACGGCGATCGACGCCCCCACCTCCTCTCCGGACTCCAGGTGCGCTGCCAGCGCCGCTCGGACCGGTTCGAACCGGTCAGTACTCGTTCCTTCGACATTGACCATGTCTTTTCTCCACTTCTGACGACGACCGTCCGATCAGTCAACGGAACGAATGTCACGCTGGTTCACGCGTCGCCGCAGGTAAGGGGCATCTGTCTGGTGGATGCCCTTCCGGTAGAAGGTCGCATCCGGGGAGACGCCGCCGGCGCGAGCGGGCCGCGTACCCATGGGTTCTTCACAGGCCGCTCGGCACGCAGGCTCGCGGATCAGCAGCGCCGGAATCGGCCGGCTACCTGTTCGTCGCAGGGCGGGCCAAGGAGGAAGCCGTCCGGCGCGTGGCCGCCGGCGAATTCATCACGCCGAGTGGCGTCCTGCTAGTGTCCTGTCCGGTATGCGGGAAGCGGACGACGGGGGCCTCGCCGCTCCGATCACCTCGCCGCCCCCCATCTCGGCAGACGGGTCACCGCGACGAGAGTCGCGCGGGCTCGGTTTTCGCCACAGCGGCAGCGGGTCGTCCACCCTTCCGAGGGTCATGGTCATGTGTGCTTCCGATGGTGGCGCGTCGAGCGGAGTTCTGGGTGGGTACGGTGACGGCTTCAGGGCAGGATCTAGACTTCGGGCTGCTGGGGCCGCTGGTGGTACGGCGGGCGGGCTCGGTCCTCGATCCGGGCCGGCGCAGGCAGCGCCTGCTGCTGGTCCGCCTGCTGCTCGCCGACGGCCGGGCGGTCGCTCCCGAGACGCTGTGCGAGGAACTGTGGCCGCAGCAGCCGGGACGGACGCCGGGCGGAGCGATGGCCTCCCTGCACGCCCACGTCAGCAAGGTACGCGCGGTCCTGGAACCACGGCACCTGCGCCGGAAGGGCATCTGCGAGGTACTGGTCACCGAACCCCTGGGCTACGCCCTGCGTGTGCCGCCCGAGAGCCGTGACACCGTGCGCTTCGAGCGGGCCCTTGCCCAGGCATACCGGTTCATGGACCAGGGCCGGCCCGAACGCGTCGTGGAGGAGAGCCGAAAAGCCCTGGGGATGTGGCGCGGCACCGCGTTCGCCGACGCCGCGCACCACCTGTTCGCCGTCAACGAGACAGCACGCCTGGAAGAACTGCGGCAGACCACCCGCGAGATCCGTACCACTGCCCTGCTCCTGCAAGGACGGATCAGCGAGGCCCTGGACGAGGCCCAAGAAATGACCGCAGAGCATCCCCTGCGGGAAACCGGCTGGGCCCTGCTGCTGCGCGCCCTGTACCTGGCCGGCCGGCACCCCGAAGCGCTTCAGCGCTATACCGACCTGCGCCGGCACCTCGCCGACGAACTCGGCCTCGAACCCGGCCCATCCCTACGCGCACTGCACCACGGCATCCTCCACCACGACCTGCCACCCCTTCACTCAGCCGATGAGCTGAACAGGTTCGGCGCGGCATGCGTCTCCGGCGGGAGTACCGGACACGGACGCGCTCCGCTCGGGCCGACCACGTCCAGGACGCCTGAGCAGGACGAGGCGACCACCCCCCTCGGCCCGGCAGACGACGAACCGGCCGACGCCGCCGATCGGTCCGACGCGAGTCGCGACCAGGCCGCGGCTCTCGAGGGAGTCGCGTCGCCGCCCCGGACGCGTCCGGCACAACTGCCGCGCAGCCTGGCGGTTTTCGCGGGGCGGGAAGCCGAGGGCGCCTGGCTGTCGGCCGTGAGCGGTGCAAGGGGCCGACCTGGAACAACCGCTGCCTCCGCCGTCGTCATCAGCGGTGCTCCCGGTGTCGGCAAGACCACCTTCGCCGTCCACCACGCCCACCAGATCACCTCCTCCTTCCCCGACGGACAGCTCTTCGTCAACCTGTGCGGGTTCCACCCCCACGCACCCGCCGTCGAACCCGGTGACGCCCTGCACGGCTTCCTCACCGCCCTCGGCGTCCCCGCCCAGGACATCCCCGAGGACACCCCCGGCCGCAGCACCCTCTTCCGCAGCCTCCTCGCCGACCGGCGGATCCTCCTCGTCCTGGACAACGCCCGCGACGAGCAACAAGTGCGCCCCCTGCTCCCCGGCGGAGCGGGCTGCCTCACACTGATCACCAGCCGCAACCAGCTTCCCGGCCTGATCACCACCGACGGCGCCAAACCCCTCACCCTCCCCCTGCCCTCACAGACGGAGGCCCATCAAGCCCTCGAGCAACGCCTGGGCACCGGACGACTGGCCGCCGAGCCCGCCGCCGCGGCCGACATCATCCGCCTGTGCGGACGGCTTCCCCTGGCCATGGCGGTGGTCGCCGCCCGCGCCGAACTCGATCCCTCCTTCCCCCTTCACTCCATCGTCGACGACCTGCGGGCGCACAGCGGCCTGGACGCGTTCACCGGCTTCGACTCCACCACCGACGTACGCGCCGTCTTCTCCTGGTCATACCAGTCTCTTGACGAGCCCGCGGCCCGACTTCTCCGTCTCCTGGCTCTGCACCCCGGCCCCCACATCACCGCGCCCGCCGCCGCCAGCCTCGCCGACCTCCCTCTCCCCCAGACCCGCCGCGCACTCGCCGGCCTGGCCAGCTCCTGCCTCGTGGAACAACCGCTGCCCGGCCGTTACAGCCTGCACGACCTCCTGCGCGGCTACGCCACCGAACTCACCCACACCCACGACACCGTCCAGGAACGCCACCACGCCACCCTCCGGGCCCTGGACCATTACATGTTCACCGCCCACGAGGCCAACCAGCTCCTCAAACAGGACACACCGCCCGACCTCGACCTCGGTGCACCCGCCCCAGGCGTCACCCCGGAGATCCTCACCACCGTCAAGCAGGCGACCCGATGGCTCGCGGCCGAACACCGGGTGCTGACCGGCCTGCTCCACACCGCCGTCGGCCAGAAGCTGGACCACCACACCACCGGGCTCGCCTGGTCACTCAAGGAATATCTCAACCGTCAGGAATTCTGGCCCGAGGCCATCACCGCGCTGACCCCTGCCCTCGAAGTGGCCCGACGCCAGAACAACAGCCTCGAAGAAGGCCGTTGCCTACGCCACCTCGGCCACATCCACGGCTACCTCGGCCACCAGGAGCAAGCCCTTCACCACCTGCAACGCGCCACCTCGATCTTCGAGGAGCTCGACGCAACCGGTGAGCAGGCACGAGCCCACTACGTCACGGCATGTGCGCTGTTCCTGTTCGGCCGGACCGAGGAGGCCGTGACGTTCTCCGAACGGGGACTGGAGCTGTCCCGGGCGACAGGTGAGGAGTTGTGGTTGGCGGAGTGTCTCGTCGAGCTGGCCTGGTTCCACTCCAACCTGGGGCAGCTCGACAAGAGCCTTCTGTACAACGAGGAGGGCATCGCCTTGTTCCAGCGCCTCGGCGCGCCGTGGCAGCTGGCCCAGGCGTGGGACATCCTGGGCCACAACCTCCGCATGCTCGGCCGTTACGAGGAATCGATGGCCACCTACCAGCGGGCGACGCGGGCGTTCGAGGAACTGGGCGACCACAGGAACGCCATCGGCACGCTGATGCGGCTCGGCGACACCCGGCTGGCCCGGGGCGACCGGGAAGGCGCGCGGGCGGACTGGGTGCAAGCCCTCGAAAGCGCCGACGAGCGAGCCATGTCCCACAGCGCCCAGCAGGTCCGTGACCGGCTCACCGCCCTGGACATGGACACGGACCCCACGCCCCCCTTCCCGGAGAGGGCGGAGGGGAGCCATCGGCTCCCGGTCCCGAGGAATGGCGACCCTGTGCGTCAGGACTCCGAGCGGGACGGTTCGGCGGATGGTCACTCGTCCGCCATCCGCTGAGTTCCAGCTGGCCCACGAGGTTTCTTCTGCGGTCCCGGACCGCATACGGCTTCCCGCCTGAGTGCTGGCCGGTACGGCGTTCCCCCGCGTCGGGATCACACGAGCCGGAAACTCGTCAGCTCGTCGTTGAGTATGGGCAGAACGCCGGTCGAGCCACCAGTCCCGCAACACCCATGTCGTAGACGTGGCCCTCGTGCCGGTACATGCAGATGGTGCGGTTGGTCCGGGTCCAGACCGAGGTCGTACGGTCGTTCATGTAACTGCCGACACTGGATGTGCTGTTCGGGCTCGAGAAGAAGCGGCCTTCATCGTTGCCGTGCTGCCAGGACAGCGCCCCGTCACCGTCGAACGGTGACGGGGCGCCTGCGGGTCGCCATCCGGCCGGTGAGATGCCGGACTCCGCCCCTACTTGGCGAGGAAGGTGAGGAGGGCGTCGGTGACCTCCTGGGCGTGGGTCCACAGCAGGCCGTGCGGGGCGCCCTCGACGACGACGTAGTCGGCCTGCGGGAGCGCCTTGCGGAAGAGCTCGCCGGTGGCCTCGATGGGCAGGATGCGGTCGGCGGTGCCGTGCAGGATCAGTGCCGGCACGTCGATCTTCCGGATGTCGGCGCGGAAGTCGGTGGTCCACGTGGAGACGCAGGCCAGCGAGGCGTACCAGGAGGCGCCGGCGGCCACGTTCCAGCTGTTGCGGACGGCCTCCTCGCTGATCCGGGTGCCGAGGTTCTCGTCCAGGTTGTAGAAGTCCTGGTAGAACGCGCTGAAGTAGGCGTACCGGTCGTCGGTGACGGCCTGCTTGATGCCCTCGAAGACGCTCCCGTCGACGCCTTCGGGGTTGTCGTCGGTCTTGAGCAGGAACGGCTCCAGCGAGGCGAGGAAGGCAGCCTTGGCGACCCGGGCGGAGCCGTAGGCGCCGAGGTAGCGGCCGACTTCGCCGGTGCCCATGGAGAACCCGACGAGAACGGCGTCCTGGAGGTCGAGGGTCTCCATGACGGTGTTCAGGTCGGCGGCGAAGGTGTCGTAGTCATAGCCGGTGGTGGGCTGGCTGGAGCGGCCGAATCCGCGCCGGTCGTAGGTGATGACCCGGTAACCGGCCTTCAGCAGGGCCGCGGCCTGCTTCTCCCAGGAGTGGCCGTCGAGCGGGTAGCCGTGGATCAGCACGACCGGCTGTCCGATGCCGTGGTCCTCGTAGTAGAGGTCGATGGTGGTGGAGTTCTCCTGGCCGACGGTGATGAACGGCATGGTGGTTTCTGCCTCTCGATATGGGTTGTAGTGCGAGGTGGTGGCTCGGGGCCGGTCGGCGGTCCATACAAGCCTCGACCTGGGGTGTCCGGTGTCGGCGCCTCGTCACCCGGGAAACGGTGACGAGGCGAGCGCGGTTCACCGTCTGGCCGAAAAGGGACTACTGACGCGACCGGAGGACAAGGGGGGTCGGTGACCTCATGGGCGCGGATCCGCAGCAGACCGTGCGCGGCGTGCTCGGCCGGTGCTCGGCCCGGGGAAGCACCCGTCGGGGCGGCTCCCCTGCCTGGATCGACAGGTCCCGGTCAGCGGACCGTACGGGCCGCCTTCTCCACGATGCGGGCGACGGTGTCGGGACGCGAGACGGTCACCGCGTGCGAGGCGTCGATCTCAGTCGTGCGGGCGTGTGCCCTGGCCGACATGAAGCGCTGGGCCGCCACGGGGATGTTCCGGTCCCCGGTGGTGACCAGCGACCAGGAGGGAATCGTCTTCCAGGCGGCACGGGTGGAGTTCTCCTCCAGCGCGGCGGCGGCGATCGGACGCTGTCCGGTGGCCATGAGCCTCGCCTTGTCCGCAGGGACGTCCGCGGCGAACTGCTGGTGGAACTTGTCCGGCTTGATGAAGACGTCAGCACCCGAGGCCCCGTCGGGAAGCGTGTAGTTCACCGGGGCGATGACCTGGCCAAGGGTGCTGCCGGGGAACTTGTTCGTCAGCCCCAGCGAGCTCTCGCCCGTGTCGGGCAGGAACGCGGCGATGTAGACGAGAGCCTTGACCTTTTCCTCCAGGCCCGTGGCAGCCTGGCTGATGACGGTGCCTCCGTAGGAATGGCCGACCAGGACCACCGGGCCGTCGATGTGCTCGACGACGCTGCGCAGGTAGGCGGCGTCGACGGCCGGTCCGCGCAGCGGGTTGGCGGCGGCCACCACCGGGTAGCCGGCCCGCTGCAGCCGCTCGACGACTCCGTCCCAGCTGGAGGCGTCGGCGAACGCCCCGTGTTCCAGCACGATCGTCGGCCGGACCGGCTGGCGGGGCGTCGCGCCGGCCGTACCGGGCAGGGCGAGGGCCGTGACGGAGAGGCCCACGGCCGCAACACCGAGCAGGGTGACCAGACGGGCGGGTCTGGTCGGTCGGGTGATGCGCATCTTCGATGTCCTTCTGTATAAGGGCTGTCGCCGTGATGGGGCGGGGTCGGCAAGGCGAACCCGGCTCCGACGAGAAACACGGCACAGCGTTAGGCCGCAGTCGATTGAGTTGCGCGCAATTGAAATTGGCGTGAAGGCCCGTCCTGACTGATCGGACGGTGGCGGCCCCGGGGCCTGAACGGCCCTGCCGGCTGCCGCCACACCAGCCGACAGGGTTGACGTCCGGTCAGGGCTCTCATGCGCCCGGACGTCACTGCTTCCTACGAGCAATCCCGCACTGCGGTTCACCGACGATGGTGACCTCGGCACCGATTCCGGTCCGAGCGGTCACACGGGGGACTCTGCGGAGCAAGGAGCCTCCGTGTCCGGACATACGAGGGCCCTCCGGCCGACAGCCCTGCCACATGTCGTGACGGTGACCGGCAGGTCGGCCGATTCCTGCCGCGTCACCTTCAGCGTGTAGGTGCAGCGGGACGTCTCGTCCGAGGTGCTCCGGCACTCGGCCTTGTCCACGTACCGCAGTTCCGACTCGGTCGAGTCGATTCCGGAGCCCGCAGCTGGGGTGCAGCGTCTGCACCCCAGGTTGGAGAGCGCGATCCGCCTGGGGTCCGAGGACAGCCGCTCACGCGCGGCCATCGCCTTGATCTCTTGTGAAGAGAACCGACGACCGACTCCTGCCCCTCGTACTGCTCGGCGCCCAGACCGCCGTGTGGCCGGGGACGGACCTGATACGCGGAAGCGTTCCGGCGGGATCCGCACTTCTCGTGACGGTCCTCGTCACCGGGACGGTGACGGCGGCGCTCTGCCTGCGCCGTTCGAAACCGGTGACCGCCCTCGTCCTGACCGTCGCCGCCTGCGCCCTGGGAGCGGGATCCCTGCCCACCGGGGCTACGGCCGTACTGGGGACGGCAGGCGTGGCCCTGGCCCTCTTCACCGTGGCCGACGAACGCGACGCCTTCACCACCGTGCTGTGCGTGACGGCCCTCGGCTCCTGGCAGGCCCTGTACGGCCTCACCCCGCACGGGTTCAGCGACCGCGACGGACTCGATGTCGTCCTGACGGTCGCGCTGTACGCCACCGCGTCCGCCGCCGGAATCCTGGTGCGGCGAGACAGGCTCGCCCGGCGGGCCGCCGAGCAGGTGCTGAAGCGGGCCGAGCACGAGCGGCATCGGCTTCCGGCGATCGAGCGGCAGCGGTGGGGGCAAGTCGGACACGTCGTCCTGACGGCGGACGGCACTCGGGGCGGCCCGCCGGATCCGGCCGCCCATGCTCGGCATCGCCTGTCGCCGGGCTGCCGCAACGGCCGTCACGGCCATTCCGTAGGTACAGGCTCGGCGCCCACGTCCCGATCTCCGGGGCCCGGAGTGACGCTCCGACCCCCGGAGAGGGCGGTGACTACTTCTTGAGCCTCTCGTGCACCGCGACGGCTGTCATCAGGTGGCCGACGGCGTTGGGGTGAGCGGAACCGGACGTCCGCGGCAGCAGCGGGTTGATCCACTGCCCGGACGGGGGCCGGCACATGTCGTGACCCCGGAACACCGAGGAGGTGTCGACGAACTCGACCTGCCTCAGGAGGGCGGACATCTCCAGCATGAGGTTCAGCCGGTTCGTGGTCTGGTGGAGCCAGGTGACGTCACCCTTGGCCAGCGGCACCGAGGAACCGCAGGCGCTCCCGTCGGCGGGGAACGGGTTGGGGTAGCCGACCACGACGACACGCGCCCGGGGACTGCGCCGCTTGATGTCGGTGAGCATGTCGGGCAGACGCGTGCTCAGCCTGGCGAAGCCCGCGTCGACCTCCTTGGCCGCCACGTCCCGGCAAGGAGTTCCCTCCCGGGTGGTGAGCCCGGCCAGGACGCATCTGGTGAGCACGTCGGAGAAGCCGAGGTCGTTGCCGCCGAGCGTGACGGTCACCAGGTCGGTGTCCTGGGTGAGGGCATGGACCTGGGGTGCGGCCGACCCCTCGTGGTTCCACAACGAGCGCGTGGTGGCTCCGCCGCACGTGACGTCCTTGAAGACGGCAGGTTTGTACGTCTCGGCGACCCACGCCGGGTAGCTGCCCGTGGAGCGCATGCACGTCTCGTCCGTCTGCCGGGGCAGGCCTGTTCCTGCGGCGTAGGAGTCACCGAGGGCGACGTAGTGCTTGAAGGATCCCTGCCTGGAGACGTCGGTCGCGGCGGCCGGAGCCGCCCCGGACGTCAGCAGCGAGGCGGTGAGGGCAGCGGCCATGACTACCCCTCTGCGGATCTTCGAGTACGGGTGAGAATGAGCCATGAAGTCCCCTTGAGGTGGAAAGAGGCCGCACGAGTCGGCGGCCCTTCCCTGGGCACGCGACGCGTACGGACGTGTCCTTCGCCTCTACGACCGCGGCACGCACCGGGTTCAGGCCTGGCGAACTTCCTCCGCCACTTCACCCTTCTCCGCCAACAGCCGCCCCGGGTAAGGCCGTTATCCACGGCACCCGGCGATCCTGCGGCCGACAACCGGACGCACGGCATCCGACCACCGACGGACGTGCTCCTCCGTGTACGGGTGGGCCCGGTGCTGTAGGCGCTACGGCCGGAGGCGGCGTCCGCCGAAGCGCTGAATCGTCCCGCCCACGCAGTCCTTCAGGCCGGTTGACGCCCTGCTAATGTCCCGATCGGTAGGCGGGAGGTGGACGACGGGGTCCTCCGCTCCGATCACCCGCACCGCTCCTCGTTCTCCGTTCCGGCGAACTGTGCGGACGCGGCAGAGGTGGCAGCGGTCGTGCGGGGCGCGGACGGGGTGGCGTCCGGTGTGGGTCATCGAGCCCACGGCGCATCTGTCCGCGCGGGAGCGGACCGCTCATGTGCCTACGGACATGTGCGTGTGAGGAGCGCCGCCGTCGGGCGGCTCTTCCGGGGGTACGGTGACCGCTGTGGGGGAGTCGCTTGACTTCGCGGTGCTGGGTCCGCTGGTGGTGCGGCGGGCGGGCGCGGTGCTGGACATGGGGCGGCGCAGGCAGCGACTGCTGCTGATCCGACTCCTGCTCGCCGAAGGCCACGCGGTCGATCCCGAGACGCTGTGCGAGGAGTTGTGGCCACAGCCGTCAGGGCGGGCACCGGGTGGGGCGATGGCGTCCCTGCACGCCCACGTCAGCAAGGTCCGCGCGATTCTGGAACCCCGGCATCTGCGCGGGCGGCGCTCGTTCGAAGTGCTGGTCACCGAGCCCCTGGGCTACGCCCTGCACATCCCGCCGGACAGCCGGGACACCGTACGCTTCGAGCGAGACCTGGCCCAGGCGCGCCGGTCGATGGACCGGGGCCGGTCCTCGCGCGTCGTGGAGGAGACCGAAAGGGCTCTGGAGATGTGGCGCGGTGCCGCGCTCGCCGACGCCGCCCCCTATCTGTTCGCCACTCCTGAGGCCGCCCGCTTGGAGGAACTGCTACAGACCGCCCGGGAGCTCCGCACCACCGCCCTGCTCCTGGACGGACAGACGCAGAAGGCCGTGGACGCCGCGCGGGAACTGACGACGCAGCATCCTTTGCGGGAGACCGGCTGGGATCTGCTGTTGCGTGCCCTGTACCTGGCCGGCAGGCACCCCGAGGCGCTGCAGCGTTATACGGACCTGTGCAGACACCTCTCGGACGAACTCGGCCTCGAACCCGGGCCCTCACTGCGCGCCCTGCACCACGGCATCCTCCGCCACGACCTGCCACCGCTGCGCTCGACCGACGCGGCGAACACGACGGGCACGGCGACCGCCCTCGCGGGCAGCCGCGGTTCGGGTCGTCCGGCCGGGGTCGCGGCCGGACGACCCAGACGAGACGGCAGCCGTCGGCGCACGGCAGGCAGGCGCGGTCCACGATGTCACGCGGTCCGGGCCGAACACCGGTGTGACACCGTCCGGTGCGAGGAGAAATCCGGTCGCGGGCGACGGCAGGAGCAGGTCTCCACGGGCTGTACGTCCGGCGCAGTTGCCCGGTGATCTGGCGGTTTTCGCGGGGCGGGAGACCGAGGGCGCCTGGCTGTCCGCCGTGAGCGGAGACCCAGGTCCGACCGGTGCTCCCGTCGTCGTCATCGGCGGTGCTCCCGGTGTCGGCAAGACCACCTTCGCCGTCCACCACGCCCACCAGATCGCCTCCTCCTTCCCCGACGGACAGCTCTTCGTCAACCTGTGCGGGTTCCACCCCCACGCACCCGCCGTCGAACCCGGTGTCGCCCTGCACGGCTTCCTCACCGCCCTCGGCGTCCCCGCCCAGGACATCCCCGAGGACACCCCCGGCCGCAGCACCCTCTTCCGCAGCCTCCTCGCCGACCGGCGGATCCTCCTCGTCCTGGACAACGCCCGCGACGAACAGCAGGTCCGTCCCCTGCTGCCCGCCGGCGACGGCTGCTTCACCCTGATCACCAGCCGCAACCGACTCACCGGCCTGATCACGTCGGAAGGCGCCAAACCCCTCACCCTCGCACTGCCCTCTCAGTCCGAGGCCCACGAGACGCTGGCACGGCGGCTGGGGACGGAACGGCTCGCCGCCGAGCCCGCCGCCGCGGCCGACATCATCCGCCTGTGCGGACGACTGCCCCTGGCACTGGCCGTGGCCGCCGCCCACGCCGAGTACGAACCCGCCTTCCCCCTCCGCGCCATCGCCGACGATCTGCGGGCGCACAGCGGCCTGGACGCGTTCACCGCCTCCGACGCCACCACCGACGTCCGCACCGTGTTCTCCTGGTCCTACCGGTCCCTGGACGGATCCGCCGCACGCCTCTTCCGCCTCCTCGCCCTCCACCCCGGCCCCACATCACCGCCCCGGCCGCCGCCGGCCTCACCGCACTCCCCCTCCACCGGACACGCCGTCTCCTCGCCGACCTGACCCGGTCGTGCCTCGTCGGACAGCCGCTGCCCGGCCGCTACACCCTCCACGACCTGCTGCGCGGCTACGCCACCGAACTCACCCACACCCACGACGACACCGACGAACGCCACGCCGCCACCCTCCGGGTCCTGGACCACCACATGTTCACGGCCTACGAAGCCAACCTGCTGTTCAAGCAGGACTCACTGCCCGGACTCGACCTCGGCTCCCCCGCCACGGGCGTCGTCCCGGAGACGTTCGCCACCATCGAACAGGCACGCCGATGGTTCACCGCCGAACACCGGGTACTGGCCGGCTTGCTGCAGACCGCCGTCAGCCAGAAGCTGGACCACTGGGCCACCAGCCTCGCGTGGACGCTGAAGGAGCACCTGTACCGCCAGGAGTACTGGCCCGAGGCGATCACCGCGCTGACCCCCGCCCTGGAAGTGGCACAGCTCCAGGGCGACCGTTTGAAGGAGGCGCGCTGCCTGCGCCACCTCGGTAGCATCCACATCTGTCTGGACCACCGGAGGCGGGCTCTGGATCACCTGGAACGCGCCTCCGCCCTCTTCGAGGAACTCGGCGTGGCCGGCGAACAGGTTCGCGCCCTGTTCGTGACGGCGATGGCGCTGTTCCGGTTCGGCCGGCACCGGGAGGCGTTGGCTCCCGCCGAGCAAGGACTCGCGCTGGCCCGATCTACGGGGAACAAGCTGTGGACGGCCGAGTGCCTCAACGGGCTCTCCTGGCTGCACTCCAACCTGGGGCGGCCCGGGAGAGGCCTCGTGTACGGCGAGGAGGCCATCGCCCTCTACCAGCGCCTGGACGCCCCGTGGCAGGAGGCCCAGTGCTGGGACAGCGTGGGCTACGCCCTCCATCGACTCGGCCGGTACGAGGAGGCGGCAGCCACCTACCGGCGGGCGCTGGACGCCTTCGAGGAACTGGAGGACCACCGGAACGTGGTCGGCTCGCTGATGCGACGGGGCAACACCCGTCTGGCCATGGGCGACCGGGAGGCCGCACGCACGGACTGGGTCAACGCGCTCGCCGATGCCGAACGACAGGATCTGTCCCACAGCGCCCGGGAGATCCGAGACCGGCTCACCGCCCTGGACATGGATGCGGGCTCCGTACCCGTCCCGCCGCAGAAGGGCGTCGGCAATCGCACGGCGCCGGTTCCGACAGGCGCTGATTCTGCGCACCAGTCACCCGGGGCGGAGATTCACCGGCAGTAGGAGCTGTCTCCGTCCGAACTCGGCGAGCCATCGCTTCACCAGGTTCAGCCAGCAGGACACCATCGGCGCGAAATGCCGAGGGGAATCCGGAAGACCGGTGTGTCCTCACACGACTACCTGTTCTCGGCGGACGCGCGGGAAGTCATCGACGCCGAACTCGTCGGCTCGCGACGCGAACGCCCTGATCCGGTCGTTCCCGTCGGGTCCGAGGGGCCTACGCGCCGTCGGCGCCGCGGAGCGCCCCCTGGCGGACACGAGGACGTGCCGGGAGCGGGCGGCATGGGTCGGCAAGCGGCGCGACAAGGAGACGACAAGGTTTGGCAAAGGGGTCCCGCCGAGTGTTGAGCCACTCACCCGCGCAAGTGGGAGAGCACGCCACGGAACACTCGAACAGAATTGAGCACCACCCATGAACGGGACCATGGAGGCGGGGGCGGCCACCCTCGCCTCGACTCGGGCACATGCCCGGCACGTCGCTTCGGACGCCGACTGCGACGCCTTCATACGAGACATCTACGAGCAGTACGGCCCTCTGCTCATCCGGTACGCCGCGCGGCTGCTGGACGGCGACTGGCACAGGGCTGAGGACATCCTCCAGGAGACCGCGGCGCGCGCCTGGAAACACGTCCGGCTCTTGAGCACCCGCGGCGAACACATCCGGCCGTGGCTGTTCACCGTGGCCAGGAACCTGGTCATCGACCACCACCGGGCCCGCCAGGTCCGGCCGCTGGATCTGATGGCGGTCGAGGATCTGGACGCCTCCTGGGACGGCACGGAGTCCACGATCACCTCCCACGCGGTGCTGGAGGCACTGCGGGAGCTGAAGGAACAGCACCGGACCGTCATCCGCCTCATGTACTCCCTGGAATGCAGCGTGGCCCAGGTGGCCGAGCACCTCGGCATCCCGCCCGGCACAGTCAAGAGCCGTGCCTTCTACGCCGTGCGGGCGCTGCGCAAGTCCTTGGAGAAGCAGGGCGTACTCGGCGTGTAGTCACGGCACGGACGGGCGATGCCGGCCCGGTCATCCACGGTCCGCGTCGCCGCCGGACGGGTCCTGACGTCACCGTCCCGTCCGGTGCCGCTCCCCGGGCGGTTCCGCTCGGCCCCGGGGTGTCGGCATGTCGGGGATGGTCCGTCGCCACCGAAGTCGAGGGGAGGAACCCGGAGAGTCCGGTCTCACGACGATGGCGCATGAACTCGTCAGGCACCGCTGCCCGGCTCCACCCACCTGGTGGGAATCGTGAACCGCCCCGGAGGGTTCTGCTCGGAAAGCAGTGACACCCAGGCACTCAAACGCCCTTGTCGTCTTGCCCTGCTTCTGTCCGGAGCCGTTCGAACGACATGGGCGTCTCGATGATCAGCCCCACTACGGACCGGCTCGCGACCAGCGGCGCACGAGGTCGCCACGGACCCGATACGCCCGTCGTCTTCTTCGCTCGCCCTCGCCAGAGAGGTCGTGATCGCATCACCCTGCCCCCGGACCACGGCGGAACCGGATGGTCAGGAGCGATCTCCGGACTCGTTGCCGAGGAAAGCCCGCTGCGGCAGAAACGGCACGGGACAAGCTGCGGCCCGGCCCCGGACCGCCCCCTGCCGCCACCTCTCCGTGCCGAGTGGATGCCGGCCCCCGGGCTTTTCGCGATCACCGAGCTCCGCCTCGTCCAGGAAGGACCGCTCGGCCTCTTGGCGACAGCTCCTCGGCCGCCGTTCTCATCCGGCAGCCGGCCCGTCCCTGCGGATACCGCAAGCCTCCGGTGACACCGCAGTCGGCGGTCACCCCCTCCGACAGCACGAGTCCCACCTCGTCAGGCCCTGTTCTCCGCCTGGAACATCCAGCTCTGCTTCTCCAGTTCGGCCGTCAGCCCGATGAGGAGATCCTGGCTCACGGCGTCCACCGGACCAGTCTCCTCGATCCGCTGCCGCACCCTCCCGATGACCGCGGAGAACGTACGCACCAGGGCATCGACAGCGTCGCCGTCCTTCGTCCAGCCTGACGGGAAAGCAGGCACGCCGCTGGTGCCCGCGATGGTGACCGCCCGTCCGTCCGGACTCACTCCCAGCGCAGCCGCGCGTTCGGCCACCGTGTCCGCGTGGCCACGTGCGATCGAGGCAACCTCGTCGAGCTGGACGTGGACTGATCGAAAACGCGGGCCGTACAGGTTCCAGTGCGCCTGCTTGGCCACCAGGGACAGGTCGAGCAGGTCGACCAGGGTCGCCTGGAGGGCCGCGCCGGCGATCTCGCGGTCGCCCTCGGGCAGCGGGCTGTTGATCATCGTCATTAGGTCTGTGGTCCTTCGGGAATGGCGCTGGCATCCTGGCAAGGAGGCGGACGGGTTGCCGTCTAGATGAACCGGCCATCGCACGCACCCGTCTGGAGCTCCGATGGCCTCGACGCTATGTACGGCCGCAGGCCCCGAGGGGTTCAGCTCCTCCGGCATACGGTCGTGCATGTCGCACGACGCCCGGTCATCACCGATGCCTCCGGACCGACCGGCGCGCGCTCCACCGCTGCGGCCACGCAGCACCGATCACGAGTCCGGCCGTGCTCGAGAACCGCCCTCCGGCCCATCGGGAGCGGCGACGACCTCAAGCCCTTTCCCGAGCACCGGAGCCATGGCGGCCCCTGACACAACACGCACCGGACACCCCACCTAGCGTCACGGAACGTCACTACCGAGAAGCGGATGGGGCAGGGGCAGCTGACAGCCCGGCAGCCAGCGCCCCAGCCAGCTCAACGTGCCTACGACCACACAGCTGAGGGCTCCATTCGACGGTCACCAATCACGCATGACGACCCATCAGAAACCGCGCCGTCCGTGCGTCAAACGTGCGTCACATGCGTCGAATATGCGTCAAGATATCGCACCTAACGCACGTAACGCCCATAACGCACACTCGGAGAAACGGCAGGTCAGCGGCCCTTCTCGGCAGGCTCAAGGATCGCGACGCACTCGACATGGTGCGTCATCGGAAACAGATCGAACACCCTCAGCGTCCGCACCCGGTACCCCCCGTCCCGGAAGTACCCCAGGTCCCGGGCCAGGGCCGCCGGGTCGCAGGCGACGTAGGCGATGCGGCGGGCGCCGAGGGAGGCGAGGTGCTTCACCGTGGCGCGGCCCGCTCCCGCGCGGGGCGGGTCCAGGACGATCAGGTCGACCTCGGAGATGCCCGTCCGCGGCAGGACCGACTCGACCTTGCCCTGCTCGATCCGGACCCGGGGGAAGTCCGCGAGGTTGTGGCGGGCGTCCTCCACCGCGCGCTTGCCGGACTCGATGCCGAGGACCGCGCCCTGCTCGCCGAGGCGGTCGGCGAGTGCGCCGGCGAAGAGGCCGACCCCGCAGTACAGGTCGAGCGCCATCTCGCCCTTGCGCGGCAGCAGGCCCTGCATCACGGCCTTGACCAGGGTGTCCGCCGCCTGCGGGTGGACCTGCCAGAAGCCGCCGCTGCCGACGCGGTGGGTGCGGCCGTCGGCGCGCTCGCGGACGAAGGGGCGGCCGTGGACCCGGTGGATCCCGCCGTCCTTCTCCTCGACCCGCATCACCGACACCGGCTTGTCCAGCTCGACGATCGGGAGCCGGGCCCCGGGACGCGGGGTGAGGATCACCTGGCGGTCCTGCGAACCGGTCGCCGCGATGGCCTCGACCGACTCCATGCCCGTCCAGTCCCGCTGCTCGATGCCGAGTTCGCTGACGCCCTCCGCGGCGATCATGCAGTGCTCGACGGGCTCTACCTCGTGCGAGCGGTGGCGGCGCAGCCCGGCCCGTCCGCTCTCGGGGTCCACCGCGTACTGGACGCGGGTGCGCCACTGCGGGACCTGCCCGGCGGGCAGCTTGTCGCCCTCGGCCGGCATCACCGTGCCGTCCCAGCCGGCCTCCTCGGGCGTCAGCCCGGCGAGCCTGGCGAGCTGCTCGGTGACGACCTCGCCCTTCATCCTGCGCTGGGCGCCCGGCTTGGCGTGCTGCCAGTCGCAGCCGCCGCAGCGGCCGGGACCGGCGTACGGGCAGGGCGCCTCGATGCGGTCCTTGGAGGCGTCGAGCACCTCGACGGCGTCGGCGCGCAGGAAGCGGGAGCCCTCCTCGCCCTCGGTGACCCGGGCCAGGACCCGCTCACCGGGGAGGGTGTGCCGTACGAAGAGCACCTGGCCGTCCTCGGTGCGGGCGATGCAGTGGCCGCCGTGCGCGACGGGCCCGACCTCGACCTCGAACTCACGCCCCACGAGCGACCCCGCCTGCGACTTCTTCGGTTCTGCCTGCATGGCGGGGTGACTCCAGATGCGTAAGGGGACGGGCCGGGACAACAGCCGACCAGTCTACGACTGTTTCGAGGACTCCTTGGTCCGCTCCACCGCCGGGCCGCGCCGTACGGAGCCCGGCGCGGTCCAGTCCTGCCGCTTGCGGGCCCGCTTCTTGGCGGCCTCGGAGGACTGGAGCTGGTAGGGCACCGAGGTGACCATCACACCCGGGGTGAACAGCAGCCGGCCCTTCAGGCGCAGGGCGCTCTGGTTGTGCAGCAGATGCTCGTACCAGTGGCCCACGACGTACTCGGGGATGATCACCGAGACGGCGTCGCGCGGGGACTCGCGGCGCAGGTTCTTGACGTACTCGATGATCGGCCGGGTGATCTCGCGGTAGGGCGAGTCGAGGACCTTCAGCGGGACGTCGATGCCGCGCTTCTCCCACTCGGACTTCAGCGCCTTGGTCTCCACCGGGTCGACGTTGACGCTGAGCGCCTCCAGGGTGTCGGTGCGCATCAGCTTGGCGTACGCGAGGGCGCGCAGCGTGGGCCGGTGGATCTTGGAGACCAGGACGACGGAGTGCACCCGGGAGGGGCGGACGCTGTCGTCGCTCGGGCCCTCGGGGGCGGCGATCTCGGCGGAGACCCGGTCGTAGTGCTTCCGGATCGCGCTCATGACGACGTAGAAGATGACCATGCCGAGCAGGGCGACCCAGGCGCCGTGCGTGAACTTGGTGACCAGGACGACGACGAGCACCAGGCCGGTGAAGAAGGCGCCGAAGGCGTTGATCGCGCGGGAGCGGACCATGTGGCGGCGCTTGGCCTGGTCGGTCTCGGTGCGCAGGTGCCGGTTCCAGTGCCGGACCATGCCGATCTGGCTGAGCGTGAAGGAGACGAAGACACCGACGATGTACAGCTGGATCAGCCGCGTGGAGTCGGCTCCGTAGATCCACACCAGCAGGGCGGCGGCGCCGGCCAGCAGGACGATGCCGTTGGAGAAGGCGAGGCGGTCGCCGCGGGTGTGCAGCTGGCGGGGCAGGTAGCGGTCCTGGGCGAGGATCGAGCCGAGCAGCGGGAAGCCGTTGTACGCGGTGTTGGCCGCGAGGAAGAGGACCAGGGCGGTGGCGGCGGCGAGCAGCACGAAGAAGAAGGTGCCGTCACCGAAGACGGCGGCCGCGACCTGGGAGATGACCGGGTCCTGGACGTAGTCGGCGCCGACCGGAACACCGTTGTGGACGAGGTCCTTGGCCGGGTTCTCCGCCATGTGCACATCGGTGGCCATGGCGAGACCGATGATGCCGCAGAACATGGTGACCGCGAGCAGGCCCATCATGGCGAGGGTGGTCGCCGCGTTCCGCGACTTGGGCTTGCGGAAGGCGGGGACGCCGTTGCTGATCGCCTCGACGCCGGTGAGCGCGGCACAGCCGGAGGAGAAGGCGCGCAGCAGCAGGAAGACCAGGGCGAAACCGGCCAGGCCCTGGTGCTCGGGCTTGATCTCGTAGTCGGCGGTCGGGGCCTTCATGGTCTCGTCGAGGACCAGCCCCTGGAAGGCGCCCCAGGCGATCATGATGAAGACGCCGGCGACGAAGACGTAGGTCGGGATCGCGAAGAGCTTGCCCGACTCCTTCACCCCGCGCAGGTTCATCAGGGTCAGCAGGACGATGATGCCGACGGCGCACAGGACCTTGTGCTCGACGACGAACG
The DNA here is from genome assembly GCF_040299205.1 of Streptomyces sp. NPDC000983. Classification (NCBI taxonomy): domain Bacteria; kingdom Bacillati; phylum Actinomycetota; class Actinomycetes; order Kitasatosporales; family Streptomycetaceae; genus Streptomyces; species Streptomyces sp. NPDC000983. Next base: position 8,909 of record NZ_JBEPBM010000032.1, on the reverse strand, counting down.
GGACGGCCGAGCCGAGGTTCTCCACGCCGGAGGAGATGGACACGGCGACCGTGAGGACGTAGTCGACGAGCAGGGCGCTGGCCACGGTGAGGCCGGCCCGGGGGCCGAGGTTGGTGTTGGCGACCTCGTAGTCGCCGCCGCCGCTCGGGTAGGCGTGCACGTTCTGCCGGTAGGAGGCGACGACCGTGAACATCAGGACCACGACGGCGACCGCGATCCAGGGGCTGAAGTGGTACGCCGACACGCCCGCGATGGACAGCACCAGCAGGACCTCGCCGGGCGCGTAGGCCACGGAGGACAGCGGGTCGGAGGCGAAGACGGGGAGTGCGATGCGCTTCGGCAGGAGCGTTTCCCCAAGCCGGTCACTGCGCAGTGCGCGCCCGATCAGAATCCGTTTGGGCACGTCGGTCAGTTTGGACACAACAGAGGATCGTAAGCGTTCGAACGCGCTGCCGCCCACCCGCCACCCCCTATCCGCACAGCACCTGCCCACCGGGTGAAATCGCGGGGCGCGCGGCTGCGGATTTCGTGGCGCACGGCGTCGGCGTGCCTATATGACAAAACCCGTTGATTCCCACCGCCGTTGCCGTCCCCGGAGGCTCCATGCACACCACCGCCCAGCTGATCGGCGCCGCCGCTTCCCTCGTCGGCCTCGGATTCCTGACTCTCGCCAGCGTCCGCAGCATCAGCCGCCGTTGATCGGTCCCGATCCCGCGGCAACCGTGCACAGGGGTGCCGACGTCCTACCGCGCGTGTGTAGCTTGGGCGTCGATCTGAGACCCTGATCTGGCTGAGCAGAACTCTTGACGTTGGAAGGACGGTCGTGCACATCGTCATCATGGGCTGCGGACGAGTGGGATCCGCTCTCGCCCAGACCCTGGAGCAACAGGGGCATACGGTCGCTGTGATCGATCAGGACCCCACCGCCTTCCGCCGGCTCGGCCCCGGGTTCGGCGGCCGCCGGGTCACCGGGATCGGCTTCGACCAGGACACCCTGCGCGAGGCGGGGATCGAGGAGGCCGGCGCCTTCGCCGCGGTCTCCAGCGGCGACAACTCCAACATCATCTCCGCGCGGGTGGCCCGAGAGATGTTCGGCGTCGAGAACGTCGCGGCGCGGATCTACGACCCCCGCCGTGCCGAGGTCTACCAGCGTCTGGGCATCCCGACCGTGGCCACGGTGCGCTGGACCGCCGACCAGATGCTGCGCCGGCTGCTCCCCTCGGGCGCCGAGCCGCTGTGGCGCGACCCCACCGGGGGCGTCCAGCTGGCCGAGGTGCACACCGCCGCCTCCTGGGTGGGCCACAAGATCAGCAAGCTGCAGGAGGAGACGGGCGTCCGCGTGGCGTTCCTGACCCGCCTCGGCGAGGCGATCCTGCCCAGCTCGCAGACGGTGTTGCAGGAGGGCGACCTGGTGCACGTGATGATGCGCACCGACGAGGTCGACAAGGTCGAGGCCGTGTTCGCCAAGGGTCCCGAAGAGGAGGGCGGTCACTGATGAGGGTCGCCATTGCCGGTGCCGGTGCCGTGGGCCGCTCGATCGCGGGCGAACTGCTGGAGAACGGCCACGAGGTCCTGCTCATCGACAAGGCGCCGACCGCGATCTCGGTCGAGCGCGTGCCCCAGGCGGAGTGGCTGCTCGCCGACGCCTGCGAGATCACCTCGCTGGACGAGGCGGCGCTGCAGCGCTGCAACGTGGTGATCGCCGCGACGGGCGACGACAAGGTGAACCTGGTCGTCTCCCTGCTGGCGAAGACGGAGTACGGCGTTCCGCGCGTTGTCGCCCGCGTCAACAACCCCAAGAACGAGTGGCTCTTCAACGAGTCCTGGGGCGTCGACGTGGCCGTCTCCACCCCGCGTCTGATGTCCGCCCTGGTCGAGGAGGCGGTGAGCGTCGGCGACCTGGTCCGGCTGCTGCGCTTCAGCCACGGCGACGCCAACCTGGTGGAGCTGACCCTGCCCGAGGAGTCGGCCCTGGCCGGCACCCAGGTCGGGGACGTGGAGTGGCCGCAGGACACCTCGCTGGTCACCATCATCCGCGGCACCCGGGTGCTCACGCCGACCCGGGAGGACTCGCTGGAGGCGGGCGACGAACTGCTGTTCGTGGCCGCGCAAGCCCGCGAGGAGCAGCTGGAGGACCTGCTGTCGGTGCGCCGCGAGGACGCGAAGGGCTGAGCAGCGGGCCGTACGACGGCGAAGGGCGCCCCGGGAGATCCCGGGGCGCCCTTCGCGTGGTCCGTGTGGTTCGGCCGGCGCGGTCCGTGCGCTTGAGGCCGGCGCGCAATCCGTGCGCTTGAGGCCGGCGCGCAATGCGTGCGCTTGAGGCCGGCGCTGGTTCCCACGGTTCAGCCCGCGGCGCGACCCGTACGGTTCGGTCGGCGGCGCGGCCCATACGGTTCAGTCGGCGGCGCGGGCCGCGGCCTTCCGCTCCTTCTCCGCCTTCTCCGCCGCCTCCATCTCCGCGAACACGTCGATCGGCGCGGGCGCCTTGGCGAGGAAGACCCAGGTCAGCCAGACGGCCAGCAGGAACGGCGGGATCTTGAGGGCGACCAGCACCCAGCCCAACTGGGTGGTGTCCGCCCACCAGTAGAGCGGGAAGAGGATCGCGCACTTGGCGAGCAGGATCGCGCCCCAGGCGTAACTCGCCTTGGAGTACGCCTTCTTGCGCCCCGGGTTCCGCTTGCGCCAGGAGAGGTTCTCCTTGAAGACCGGGCCGAGGATCACGCCGATCAGCGGCACCCCGCACAGCGTCGTGATGATGTACGCGAGGCCCAGGCCCAGCGTGTAGAGCATGCCGGGGAGGTAGAAGTCCTTGGCGTTGCCGGTCATCATCGCGAAGACGACACCGAAGGCGACGCCGAAGACCCCGCTGAAGGCGTGCTTGAGGGTGTCCCGCTTCACCAGGCGGACGACGACCAGCAGCAGGGAGACACCGAGGGCGGCGATCGCCGACAGGTGCAGGTCCTTGTTGATCGTGTAGATGGTGACGAAGAGGAGACCGGGCAGCACCGTCTCGACCATGCCGCGCACGCCGCCGAACGCCTCGAACAGCGCGGCCTCCGTCACCGCCCGGGCGTCCCGCTCCGCGTCTGCGGTGGTGTCTTCGGTCGGCTTGTCGAGCGACGTCACCGGCTACTCCCGTCCGAGGGGTCTCAGTTCGTATTTCGGGTTGAACAGCACCCGGCGGCCCCGGCTCATCGAGATCCGGCCCGATGCGATCAGCTTGCGCCCCGGCTCTATCCCCACGATGGAGCGTCTGCCGAGCCACACCACGTCCAGCGCGGCGGAACCGTCGAAGAGCTCGGCCTCCAGGGCCGGTACTCCGGCCAGCGGCCGCAGGGTGACCGTGCGCAAGGTACCAGTAACGGTGACTATCTGTCGGTCGTGGCAGTCACAGATACGGATGCAGCCGGCGGTCGCGGCGTCCTCCCGCAGTTCCTCGGACTCCAGGTCCTCCTGCGACGAGGAGAGCCGGTCGAGCATGCGCCGGAACCGGCCCACCGGCTTCTCGGAACGAGGAACAGAACTCATGTCTGAAGCGTACCGGGGCACGCCAACACCTACGTACCCACCGGGTCGGGCGCTCGAACCGGCGGCGGAGGCTCCGGACTTGCCTAATAGCTATAGGCAGATTCATAATCTATCTAGGTAAAGGAAAGGATGTCATGGTACGTGCGGGACTCACCCCGGAGCTGCTCACCCGGGCCGGGGCGGAACTGGCCGACGAGGTCGGCTTCGACCAGGTGACCGTCTCGGCGCTGGCCCGGCGGTTCGACGTCAGGACCGCCAGCCTGTACTCGCACCTGAAGAGCTCCCACGACCTCAGGACCCGGATCGCCCTGCTCGCCCTGGAGGAGCTCGCCGACCGGGCGGCCGACGCCCTCGCGGGCCGGGCAGGCAAGGACGCCCTGGTCGCCTTCGCCGACGTGTACCGCGACTACGCCCGCGCCCACCCCGGCCGCTACGCCGCCGCCCGCTACCGCCTCGACCCCGAGACGGCCGCCGCGAGCGCGGGCGTACGGCACGCCCAGATGACCCGGGCGATCCTTCGCGGCTACGACCTGACCGAGCCGGACCAGACCCACGCCGTCCGCCTGCTGGGCAGCGTCTTCCACGGGTACGTCGACCTGGAGCTGGCGGGCGGCTTCAGCCACAGCGCCCCCGACAGCGAACAGTCCTGGTCCCGCGTCCTCGACGCCCTCGACGCCACCCTCCGCAACTGGCCCGCCCCCTGACCCCGTACGCAGAAAGGCGGAACGCGCGCACCATGCACCCCACCCCTCTCACCGCCGGCCTCGTCCGCGGCGCCCTGGACCTGGAGCGCACCGAGCGCGGTCTGCTGCCGCACCGGCTCCCCGCCAGGGCCCGCGCCCAGTGCTCCGACCCGCAGCTGGCGATGGTCGAGTCCCAGCCCTCGGGCGTCCGGCTGGCCTTCCGCACCCGGGCCACCGCTCTGGAGCTGGACACCCTGCCCACGAAGCGGAACTACGTCGGCGTCCCGTCCCGCCCCGACGGCATCTACGACCTGCTCGTCGACGGCGAGCTGACCGAGCAGGCCGTCGCCAGGGGCGGCGACACCCTCGTCGTCGACCTGGCCACCGGCTCCACCGAACGCCACCGGGGCCCGGCCGCCACGCTGTCCTTCTCCGGGCTGCCGGACCGGGACAAGGACGTGGAGATCTGGCTGCCGCACAACGAGACCACCGAGCTGCTCGCCCTGCGCGCCGACGCCCCCGTGGAGCCGCTGCCGGACCGCGGCCGCAAGGTGTGGCTGCACCACGGCAGCTCCATCAGCCACGGCTCCGACGCGACCAGCCCCACCGGCATCTGGCCCGCCCGCGCCGCGGCGCTGGCCGGCTGGGAGCTGATCAACCTGGGTCTGGGCGGCAGCGCCCTCCTCGACCCGTTCACGGCCCGCGCGATGCGGGACACCCCGGCCGACCTGATCAGCGTCAAGATCGGCATCAACCTGGTCAACCTCGACCTGATGCGGCTGCGCGCCTTCGCCCCGGCCGTGCACGGGTTCCTCGACACGATCCGCGACGGCCACCCCGACACCCCGCTGCTGGTCGTCTCCCCCATCCTGTGCCCCATCCACGAGGACACCCCGGGCCCGGGCGCCTTCGACCCCGAGGCGCTCGGCGAGGGCCGGCTGAGGTTCGTCGCGACCGGCGACCCCGCCGAGCGGGCGGCCGGAAAGCTGACGCTCACCGTGATCCGCGAGGAGCTGGCCCGCGTGGTGGAGCAGCGCCGGGCCGACGACCCGCACCTGCGCCTGCTCGACGGCCGCGCCCTGTACGGCGAGCGCGACCACGCCGAACTGCCGCTCCCCGACGCGCTCCACCCGGACGCCGCCACGCACCGCCTCATGGGCGAGCGGTTCGCCGAACTGGCCTTCCGGGACTGAGCCGGGCAGGCCGACCGGGCGGCCCGCGGTCAGCGTTCGAAGCGGTAGCCCATGCCCGGCTCGGTGATGAAGTGCTTCGGGTGGGAGGGGTCCGCCTCCAGCTTCCGCCGCAGCTGGGCCATGTAGACCCTCAGATAGTTGGTCTCCGTCCCGTAGGACGGCCCCCAGACCTCCTGGAGCAGCTGCTTCTGGCTGACCAGCCGTCCGGCGTTGCGGACGAGGACCTCCAGCAGATGCCACTCGGTGGGGGTCAGGCGGACGTCCGCGCCGTCGCGGTTGACCTTCTTGGCGGCCAGGTCGACGGTGAAGGTCCCGGCGTCGAGGAGGACCTCCTCCTCACCTCCGCCGACCGGCTCGGCGCGCCGGACCGCCGCGCGCAGCCGGGCCAGCAGCTCGTCCATGCCGAAGGGCTTGGTGACGTAGTCGTCGGCGCCCGCGTCGAGGGCCTCGACCTTCTCGTCGGAGGAGTGGCGCGCGGACAGGACGAGGATCGGCACCCGGGTCCAGCCGCGCAGCCCCCGGATCACCTCGACGCCGTCCATGTCGGGCAGACCGAGGTCGAGCACCACCACGTCGGGGTGGCGGGCGGCGGCGAGCTGGAGGGCGGTGGCGCCGTCGTGCGCCGCGTCGACCTCGTACTTGCGGGCCTTGAGGTTGATCACAAGGGCGCGCACGATCTGCGGCTCGTCGTCGATCACGAGCACCCGGGTCATGAGGCCTGCCTTTCGGGTTCCGGTACGTCGGCGGGGACAAGCTTCTCAGCGGCCGCGCGCAGGGTCAGCACCATGGTGAGCCCGCCGCCGGGGGTGTCCTCGGCGTGCAGGGTGCCGTCCATGGCCTCGGCGAAGCCGCGGGCCACCGCGAGGCCCAGGCCGACGCCGGCGCCGCGGGGCGCGTCACCGTACCGCTGGAAGGGCGCGAAGATGCGCTCCTTGCCGTCGTCGGGGACGCCGGGGCCGCGGTCCACGACGCGGACCTCGACACGGTCGGCGAGGGCGCTGGCGGAGACCAGGACGGGAGTGCCGGGCGGGCTGTACTTGACGGCGTTCTCGACGACGTTGGCGACCGCGCGCTCCAGCAGTCCGGGGTCGACGGCGACCATGGGCAGCGTCTCGGGGACGTCCAGTTCGACGCTGTCCTCGGGGACGCCGCCGAGCGCCATGGGCACGACCTCGTCGAGGTCGATCTCCCGCACGATCGTGCTGACGGTGCCGGTCTGGAGCCGGGACATGTCGAGGAGGTTGCCGACCAGGTGGTCCAGGCGGTCGGCACCCTCCTCGATCCCGGCCAGCAGTTCCGCCTCGTCCTCCTCGGACCACGCCACGTCGTCGGAGCGCAGGCTGCTCACCGACGCCTTGATCCCGGCGAGCGGGGTGCGCAGGTCGTGGCTGACGGCGGCCAGCAGCGCGGTGCGGATGCGGTTGCCCTCGGCGAGCGACCGGGCCAGGTCGGCCTCCTCGCGCAGCCGGCGCCGGTCCAGGACGACGGCGGCCTGCGCGGCGAACGCGGCCAGCACCCGCCGGTCCTCGGCTGGCAGCACCCGGCCGGTCAGGGCGAGCGCCATGTGGTCCCCGACGGGCATGTCGACGTCGGCGTCCTCCGGCCGCTTTACGGGCCGCCCGGTGCCGACGCGTCCGGCGCAGGTCCACGGATCGACGTCGCCGGCCCGCTCCAGCAGGGCCGCGGACTCCATCCCGAAGGTCTCCCGGACCCGTTCCAGCAGCGCCTCCAGGCTGGTCTCGCCGCGCAGCACGTTCCCGGCGAGGAAGGAGAGGATCTCCGACTCGGCGCGCAGCCGGGCCGCCTGATGGGTGCGGCGGGCGGCGAGGTCGACCACCGAGGCCACCGACACCGCGACGCCGACGAAGATCGCCAGGGCGACGATGTTCTTCGGGTCGGCGATGGTGATGCGGTGGACGGGCGCGGTGAAGAACCAGTTCAGCAGCAGGGAGCCGAGCAGGGCCGAGGCCAGCGCGGGGAGCAGTCCGCCGATCAGCGCCGCGGCCACGGTCAGGGCCAGGAACAGCAGCATGTCGTTGGTCAGACCGAGGTGGGCGTCGACGTTGGTCAGCAGCAGGGTGAGCAGCACCGGGCCACCGACCCCGGCCAGCCAGCCCCACACCAGGCGGGACCGGCCGAGCCGGGCGCCGCGCGCGACGGGCAGTCCGCGCCCCTTGGCGACGGCCTCGTGGGTGACGATGTGGACGTCGAGGTCGGGCCCCGACTCCCGGGCCACGGTCGCCCCGACCCCCGGCCCGAGCACGTACTGCCAGCTCTTGCGGCGCGAGGAGCCGAGCACGATCTGGGTGGCGTTCACCCCGCGCGCGAAGGCCAGCAGCGCAGCCGGGACGTCGTCCCCGACGACGTGGTGGAAGGTGCCGCCGAGATCCTCGGCCAGGGTCCGCTGCACCGCGAGTTCCTTCGGCGACGCCGAGGTGAGCCCGTCGCTGCGGGCGATGTAGACGGCGAGCACCTCGCCGCCGGCGCCCTTCTCCGCCAGCCGCGCGGCCCGCCGGATCAGCGTGCGCCCCTCCGGGCCGCCGGTCAGACCCACCACGATCCGCTCCCGGGAACCCCAGATGCGCGAGACGTGGTGCTCCCCGCGGTACTCCCGCAGGTACTCGTCCGCCCGGTCCGCCACCCACAGCAGCGCCAGCTCCCGCAGCGCCGTCAGGTTCCCCGGCCGGAAGTAGTTCGACAGCGCCGCGTCGACCTTGTCCGGCCGGTAGACGTTGCCGTGCGCCAGCCGCCGGCGCAGCGCCTGCGGGGACATGTCCACCAGCTCGATCTGATCGGCCCGCCGCACGACCTCGTCGGGCACCGTCTCCTGCTGCCGCACCCCCGTGATCGACTCGACGACGTCGCCGAGGGACTCCAGGTGCTGGATGTTGACGGTCGATATGACGTCGATGCCGGCCGCGAGGAGTTCCTCCACGTCCTGCCAGCGCTTGGCGTTGCGCGAGCCCGGCACGTTGGTGTGCGCCAGCTCGTCGACGAGGGCGACCCGGGGGCGGCGCGCCAGCACCCCGTCGACGTCCATCTCCGTGAACGACGCGCCCCGGTAGGCCAGCTCCCGGCGCGGGACCTGCTCCAGACCGGCGAGCATCACCTCGGTACGCGGCCGGCCGTGGTGCTCGACGAACCCGACCACGCAGTCCGTGCCGCGCTCCAGCCGCCGGTGCGCCTCCGAGAGCATCGCGTACGTCTTGCCCACACCCGGTGCCGCACCGAGATAGATCCGAAGCCTGCCGCGTCCCATGTCCTCATTGTCTTCCGGTCGCCACTCCACGCAGCGTCGACCTTACGACCAGCAAAACGGACATAAGGCACCGGGTGCGGCGACCGGGGCGCTTTTGACGCAACCCTGACGCACCACGTCCGGCGGCCGGCCCGGAGGAGGCCGGCGGCCCGGGCACGCGCTCACCTCGCTGTCCTCCGGTTGACCCCTGCACACGCCACGCTTCCCTACGCTGGGTTACGTGCAGCGCCTCTATGACTTTCTCCG